>NZ_SZWE01000001.1:322500-645000 GCF_009669325.1 Roseovarius bejariae
CCGCATTGCGCGCGGTCAACCGGCCCCCAAGGTCGTTGACGATCCCCGAGGAAATGGCAAGACCCAAGCCCACCCCATCACCCGGCTGCTTGGTGGTGTAGAACGGCTCGAACAGGTTTTCGATGTCTTCGATCCCGTGGCCATTGTCGCGAACGGTCAGCATGGCGGTTTCGCCACCGGCCAGCAGGATGTCGATGGCGGGATCGTCGCTGGCTTCGGTGGCGTCCATGGCATTGCGCAGCAGGTTGATGATCACCTGTTCGATACGCACCCTATCGCCCATCACGATCACCGGGTCATCGGGGATGGACCGGGTGATGGTGATCTTGCGCTGGCGCAGTTGCGGTTCCATCATGGCCAGGGCGGAATTGAGCGCTTCGCCCATTTTTACAGGCTCGAAGGCATCCCGATCCTGCCGCGCGTAGGATTTCAATTGCTTGGTGATGGCGCCCATCCGCTCGATCAGGTCGTCGATCCGCTGGAAAGAGGAGACGGCCTCGTCGGGGCGGTTGCGGGTGAGCAGAAGGCGGGCCCCGGCGAGATAGGTTTTCATCGCTGCGAGGGGCTGGTTCAACTCGTGACTGACGGCCGCCGACATCTCGCCCAGGGCGGCGAGTTTGGAGCTTTGCGCGAGGGTCTGTTCGGCCACGGCAAGGTTTTCCTGCACCCTTTCGCGTTCGGCGATTTCCCGCTGTAGCCTTGCGTTCAATGCGCGAAGCTCTGCCGACTCGCGTTGGAAAAGCGCCATGCGCACCGCCGTTTTGCGGTTCAGGAAATAGAAGGCGAGTGCGAGAAGAATCGCGAACCCCATGATTTCGAGGGCGAGAACGCCGTTCACCTTGTCGCGCACGCTGGCGTAGGTGGTAAACGACGCGATGCGCCATCCGCGGAAGGCCACGCGGCCCTCGACCCGCATCACCGCCTCGCCCTGAAGGTAGGCGTCGGCGGGCAGTGCCGTCCAATCGGCGGTGGCCTGAATGGCGCGTTCGATGGCGCTGTCGACGGGTTCGCGGCGCAGGGCCTCGGCCTCGCTCAGGCCGCGCCAGCGGGGTTCGGTGGCAAGGATGATCTGCCCCTCGCTGTCAGTCACCAGAACGGCGTCGGAAATTCCCGCCCAGGCCCGTTCGTACTTGCCCAGGTCGACCTCGACCACGATCACGCCGGCGATCTGGTTCTGGCTGTCGATCCTGCGGGAATAGAAGAAGCGGTATTGCCCGGTCTCGTCCTCAAGCACCTGAAAAATCGTATCGCGGGAGCGCAGGGCCTCAACATAATAAGGGGCTTGGCGGTGGCTTTGGCCCAGCCTGTCACGTTCGGTCGCGGCCACGGTGCGCCCGTCGCGGTCCAGCAGGGTCAGCGAGGCGGCGCCGATTTCCTCCAGAAAGGACAGGAGGCGTTGCGTGGATTGCGTGTAATCGCCGGTGTTGAGGGCCTGGATGAGCGCCGGGTCACGGGCCAGAAGCTGTGGCACGATGGCGTTCTGGCGCAACTCGCTGAGCAAGTTGCCGCTGTAGAGAACGAGGCGTAGCTCGGCGCGGTTGCGGGTGTTCTCGGTGAAGCGGTCGGTGAGCAGCCGGTTGGTGACATAGACCACCCCAATGGCCATGGCGAGGATCGCAACAAGAGCCAGACGCGCGCGCCAACTGATGGTGCGCGTGCGGCGGCGCATGGAGTTGGATGAGGTGGGCAGCAGGCTCATTGCCGTAATCTACGCCCGCAGGTGCGGGGCGGCAAGGGGATCAGGCCGCCACGACCTGCGAGACAAGGCTTTCGAAAAGGGCCGCGCCATCGGTGCCGCCGTGTGCCTCTTCGGCCATGCGTTCGGGGTGTGGCATCATGCCGAGCACCCGGCGGTTTTCCGACAGGATCCCGGCGATGTCATCGACCGAGCCGTTGGGATTGTCGTTGTAGGTGAAGGCGACCCGCGCCTCGCCGTGCAAGCGCTTGAGGGTCTCGGGATCGGCGAAATAGTTGCCGTCATGGTGGGCAATCGGGAAGGTGACCGTCTGGCCCGCCTCGTAGCCGCAGGTATAGGCGCTGTCGGCGGTTTGCACGGTCAGGTCCACCGGCTTGCAGATATATTTCAGGGCCGCGTTGCGCAGCAGGACGCCCGGCAGCAGGCCGGTTTCGGTGAGCACCTGAAAGCCGTTGCAGATGCCAAGGACATAACCGCCCTTTTCGGCATGGGCGACGACCGAGCGGCAAATCGGGGAATTGGCGGCGATCGCGCCGCAGCGCAGGTAATCGCCGAAGGAGAACCCACCGGGCACGCCGATCAGGTCGATGCCCTCGGGGAGCGCGGTATCCTTGTGCCAGACCATGGAGACCTTGGCCCCTGCCCGCTCAAGCGCCACGGCCATGTCACGATCACAGTTGGAGCCGGGAAAGACGATGACGGCGGCGTGCATCACGACACCTCGACCGAGTAGCTTTCGATCACGGTGTTGGCGAGCAGCTTTTCGCACATGGCGGTCACGGTCTCGCGGGCCTTGTCGGCGTCGGTTTCGGCAAGGTCCAGTTCGATCACCTTGCCTTGGCGCACCCCTTCGACCCCGTCAAAGCCCAGTTGGCCGAGGGCGTGGCGCACGGCCTCGCCCTGCGGGTCCAGAACGCCGTTTTTCAGCATGACATGCACGCGAGCTTTCATCAGTCATCTTCCCGTTCTTGCATGGCGCGGGCGGCGCCGGTTCGTGTTTGATGCGCGATCAGTTGATCAGCGTCGGTTTGGTCACTTGCGCGGTGTTCTTGGGCATGACGCCAAGGCGGGTGGCCACCTCGGTATAGGCATCCGTCAGGCTGCCCAGATCACGGCGGAAGACATCCTTGTCGAGCTTCTCGCCGGTTTCGATGTCCCACAGGCGGCAACTGTCGGGGCTGATCTCGTCGGCCACGATCAGGCGTTGGAAATCCCCCTCGAAGATGCGGCCGATCTCGATCTTGAAGTCCACCAGACGGATGCCGACGCCATACATGACGCCAGACAGGAAATCGTTGACCCGCAAGGCGAGGCTGAGGATATCGTCCATGTCCTGTTGGCTGGCCCAGCCGAAGGCGGCGATATGTTCTTCGGTCACCAGCGGATCGCCCAGCTTGTCATCCTTGAGGCAGTATTCGACGATGGGGCGCGGCAGTTGCGTGCCCTCGTCGATGCCAAGGCGCTTGGCCATGGAGCCCGCGGCATAATTGCGCACGATCACCTCAAGCGGCACGATCTCGCAGCTGCGCACAAGTTGTTCACGCATATTGAGGCGCTTGAGGAAGTGGTTGGGAATGCCGATGTTGGTCAGCCCCAGCATGAAGTACTCGGACAGGATGTTGTTGAGAACGCCCTTGCCCTCGATCACAGCCTTTTTCTCGGCGTTATAGGCAGTTGCGTCGTCCTTGAAATACTGCACGACGGTGCCGGGTTCCGGCCCCTCGTACAGGGTTTTCGCCTTGCCTTCGTAGATTTTCTTGCGCCGCGCCATGCAGCCTCCGTCGCTGACCGGGGATGAGTCCCGCGGGTCCTTGGCGCCCTCTTAGTGCATGGGCGGGATTGCCGCAAGACGCCATGACATGCCACTGGGGCCTTGCGATCCGCGCCGCGGGGCGGCATATCTTGGCCAACAGCAACGCCGCACTAGGGGATTGACCCAAATGACCACATTCGACGATCGCGAAAACGCATTCGAGAACAAATTCGCCCATGACGAGGAAATGAAATTCAAGGCCGAGGCCCGCCGCAACAAGCTGTTGGGGATTTGGGCGGCGGAGCTTCTGGGCAAGACCGGCGCGGATGCCGATGCCTATGCCAAAGAGGTCGTGCTGTCGGATTTCGAGGAAGCCGGCCACGAGGACGTTGTACGCAAGGTCGCCGGTGATCTGGGTGATCTGGCCGATGCCGATACGATCCGCGGCAAGATGGACGAACTGTTGCGCGTCGCCAAGGACCAGTTGATGAAAGAAGCGGAATAAACCGCGCCCACTACAACACGCACATACGAACGGGCCGCAGCGCAAGGCGGCCCGTTTTTTCGTTTGCAGTTTAATTGATATCAATGTCGGTTTGTAATGGCCCGCATAGGATTCGACATGAATTCATGCTACGGATGACGACATGCTGGATGGCCTTGGTTTTCAGACCCGGACCCATTGCCCCGCCTGTAAGGGGACTGGGATCACAGATTTGTGGAGCGGGCAGTTCAACGACGAGGGCGTGGCCCGCAACATTGACCTCTATCATTACAGCGCAGATTGGCGCAGTGCACTTGGCTCGGCTGGTTTTGCCTTGGTCGAATGCCGGGATTGCCGCTTGAAGTATCACCGGCAAGTCATTGATGATGCGTCTCTTTATATTGTTTATGGGAAATGGGCCGATGCGGCGCAGGCCCGCCGGTTCGAGGCCGCGCATGTGGCAGACAAGGCAGATCGATGGGCCTATCACAGCAAGTTGGCAAAGCTTGTCTTGCGGCTTCGGCACCTGATTGGACGAGAGACCGACGCGCCACGTCTTTTGGACTTTGGATGTGGCGACGGGGCGCTTTTGCGGATGGCCCATGGGTTCGGTTTTGAAACCACGGGGATTGACGTGAGTGCCACGCGTAGCGGTGGGGCCATGAGCGAGGGGTATAGCATCCATCCCGACTTTGAGGCTCTGGACGCGGCCGGGGGTGGCCCTTTTGACGCGATTGTCTTGTCGCAGGTTCTGGAGCATGTGGTTGACCCCCTTGGCCTGCTCTGCTCACTGAACGCGCGGCTTGCCTCGGAGGGCGTATTGTTCGTGGCGGTGCCGGATACCTCGGGTGTGGAGGTTCCGCGGAATTTCCACGAGTTCACGTTGGTCCAACCCATTGAGCACATCAACGCCTTCACCCCCGACAGCCTGCGTGATCTGGCGCGGCGGGCGGGATTTGCCCCTGTCCGGCGCCCTTCGGCCTTTGTCACGACAAGTGCGCGGGATGTCTTGCGCGCCGCGGCGAACTGGATTTACCAGCCGAAAACGACGGATGTGTTTTTCAAGCGGGCCGAGCCCTGAGCCGATTTGAACCGCTTGCATGATCCTCATGCAATCTATGAATTTGCCTCACGCCACCACATATGACAGGAAGCAGGCAACTGGCGGGGATGTTCCGCCAAAACCGTTTGAAAGGCGCGACATGAGCAACGCACTCAGCAAGATGATGGAAACCCGCGACTGGATTCTCGCGGACGGGGCGACGGGCACCAACCTGTTCAACATGGGCCTGGAGTCGGGCGATGCCCCGGAATTGTGGAATGATCAGCACCCCGACCGGATCAAGAAACTGTATACGCTTGCCGTGGACGCAGGCAGCGACCTGTTTTTGACCAATTCATTCGGCGGTAATGCCGCGCGCCTGAAGCTGCATGGTGCCGAGAAGCGGGCACGTGAACTGTCCCGCATGGCCGCCGAGATTGGCCGTGACGTGGCCGATGCCAAGGATCGCGACATTGTCGTGGCCGGATCGGTCGGGCCCACCGGCGAGATCATGGCACCGATGGGCGAGTTGACCCACGAGATCGCCGTCGAGATTTTCCACGAACAGGCCGACGGTCTGAAAGAGGGCGGCGCGGATGTCCTGTGGCTGGAAACGATCAGCGCGCCCGAGGAATACAAGGCCGCAGCCGAAGCTTTCAAACTGGCCGGGATGCCGTGGTGCGGGACCATGAGTTTCGACACGGCGGGGCGCACGATGATGGGGGTCACCTCGGCCGATATGGTCACCATGGTCGATAAGCTCGAAAACCCGCCGCTGGCCTTCGGGGCGAACTGTGGCGTGGGCGCCGCGGATCTGATGCGCACGGTTATGGGCTTTGTCGCGCAAGGCACCGAGCGCCCGGTGATCGCCAAGGGCAATGCGGGGATTCCCAAGTACGTGGATGGGCATATCCATTACGACGGCACCCCGGAACTGATGGCCGAGTATGCCGTTCTGGCGCGCGATGCCGGGGCCACGATCATCGGCGGCTGCTGTGGCACCATGCCCGAACACCTGTCGCATATGCGCGAGGCGCTGGAAACGCGCCCCCGGGGTGAGCGCCCGACGCTGGAAGAGGTGGCCGAGAAGCTGGGCGGCTTTTCTTCGGCGGCGGATGGCACCGGCGAGGACGACACGCCCAAACGACGCACGCGCCGTCGCCGGGGCTAAAGCAGCGAAAGCTGATCGCCGGGTTGCGGCGGGGGCTTGAAGAGATCGCAGCGCAGTTTCGGCTGCGCGCGATCCAGGCCCAGTTTGCTGGCCGCCACCTCGAAGCGGCGGGCGATCATCCGGGCATATTCACCGCTGCCACGCATCCGGTGCCCCCAATTCGACGAATAATCCTCGCCGTCGTGCATCTCGCGCACACGCGCCATGACGCGCACCGCCCTGTCGGGATAATGCGTGGACAGCCATTCGCGGAACAACGGCGACACCTCCAATGGCAGGCGCAGCATGATCCAGGAGGCCGCCGAGGCCCCCGCCCCCTGCCCGGCTTTCAGCAAGGATTCGATCTCGTGATCCGTCAGGCCCGGAACGACGGGCGAGGTCATCACGCGGACCGGCACCCCGGCCTCTGCCAGTCGTTCGATAGTGAGAAGGCGGCGCTTGGGGGATGGTGCGCGCGGCTCCATCCGGCGCGAGAGCACGGGATCAAGCGTTGTGAGCGAGATCCCCACGCGGACCAACCCACGGGCCGCCATATCCGAGAGAATATCAAGGTCACGCTCGATCAGCGTCCCCTTGGTGACGATCGCCACCGGATGATTGAAACGGTCCAGAACCCCAAGGCACGACCGGGTGACGTCATACCTGTCTTCGAGGGGTTGGTAGGGGTCGGTATTGGTGCCGATGGCCAGGGGCGCAACACGGTAGCGCGGGGCGCGTAATTCCCGCTCCAGAACGGTCGCGGCCTCGGGGCGTGCGATGAGGCGGGTTTCGAAATCCAATCCCGGCGACATGCCAAGCCAGGCATGGGTCGGGCGGGCAAAGCAATATATGCAGCCGTGCTCACAGCCCCGATAGGGATTGATCGAACGGTCGAACGGCAAATCAGGGGACTTGTTGTAGGTGATCAACGTCCGGGGACGCTCAAGACTGACATCGGTACGCAGGGGTGCGCTGCCCGGATCGCAGGGGTCATACTCCCGCTGGTGGCGTTCGAACCGGCTTGCCGCGTTGGATGTCGCCCCCCGTCCCGGGCAACGCAGGCTTGGATCGAGTGTGATTGGGCGCGACATTCCGACAAGATGGAACATTTTGGGAACATTTGCAACAAGCCCATATAGATCATGAAGGTTTTTCGAAGGTATCGGCCCGCAGAAAGGGGTAAAAGTCGGAACAAGCGCGGCCAATGTCGCAATTCGGAAAGTTGCGATGCGACAAATTGACGAAAGCTCACACAAGACTCAATCGCGCCATTGGGGCGCCACAGATATCAAGGAAACCGCTCATGTCTGACGAAGAAGACGACATCATCCTGTCGGAACTGGACGACGAGGAACTTGTCCAGCAGATGTGGGACGACCTTTACGACGGTCTGAAAGAAGAGATCGAAGAAGGCGTCAATATCCTGCTTGAGCGCGGTTGGGCGCCCTACAAGATCCTCACCGAGGCGCTTGTTGGTGGCATGACCATCGTCGGAAAGGACTTCCGCGACGGAATCCTGTTCGTCCCCGAGGTGCTTCTGGCCGCGAACGCCATGAAAGCGGGCATGTCGATCCTCAAGCCGCTGCTGGCCGAAACCGGCGCGCCGCGCGTAGGCTCGATGGTGATCGGCACCGTGAAGGGCGACATCCACGACATCGGCAAGAACCTCGTGTCGATGATGATGGAAGGCGCGGGTTTCGAAGTGGTCGACATCGGCATCAACAACCCGGTCGAAAACTACCTCGAAGCGCTTGAAGAGCATAAGCCGGACATCCTGGGTATGTCGGCCCTGCTGACCACAACTATGCCCTATATGAAGGTCGTGATCGACACCATGGTCGAACAGGGCATCCGCGATGACTATGTTGTCTTGGTGGGTGGCGCGCCCCTCAACGAGGAATTCGGCAAGGCCATCGGCGCCGATGCATATTGCCGCGATGCGGCCGTGGCCGTGGAAACCGCCAAGGATTACTGTGGCCGCAAGCACAACCAGGGCGCCACGGGCTAACGCCCTGCTGCATGTGCGAGATCGAAAACCCTTCCCATGGTGGAAGGGTTTTCTTTTTCAGGCGCGCTGCATATCTTTTGTGCAAGGGATAATGCCATGTCGCTGGATCGTTTCGTTCTGATCGTCGTTTGCGTCGTCGCTGGCTTTGCGGCAACCGTTTGGCTAGTGGGCCTTCTGATCGCGGCCATGAACCTGCCTTTCGGCTGGCTCGCCCTGGTCCCCGCGGCAGTCGTTGGCTACGTGATCTACCGCGTGATCGACGAGCGCCTGAGCAGCGCCGAAGACGATTATTACGACAAGATGGATCATTGAAATGTTGCATGTCACGAGACCGGACATCGCCGGGCACAAGGTGGTTGAAACCATTGGCCTCGTGCGCGGATCGACCGTGCGGGCCAAGCATCTGGGCACCGATATCGTCGCTGGCCTGAAAAACCTCGTGGGCGGCGAGATGAGAGGCTACTCCTCGCTCATGGCCGGGGCGCGTGAACAGGCCATCGACCGGATGCTGGAAGAGGCGCGCCGCAAGGGGGCTGATGCGGTGGTCTCGCTTCGGATGGAAACCTCGTCGATCATGGGCGGGGCCTCGGAAATCGTGGCCTATGGAACGGCGGTGCGTCTTGCCCCTGCCTCCTGAGAACATCCTGACCGAAGACGGCTTTGCCGAAACCGGGGCGCGCGGGCGCATCCTGCTGATTGCCTGCGGGGCCTTGGCGCATGAAATCCTTGCGCTCAAGCGTCTGAACGGTTGGGACCACATGGACCTGCAATGCCTGCCCGCCAAGCTGCATCTCTACCCCGAACGTATCCCGCAAGCGGTGGAAGATGCGGTTACGGAACACGGTAACAGATATGACCGCATCTTCGTGGTCTACGCCGATTGCGGGACCGGCGGGTTGTTACAGGCCAAATGCGCCGACCTGGGCGTCGAGATGGTGGAAGGCCCACATTGCTATGCCTTCTTCGAAGGCAACGCCGCCTTCGCCGCCCATGGCGACGAAGAAATTTCCGCCTTTTACCTCACCGACTTCCTCGTCAAGCAATTCGACGCGTTCGTCTGGAAGCCCATGGGCCTCGACCGGCACCCCGAGTTGCGCGATATGGTCTTCGGCAACTACACCAAGCTGGTCTATCAGGCCCAGACCGACAACCCGGACCTGCGCGCCAAGGCCGAGGCCTGCGCCGCGCGGCTGGGGCTGGACTATGAATACCGCTTCACCGGTTACGGCGATCTGGCCGTGGCGCTCGAAAAGCAGGCCGAAAAGACCTGACACCCTTCATCTTTCCCGAAATACTCCGGGGGGTTTGGGCCGTCTTGCAATCGCTCCGGCGGAGCGATTGAGGCCCAAACGGGGCAGCGCCCCTCATTCAAACCAACCTGTGCGGCGCAGCCGCGCCATTTGGACAGGCCCGGTCAAGCCGCTTCCGCCGCCACCATGCGAATCCGTTCGATCATCGCGCGCAATCCGTTGGACCGCTGCGCCGAGAGGTGATCGTTGAGACCGAGGCGGGACAACTCGCCCGGTGCGTCCACCTTTGGCACCTCCGCGACCGGAAGGTCATTGTAAAGCGCGCGCAGAACGGAAATCAGCCCGCGGACGATCATTGCGTCGCTGTCACCCTCGAAGGAAAATACCCCGCCCTCGATCTTGGGGTGAAGCCAGACCTGGCTGGCGCAGCCCTCGACCTTAGTGGCAGGCACCTTGAGCGCGTCGTCCAGCGGTTCCATCGCCTTGCCGTGGTCGATCACGTAACGATAGCGATCTTCCCAATCCTCGAGGAACTCGAAATCGGCAACGATATTTTCAAAGGCGTCCTGGGCCATGTCCTACTCCGATATTGCTTACCTCAAGAGGTAAGGCTGGCATCGTTGAAGGTCCAGAGCCAGCTTGCACCTTTTCAAGGGGCGCATGATAGGGTACTCGGGACAAAAGAGACAAAGGCGGTTGCGATGCGGACCCTTCTTTCCCTTCTCGTGATTTCTTCGATGGCCCTGGCGGGCTGTAGCGGCTGGCGCGATTCGCGCGTGAACCCGTCCAACTGGTTCGGCAAAAGCGAACCACGGCGCGTCGTGAAGGCCGATGGCACCGAAGAGGTGAATCCGCTGATCCCCGAACGTACGGGCATTTTCGACAAGCGCCCCGAGGATGAGAGTTATGAAGGGACGCCCGTGGATCAGATCACGGCCCTGAGCATCGAGCGGACCCCCGGCGGGGCCATCGTCCGGGCGACGGGTCTGACCCTGCGGCAAGAGGCCTTCGATGCCCGTCTGGTCGATGTGAACGGCGAGGACGATGACCTGACGCCGGTGGACGGTGTGTTGACCTTCCGCCTGTCGGCGGTTCAGTCCCGGGTGGCCCCGCAAGGCCCTGAGCGGACCCGCCGCGTGCACGTCGGGCGTTTCATTTCGAAACAGACGCTCGCCGAGACCCGCGCGATCCGCGTGGTGGCCGCCCGCAACGAGCGTGTCTCGCGGCGCTGAAAACCCTTACAGTTCGACGGTCTTGATCGCCCCGCCCTTGGCGGCGAGGGCGATTTCCCCGTCACACAGGCGCATCGCGTCCTGCCCGAAGACATCGTGGCGCCAGCCGTGCAATGCGGGCACATCGCGCAGGCCCGCGGCCAAAGCATCCAGATCCGCCGCGCTGGCAATCAGCTTCGAGGCCACGCCGTAGCTTTCCGTCTTGGCCTTGAGCAGCACGCGCAAGAGGTCGGCCAAGGCCGGGTTGACCTGTAGTTTCTCGCGACTGCGGTCGGGTTTGGGCATCTCCGCAGGCGGGCAATTCATGCCGTCTTCGACGGCCTTCAGGATTCCATCGGCCACCTCGCCCTTGCGCGCCTCGCGCAGAAGCAGACGGGAGCGCGACAGATCCTTGTGTGACGTGGGTTTTGTCGAGGCCAGCTCGACAAGTGCGTCATCCTTGAAGACCCGGTTGCGCGGGATATTGCGGGATTGCGCGTGCCCCTCGCGGAAGCGGGCCAATTCGCGGACAATGGCAAGGAACTTGGGTGAGGTATTGCGGGTTTTCACGCGCTTCCACGCCTCGTCGGGTTTCACGACATAGGTCTCGCCATCGGTCAGCGATTGCAGTTCTTCGGCGACCCATGCCGCCCGACCCGTTTCATCAAGTTTCTTTGCAAGGAATTCGTATATCTGGCGCAGGTGCGTGACATCCGCCACGGCGTATTTCTTTTGCGCCTCGGTCAGGGGGCGGCGCGACCAATCGGTGAAGCGCGAACTTTTATCGAGCTGCTGTTTGGCGATCTTGCGAACCAGCGTTTCATACCCCGCCTGATCCCCGAAGCCACAGACCATGGCCGCGACCTGAGTGTCGAAAAGCGGCGTGGGAATCACGCCCGCGTCGACATAGAAAATCTCAAGGTCCTGACGGGCCGCGTGGAAGACCTTGACCACCGAGGTATCGCGGAAAAGGTCATACAGCGGTTCGAGGGACAGGTCGTTATCCAGAGGGTCCACCAGCACCGCGTTGCTGTCGTCCTTGCCCGGCATGGCCAGTTGCACGAGGCAGAGCTTGGAATAATAGGTGCGCTCGCGCAGGAATTCGGTATCGACGGTGACGTAATCTTGTTTCGCGGCCTCGGCGCAGAAATCGGCAAGCTCTTGGGTGGTGGTCAGGGTTCTCATAAACGGCTTTTCTGTTCAGGGGTTGTGACGCGCGGCGCGCCTGTTTCCCTCCGGTATAGGGAAAGACAGGGGCAATGGAAATGCCCCTGCCCCGAATGGCCTAAAGGTAGATCGGGTTGCGATCGCCCTGGGCAAAGCGGCGCAGGACAGCCGGGTACAGCTTGTGCTCTTGGGTCAGGACACGCGCCGCGAGGGTATCGGGCGTATCGTCAGGCCGGATAGGGACACGGGCCTGACCGAGGATGGGGCCATCGTCCAGTTCGGGGGTGACCTCATGCACGGTACAACCGGCCTCGGCATCGCCCGCCTCGATGGCGCGGGCGTGGGTGTGGAGGCCACGGTACTTGGGCAGTAGCGAGGGGTGGATATTGAGCATCCGGCCCCTGAAAGCATCGATGAAAACAGGGGTCAGGATGCGCATGAACCCGGCAAGGCAGACGATGTCGGGATCATGTGGCTCAAGCGCGGAAATCAGCGCCTTTTCAAAGGCTTCCCGGTCACCTTTAAAATCCCTGTGGTCAACGACTTCGGTCGCGATGCCCCGGTCGGCCGCCTTTTGGAGCCCGCCCGCATCGGCGCTGTTGGCCAGCACCACGGCGGGCCGCGCGGGGTGGTCGCCCGTCATGCTATCGACCAACGAGACCATGTTTGACCCGCCGCCCGAGATCAGGATGGCGACCCGCTTGCTCACGCAAGCGCCCCACTGTAGCGGACGCCCGCGCCCTTGGTGACGGTGCCCAGTTGCGCGACGGTTTCCCCTTCGGCCTCAAGCAGGGTCACAAGGTCGGTCACGTGGTCTGGTTTCACGACGAGGATCATGCCGATGCCGCAGTTGAAGGTCTTGAGCATCTCCGCCTCGGCCATACCACCCGTGGCTTGCAACCATTTGAAAACAGGTGGCAATTCCCATGTGGAAAGGTCTACATCCGCGCCCAGATCATCGGGCAGGACGCGCGGCAGGTTCTCGGTCAGGCCGCCGCCGGTGATATGGGCCAAGGCATGCACGCCCCCTGCCCGGACAGCCGCAAGCGCCTGTTTGACGTAAAGCCGGGTGGGCGTCAGCAAGGCCGCACCAAGGGTGCCGTCGGCCCATGGGCAATCGGCGTCCCAGCCAAGGCCCGAAATCTCCACCAGCTTGCGCACCAGCGAATAGCCATTGGAATGAACTCCGTCGCTGGCCAGCCCCAGAAGCACGTCGCCTTCCGAGACACCGGCGGGCAGGTCCGCGCCGCGCTCCATGGCGCCCACGGAGAACCCCGCAAGGTCGAAATCGCCCTCGGGGTACATGCCCGGCATTTCCGCCGTTTCGCCGCCGATCAGGGCACAGCCCGACAGCTCACAGCCCTTGGCGATGCCTTCGATGATCCGCGCGGCGGTCTCGGTTTCCAGTTTTCCGGTGGCGAAATAATCGAGGAAAAACAGGGGTTCAGCGCCTTGGCAAACCAGATCGTTGACGCACATCGCCACCAGATCGACGCCCACGCCATCGACATTGCCGGTATCAATCGCGATGCGCAGCTTGGTGCCCACGCCATCGGTGGCGCCAACGAGGATGGGGTCGGTATATCCGGCGGCCTTGAGATCGAAGAGCGCGCCGAAGCCGCCCAGCCCGGCCATGACGCCGGGGCGGTTGGTGCGTTTGGCGGCGGGTTTGATCCGGTCGACAAGGGCGTTGCCCGCGTCGATATCCACGCCTGCATCCGAATAGGTGATGCCGTTCTTGCCGTCGCTCATGTCCAAGCCCTTTGCCGTAATCCCTGCGCGCGGGATTAGCCGATGTCAGGGGGGATGAAAAGCGCCTTGGGGCGCGCAGCGGCGCGAATCGCGGTTAACGCGTTGAAAGGCCGCGAAAATGGCCTGCCGGTGCCACGTCGGTATTTTATCGGTATTGCGTCGGTGCGGGATCGGAGCAGGAGTTCAATGAACAGGGCGTACGCTGCTTGCTTGACCGACCTGCCCCATCTGCTAATGACAGTCACAGGTCGGGCCTGTAGCTCAATTGGTTAGAGCAGAGCGCTCATAACGCTTTGGTTGGGGGTTCGAGTCCCTCCGGGCCTACCATGATTAGGAAGCAGGAAGACGTCATGCGCAAAACAGCCCTGTCCCTTGTCGCGTTCGCCCTGCTATCGGCTTGTGCCGATACGACGCCGGCGGCCATGGTCCAACAAGACCGGCTCGAGGTCTTTGGCGTGGAAGACGGTGATATGCTGAAGCTGCGGGCCGGGCCCGGAACGGGGTTTGACACGATTGTCGGCCTGCCCAACGGCACAATGGTTCGCGTGCGAAACTGTTCCCGCGTGGGCGGCACGCGGTGGTGCGAGGCCGCATTGGACCGGGCGCCGGGGCTGCGCGGCTATGTGTCGGAGACCTATCTGCGATCGCCCGGCTGATTGGTGCCAGGCGTCACCGCCCGATGACAATATCCGCCTGTAGCCCGCCCAAGCGCTGGCTTTCACCAAGGCGCAGAGTGCCGCCATGGGCGCGGGCGATGTCGAGGGCGATGGACAGACCAAGGCCGACGCCTGTGCCCGTGTTCTGGTTGCGGGCGGGATCGAGGCGGGCGAAGGGGCGTGTGGCTTCCTCCCGTCGCTCAGGCGGGATGCCGGGGCCATCGTCTTCCACGCGAATGCGCAGGGTTTTATCGGTGATCAGCACCGAAACTTCGGCTTTCGTCCCATAGCGGGTGGCGTTGCCGACAAGGTTTTCCACAGCACGACGAATGCCCCCCGGACGCAGGGCCACCTGCCCGTCCCCTTCGACCAGCGCCAGGGCAACCGGGACCTCGGCGCGCTGGAAATCCTCGATGATCTGGGTCACAAGGGCCACGGGATCGACCGGCTCGGGCTCCCCTTCCTGTGCGCCGCGGGCGAAGGCGAGGAATTCGTCCAGAAGACGCTCCATATCTGCGACGTCCTGTTCCAGTGGGATACGCTCGTCGTCCTCAAGCATGCTGAGGCCCAGTTTCAGACGCGTGAGAGGGGTGCGCATATCATGGCTGACGCCCGAGAGCATGAGTGTGCGCTGTTCGATCTGGCGTTCGATCCGGGCGCGCATGTCAAGGAAGGCATTGCCCGCCGCGCGAACCTCGGTTGCGCCAGAGGGGCGATACGGGACGTGGCGACCCCGCCCAAAGGCCTCGGCCGCGCGCGCGAGGCGGGTGATTGGGCGCAGCTGATTGCGCAGGTAGAAATAGGCGATCACGGTCATCAACCCGCCGAACACCACCATGTTGACCAAAAGCTGGTGCGGGTTGGAGGCCGACACGCGGCGGCGATCGAAACTGAGTTTGAGGGGACCATCGCGGTCATCGAAGTAGAGATGCACGAAGTGATCATCCGGCAAATCCACCGCGGCGAGGCTTGGGAGCAATTCATCGAAATAGCGGATCACGAAGCGCCCCGTGAAATCGTACCACCGGCGGCTGTCATCGCGTGGCAAGTTTTCCGGCGCTACGGGTACAACCGTTATATTGAGGGTCTGGGCTACAAGGTTTGCCTCGGGCCCCTCTTTCAGAATCAGGCGGATCTCGCGGCTGACCGAGCGGGTCATCTGTTCGGTCACGCCCTCGAAGTGGCGCTGAATGAACACGATCGAGACCACAAGGAGCACCGTCACAACCGGCATCAGCAGGATGAGAATCGCCCGGCCATAGAGATTGCGGGGCAGATAGGGTTTGAGCCAGCGAAACGACATGCGCTAAACCTAGCGGTGAGGCGCGGCAAGAGGAAGGCCCATGGCAGAGCAAAACGAGTTTGACCCACCCGTGGGCGTTGCCGAAGATATGGGGCGCGGGGTGCGGCGGGTATTGGCGCCCAACCCTTCGCCGATGACCTTTCGGGGAACGAACACCTATTTGCTGGGCGCGCGTGAGATCGCAGTGATCGATCCCGGCCCCTTGGACGAGGCGCATCTGGAGGCGATTCTTGGGGCCGTCGGGCCCGGACAACGGATCAGCCATATTTTCGTGACTCACGCGCATCTGGATCATTCGCCCCTTGCCGAGGTCTTGGGGCGTACGACAGGCGCGCCCGTTCTGGCCTATGGTGGGCCAGACGCGGGGCGCAGCACCGTGATGCAGGCGCTGGCCGAAAGCGGACTGGTCGGTGGCGGTGAAGGTGTGGACGCCGGGTTTTCCCCTGATGAGGTGCTGGCGGATGGCGAGGTGGTCGAGGCAGATGGCTGGAGCCTGCGGGCCCATTGGACGCCGGGCCATTTCGGCAACCACATGTGTTTCGAAGTGGCCGATATGCTGTTTACCGGTGATCTGGTGATGGGCTGGGCCAGTTCCATGGTCTCGCCGCCCGATGGGGATTTGACGGATTTCATGGCCTCCTGCCGACGGATGCGGGCCTTGGGCGCCACCGTGATGCACTCGGGCCATGGGGCACCGATCAACGACCCTGCCACGCGGCTGGATTGGTTGATTGCACACCGTGAGGGGCGCGAGGTGGAAATCCTGCGCGCCCTGGAGGCGGGCGCGGCCACGGCACAGGAGTTGGCCGAGGCGATCTATACCGAGACCCCCCCTGCGCTGATCCCCGCCGCAACCCGGAACGTTCTTGCGCATCTCATTGATTTGGCCGGGAAAAACCGGGTTCACAGCGTGCAACACCTAAACCGTAACAGCCGGTTTTCACTTGGGCCCATCCCCGGGTGAAAAGATCAAAAATTTTTGTCACAAACCCTCTGGACGGGGGGGGAAGCTATTGCTATATCCGCCCCCATGTTCCGGCGTAGCTCAGCGGTAGAGCAGTTGACTGTTAATCAATTGGTCGTAGGTTCGATCCCTACCGCCGGAGCCATTTTCCCCTTGAAAATGGAATAATATCAATAAATTAAGCGACATGTCGCTCCGCTCGGCACACATCTGAGCACACACGGAGCACACATGGGGCTGATATTGAAGCACGTAGAGAAAACCAAATCAGGCCGCTGGCAGTATCGGCGGAGAGTTCCCAAAGAAGTCGCTGAGGTCATCGACAAGCGGGAGTTCAAGCGCGTCCTCGGGGATACCGAGCGGGAGGCGTTGAAGGTCTACCCTCAGTTCCACGCAGAGGTTGAGCGGGCCATTGAGAAGGCCAAGGGCGATGCTGGTCATGTAGCCGCCGCCGACCGGAACGAATTGACCACGCGCCAAGCTTTCGGGATTGCCCGCGCCCGTGCTGCGTCTCTTGCCCACGATGCTGACACCGCTGAGAAGCGAGAGGCGATCATTGAGGCCCTGTCTGCCCCCTATGACCTTGATGAGGAAACCCTTGACCCCCTCAACGCGACTGAGGTGGACCGCATGGTCATCAACATTCTCAGGAACGGTGCAGAGGCGACGAAGCGCCCGGACCCGACCCTAGAGGACGCGAAAAAACTCTACTTTTCTGAGAAACAAAGAACTGACACGCCCGAACAGCTTCGCAGCCTTATGGGGCAAGTAAACCGTTCAATCCTGCTGACACAGGAGGCTTTTGGCCGTGATCCGGTGTTGACGGAAATGACTCGCGAAGACGCCCGCAATGTGCGCGACCATATGCTTGATCAAGTTAAGGTGAATGGGGAACGGATCAGCGCGGCTTCGGTCCAGAAGTATCTGAATTTGCTCAAAGCGGTCATCAACACCGCAGCAAACGAAATGGGGCTTCCTGCAACATTCAAGAACCCCTTCAATGATCTCAAAATACCGAAACCAAAAGGTGCACCAGATGCTGGTGAAGGAGAAAAGCGCGAACCGCTGCCCCCAGAGGTGCTAAAAGCCGTGCGAAACCGTATCCTTTCCCGAGTACGCATCCCCGAAGCCAGACTTATCTGGCGCCTACTAGAAGGTACTGGCTGCCGTTTGTCGGAAGTTCGGGGCCTACGAGTTGAAGACGTGACCACAGAGGGGGAGACACCGCATATCAGTGTCGCTTGGCATGACGAAAGGCGGGTAAAAGCAGAATCGTCATTCCGGTGTGTGCCGCTGGTCGGTGACGCGCTAGAGGCTGCTAGGGAGGCCGTTGCCGCCTCCGAAGGTGATAAGTTCTTGTTTGTTCGATACCTCGGAAAGAATGGAGCGGATAATATCTCCAGCCTTCTGATGGGCCATGTCCGCAAAGAAACCGCCAACCCTAAGCATGTGGTTCACTCGCTGCGGCACAATATGAAGGATTGGCTGCGGGAGGCGGAGGTCTCGAAACAGGATCAAGACCTGATCCTAGGCCATGCTAGTTCGGACGTGGGGGACCGCGTGTATGGGGGCAACGTGGCGAGGTTGAGAGCCGCCACAAGGGCCATGAAGAAGGCCCTCGGGGTGGATTAATTGGGGCTTAGGCGGGGAGACCCTGCCGCGCTTTCCAGCCCGCTTGTGTTGCGGCTTCTCGCTCATGCAATGCACGGCTGAGGACATTTGCAGGGCTGCGCCGACTATGCCCGCTTACAGCGACTAAATTCTTGCGGCGGAGGTCCAGCCCGTTGCCATTCTGGACGGAAACCTTTTTGCCGCCCGGCAGGTTCAATATGAGGCGGGCCACGGTAATTTTTACACCCACCTTGCGGTGTTGCAGCGGGGCGTCGGTCTGGACATACGTGAAGCCGTTCGAGCGGTTTGCGAACCACAGACCATCAGCCCCAGCATCGCGCACAGACCAGTAATCTGCCACTTCAACAAGGGCGTGAATATCACGGCGGTCATTCAAGGCCACCAGATAGCAAGCTACTCCGTCCTCATCGACACAGGGGACCGGCCAGCGGGCCTTTCGCTTGGCCTTGAGATAGTCAGCTTGCTTCGGGTGAAGATATGCCACGGCGCGTTCGTCTGCGGCCTTGAGCCGTGCAAATTCGCTTAGGGTAAGAGGGCGATAGCCCGACAATCCATTGATCTCGGGCATGAAATTCAATTCGTGTTTCATGGGTATTCCTTTCGGGGTGTTTTTTGGGGGTGATTGAGCCTTGCCCATCTACCGCTCAGGAGGATGCCCTACCGACCCCCACGCGGTCGCGCTGGGAAAGGAAGAATACCGAACACGCGAACGCAATCGGCAGGGCACCCGCCAGAACGGCAGATAAGCAAGGCACGGTCTCCAGTGAACGGGAAAGACCCTCCCAGCCGCTAGGCGCTCAATCGGTCACAAGGCGGCGGAGGGAGGTCAGTTCAATGGAGAAGGTTGAGCGCCATCAAGGCGCGGCTAGAGGCGTCTAACGGTGCCTCTGCGGGGCTGTGTGTGAACGCCAGTGGCTGGCCCCTACCGCATGTCATCGGGCCATTGCTCATGGTCCGCGTCATGTTCATCAAGGTCTGTCGTGCCATCGCTGGCGTTTAGCACTGCGTTGGGCACTGTCGCCTTGCGGCGTTGTTCCGCCTCCCACGTGTTCCACCAGATCACGCGACCATCCGGGCACAAGACCACCTCGCGCCGATCCTGATCGGTGGCGGCGGTGTATCCGGGCGGGAGGGAGCGTTGCCGTTCGGCGGTGCGACTATCGTGGATGACGATGGGCTGCATCTTGAACAGGCTGTAGGTCATTTGCGCCCTGCCCTTGCCCGCGCCCGTTCTCGGCGGCGTTCCCTGCGAACGTGTCGCTGTTCCGTCGCGCCCCCCCGGCAGATAGCGGCGGTGTGAGAGGGAGGCACGAAGTCCAGCCCGCACATGGGGCAATTTTTGATGGGCGGAATGGCTGCGCTGCGCCGGGGTGTGATGTGGACTACGGCGCGGGTCATACGCGCACCAGTCCCATACGGACAGCCGCACCAAAGGACATTTCAGGTTGACCGGGAATGGTGACACGCCAGTCGTTCGTTAGGCGGTCATAGCGGAGGGCCTTGCGTTCCTCTGCGGGCATGTCCTCCAGCATTTCCTTGAACCCTTCCGGGTCCAACTTGGGCATATTGGCGAGGTGATCCACGGCGGCGTTGGCGATGCTTACGAAACCGTCTGTGTCACCGTTCACCACGGCCGTGCGGGCAGCGCGAAGCTGGTCCTCGCTCAAGACCTCGCTCATCATGGCGATGGAGGCGCTGGGCGCACGTTCGGACAGGGTGTTCTCTGCCTGAGCCATGTAACCGGCGTAGACCTGTTTCGCCTGAACCTCGCTAACCCCTTCGGGCAGCATGTCCAGCACCGTTTCAGGTTCGCCACCGTTCTCAACGGCGTGGCTGATAAGACCATCGGTCACATGCGCCCCGTGGAATTGATCCACACCTTGCAGAATGTCGCTGGCAACCTTGGCGCGGTGCGCGGCGGGGCTGTCGTCCGCGTCAGTATCGGTGTCAGCCGCAGCGTTCGCCTTATCGTCAGCCTGAGCGCCCTTCGGGTTGCCTTGAGAGGCAGCCTTCGGGGCATTGTCAAAAGGGAGCGGGTCGCCCTCGCGGTAGCTCTGCGGCAGGAGACCACCAGCCTTAGCGGCGTCAATCGTGGTCTCGCCCACGCCGGGAATGACCACATGGCCGGGGCGGAGTGGTGCGTTGGCATAGGCCGTGCCACCGTTCGGGCCGAAACCCTTGTTCACGGTCTCTGTCGAGAGCTGACCATCCTTCATTGTCGAGGTGTGAACAGCGGCGGTGGTGATCTTGATGTTGTCGAACGTCCCGGCCTTCTTACCGGCCTGTTGATCCTCAAGCTGTTGTTGCAGCGTGGCGAGGTCATCGGCGGAGAAGTCAGTGGGCGACATATCGACGGATTGGAAATTACTCATTGGGTGTTCCTTTCAGGGTTGTTGATTTGGGGTGTCGGGTGCGCCGGGGGCGCGGTGGTCGGTGGTCTCAGAACTGCGTTCATCAGCAGTTGGAAATCACTCAGGGCAACCTTCCTGCCCATGTTCGTCATCCCGGCTGGTGGACCATGATGGAGACGCACGGTGCGACGTGGCGGGATGCAGAAAATGTTGAGGAAGGTTGGCCCTAATGCTGCACGTAATCCCACGGCTTCCGCACCAGCGGAGCCATGTGAACGACCTAGGCAGAGGTGATTCTATGGGGAAGCCTTAGAGGCTTTTAGGTGGGACCATAGGTGGCCCCCTCTGGTAGACTTATACAGGGATATTGAGGGGAGTGGGTGGGAGGTGATGCACCGGGTCATCAGCATAAGGGCAGCTACCTGATGAACCATGTCATCCACCTACATCTATCCTGTTAATGTAAACCTTCGGGGGCCTATGTCCGAGGGGAGGGGGTTTTACCCAGCCACTAGCGTTCGACCACAGCGCGAAGCCGTTCCGCAGCTTCCCCTACTCCTACCGGGTGTATCCCTTGAACCTCGTGGGCCTCCCTGATCTTGGACAACGCCACAGAGACGCACACGGCCACGTCAGGGGCGCTCAATGGCTTTCCGAGGCTCACCCCCTCGGCGGCCATACCAAGTTGCTCCACGGCGTCCTTGAGGGCGCTCAGGGTGTCCAGAGACGTGGGGGAAAGGGCGCTACCCCCGGCGGTGGCGTCAGCGTTAGCGTCAGCATTAGCGTCAGCGTTAGCGTAGAGGTGATCTGTAAGGGCGATAAGGTGGTCTATTACGTCGAGGGCAGGACTGGTTGCGGTGTGTCCAAGTGGTTAGTTCATATCAGCGATCCTTTCATGGTGAAGTTGCGTTAATGCTTCACTTTATAAGTCGCATGTAAGTAATTGTATATGCTAAATAAAGTTCCCATATGGGGAGCATTTTCAGCTAGCCCCACCAACACGGGACCAAGCCGTTTCTAAAGGGGCTTCTCAACGGTGTGCTTAGGGTGTCGTTAGGGTGGACCGCCGGGGCACAGGAGGGCCGATGGACAAAGACAGATAGGACAAGACAGAAGCGCGAATATCCCGCTATCTGCCCGTACATGGCCCCTTCCCGGTCAGCCGCCAATCAGTCTCCAGACCCCCATTATACCGGCCAACGTGGCTATGATCATATAGCCCCAACTGATCCCGAACAGAATGATCTCAACCATGGTCACGCCTCCCCTTTCGCCTCATCAAGTATCCGGTAGACACTCGCCCTGCCGATCTCCAACCGCTTGGCGATCTCGGTACCGCCCACCCCCTCACGGTACATTTGCAAGACCTCCTCCGCCTTGGCCCGTGCGGTGGGCTTCCGGCCCTTATACTTACCCTTAGCCTTGGCCTTGGCGATCCCCTCGCGCTGACGCTCTAGCATGATCTCCCGCTCAAACTCAGCAACACCGCCCAGCATGGTCAACATGAACTTCCCTGTTGGGGTACTCGTGTCGAGGTTCATATTCAGGATACGGAGCGCCGCGCCCCGGTCGGTCAGGGTGTCGAGGATTTCCAGCAGGTGGGCCACAGAGCGGGCCAGACGGTCCAGCTTGGTCACGACTAGGGTGTCACCCTCCCGGACGTAAGACAGGGCCTCAGCGAGCTTGTGACGCTCCCTCACGTCCACCGACGATACCTGTTCAATGAACAGACGGTCACACCCCGCCTCGTTCAACTCCCGCTTCTGCCCCTCAAGGCCAGCCTTCTGGTCCAGTGTCGAGGTTCGCGCATATCCTACCAACATGTCTCATGTCTCCTACTTGTGTCTCACAATGTCTTAGACATGATAAGCCGAGCTGTCTCAAAACGTCAAGGTAATTCTTTTGGGACGCATTACGGAACACCGTGAGACGTCTCGCTAGAGCTTGCCCTCTGGGACAGCGAGGGGCGATTGAACGCTAGTGGCAGAGTTTGTCGCGCGGGGAATATCGGAAGGCGGCGTTGCGGCGGCTCGACCTGTGGCAGGAGAACGAAGTCAACAGAGACCCCAGCCTATCCCGACAACGCCACCCCCACCGGGGGGACGTGCTGTTCATTAACTGTTGAGTTCGGGGGCTCAGATTTTTTCTTCAAAATTGCTGCCACTTGTCGAAGAGTGATCCGGTCACGTATGGCGTATCCGAGTTTCATTTTTCTGGGAGGGTATCTTGACCTACCTGCAGAGCTACGTCGTTCCGATTTGCACCTATGACATTGATGAGGAACGAGCCGACCTCAAGCGCCTACACGGGACAGCATTCTATTTTGGTGCGAATGGCTTCTATTTGACTGCTCGTCATGTCATCGAAGCCGCGTTGAAAGCGGCTGAACAAGACGACGTCAAAGCCGGTTTGGTGGTCAAAAGCAATCATGGTCAAGGTCTTGAAAGCATGGCCCTTGACCTCAAACAATACGAGTTTGCCCCACAGCCGTTCGATGTTGCTGTCGGGCGATCCGGATACTTTCCCAAGACCCCACTTCGAACAAACATGACCGAAGCTCACGTCTGGACCGACATTGCCGCTCTTGGATACCCCGATAGCGCCTCAGTGAAAGACCAAGATGGTCTGTGGATGAATGTTCGAGGATATCGAGGGCATATCCAGCGCCCGACAATTCCACGGGATATTGCGATTGGCACCCACCCAAACGGATTTGAGCTTAGCTTCCTGACAGGCCCCGGCTCCAGCGGCGGGCCAGTGTTCTGCGTTGATACTGAGACAGTGATTGGGGTTATTGTTGCTTCCTTTCGATCTGAGCATATCGAGGACCAAGTGGTCGAAGTTCAGAGCAATGGAGCCGAATACCGAGAGATGCGAGTGCGGGTCGAGCAATTCGGATTCGCCCATGACATTCGTGGACTGCTTGATTGGAAAGCCGATCTCTTTGAAGGTCATACACTCAGCGAAATTTCGGAAATGCCCTTTGGGCAACTGCCCTCCACGCGTGACTTGGCACCCTAGCGCACCCTATAGATTGACCGAAGCTCTACGTGAACTTGGAGCTTGCTGTTTGGCACTTCTTCTGCAAGACACAGGCACACAAATCCACCACCCTCGGCACACACGCCGGGAAATCGGGTTGGAGCGCATGTCGCGCAAAGCATTGATATAAAGGCGTTTGAGGCACATCAGACCAAGTTTGGTTCGACCCCGCCTCGCCTACCGCCGGAGCCAAAAGTTTCGAGGGCCTAGCGTAAAATCGCTGGGCCCTCTTCGTTTTTGAACCCGTGTCGCCTTGGAGCGTTTTACTCCTCGTCCTCTTCGCGATTGGGGGGATCAACATAGACAGACCAGCCATATTCGCTTTGCGACGGCGGCAGATCCTTGGCGCGGATGTTGGCCTGAAGGAAGGTCTTGGCGATGAAATGCGCGCTGATCGGGGCGGTGAGAAACAAGAACAGCGTGATCAGCAGTTCGTGGAACGACAGGTGCCCCTTCACCAGCCCAAAGTAGAGCATGGAGGCGATGAGCACGCCGCCCACCCCCAGCGTCGTGGCTTTCGTGGGGGCATGAAGGCGCTGCATGGTTTCTTGCAGCTTGATCATGCCAAGCGACCCCACCAGACCGAAAATGCCAGCGATGACGATGAAGGCGGAAATGATGATCTCCAGTAGCATGGTGTTTCCCCCCTTATTCGATGATGTCGCCGCGCAGAACGAAGCGGCAATAAGCGACGGTTGAGACAAATCCCACCATGGCGACCAGCATGGAGGCCTCGTAGTAAACGGCCGTGCCCTGCCAGATGCCATAGAGGATCAGCAGCGCGATGATATTGATCACCATGGTATCGAGGGCAAGGATACGATCGGCGGTGTCCGGGCCGGTGGCCATGCGCCACAGGTTCAGCAACAGGCCAAGGCCAAAGCAGACGAAGGCGAAAATCAGGGCACTGGTGATCATTGGAATATCTCCTTCAATCGCCATTCGTAGCGCGACTTGATCTCGTCGCGGACACCATCGGGATCATCGGTGTGAAGGCAATGCACGAGGATGCTGCCGCCATCCGCCGAGAGCATCGCCGAGACGGTGCCCGGCGTCATGGTGATCGTTCCGGCCAGTACGGTGATCGCCTCGGGCGAGGTGATCTCAAGCGGAACGGTGATCCAGTGGGAATGGGTGTTCTTGTTGGACTTGAAGAGGATGATCAAAGCCACCTGCACGTTCGCCACCACGATGTCCCACAGGACGATCAGGATGTATTCGGCAACCCGGAAAGGTTTGCCGATCTTCGCGCGCCGCGGCCAGTAAGGGGCTGTCATCATGGGCACCACGATGGCAAGGATCACGCCCAGCAGCACATTGCCGGAGGTCACCTTGTTGACCAGCGCAAGCCAGACGAACAGCAATGTCAGGCTGAGGACGGGATGGGGGAAGATACGTCGGATCATCAGTGTGTCTCCTCCTCTGTCCCGGTCACGGTCGGGGCCTCGCCTTCGGGCAGGACGGCCGAGATATAGTCATCGCGGTCATAGAGCTGTGCCGAGGCGCCTTCCAGGAAACCAGTGATCGGACCAGCGGCTGCGGACAGCAGGGCCAGAAGCGCGAGAGCCGCCATCGTCGGGGCCACTTCGAGGGCCGTGGCGGGTTTGGGCGCCTCGTCGGAGGGGGCTTCGCCCTCTTCCTCGCCCTCGTCTTGGGCCTTGGTCTCTTCTTCCTCGGGCACTTCTGCGGTGGACTTCCAGAACAGGATGCTGCCCGCACGCGCAAAGCCGACGATGATCAGGAGGGAGCCAAGCAGGATGGCCACCCAGCCCAAGGTCATGAAGCTGCTGTCACGGATGGCATCTAGGATCACCAGCTTACCAAGAAAGCCGCTGAGCGGGGGCATCCCGGCCATCCCGATGGCCCCGGCAAAGAAGAGCGCCGCGAAGAGGCCGTTTTGCACCGTGGGTGGTTGCGCCGTCAGGATGTCACCCGCCGCGCGGCGCGTGACCACCAGATCGGCCAAAAGAAACAGGGCCGCCGCCGAGAATGTCGAATGCACGAGATAATATAGCGCCGAGGTGGTGGCATAGGGCGTGAACCCCGCCACGGCCAACATCATCGTCCCCATGGAGGCAACCACCGCGAAGGACAGCAGCGGCATCAGGCGCCGTGCACCGAGGACCCCCACGGCCCCCACGGCCAGCGTCACGACCGCCGCCGGCATGAGCCATTGCGCGATCAGCCCTTCGGTTGCGGCCACGTCGGGCCCGAAGGAAATGGTATAGATACGGATGATGGCGTAGGCGCCCACCTTGGTCATGATGGCAAACAGCGCCGCCACCGGGGCCGGAGCGTTGGAATAGGTACCGGGCAGCCAGAACTGTACCGGGAAGAGCGCGGCCTTGATGGCGAAAACCACCATGAGAAGGATCGCCGCCACGCGCACGAGGGCCGCATCCTCAACCGGGACCTCGCGCAGTTTCACCGCCAGATCGGCAATGTTGAGTGTGCCAGTGGAAGCGTAAAGCGTGCCAAGGGCAAAGAGGAACAGCGTGGAGCCTGCAAGGTTCATGACCACGTATTGCAGGCCCGCCTGAAGGCGCACGCGCCCGCCGCCGTGAATCATCAAGCCATAGGACGCGATGAGCAGCACCTCGAAGAAGACGAAAAGGTTGAAGGCGTCGCCCGTCAGGAAGGCCCCGCAGATGCCCATCAACTGGAACTGGAACAGGGCGTGGAAATGGCGGCCTTTCTCGTCCCACTTGGTGGCGATGACGTGGATCAGAACGATCAGCGCCAGCGCCGAGGTCAGCAGGACCATGAGCGCCGAAAGGCGGTCGAGAACCAGAACGATACCGAAGGGCGCGGGCCAATCCCCCAAGCGATAGGCGATGACCTCGCCCCCCATGGAGGTGATGGTCAGGCCAACCGCAATGGCGAACAACAGCACTGTTCCGGCCAAAGACGCCGTCCGTGCCAAGGTGATGTCGTGGCGCATGACAAATGCGACCATCGGGGCCAGCAGCGCAGGAAGAATGACGGGGGCAATGATCCAATGTGTCATGCGCCACCCTCTTTCTGCGCGTCGGTGACGTCATCTTCTTCGGTCATGTCGATGCGGTCGTGATCGGCCTCAAGGAAGGCCCCGAGGGCGAGGATCACAAGAACGGCGGTCATCCCGAAGGAAATCACGATCGCCGTCAGGACCAGCGCCTGCGGCAGCGGGTCGGTATAGGAGGCCTCGCCGTATTTTTGCAGGACGGGTGGCATGTTGACCGCCAGCCGCCCGGTGGAGAAGAGAAAGACATTGACCGCGTAAGACAGCAGCGCCAGCCCGAGGATCACGGGGAAGGCCCGCAGGCGCAGGATCAGGTAGACCCCTCCGGCGGTCAGGATGCCGACAGATGTGGCAACGACGATTTCCATGTCAGTCGGTCTCCTTCTCGGTGGTGATGTCGAGTGATGGGTCATAATCCATCGGATCCACGTTGACGGTTTCACCGGCATAACGAGCGATGCGCGACAGGCTGTAGAGCATGAGCATCACCGCGCCCAGCACCGTGAGGAACACGCCAAGATCGAACATGAAGGCCGAGCCGAAACCGAATTTCTCGATCCCGGGCAAGTAGATATATTCATAGAAACTGGTCAGGAACGGGCGCCCAAAGAGGAAGGCCCCTGCCCCGGTCAGACCGGCCAGCACCGCGCCCCAGCCGATCAGCGAATGGTACTCGATCCGCTTGCGGCTTTGTGTCCATGCAAAGCCCGAGGCCATGTATTGCATCAAGAGCGCAATGGAGATCACGAGGCCCGCGACGAACCCGCCTCCCGGTTGGTTATGCCCGCGCAGGAAGATGTAGACGCCCACCATGACGGCAATCGGCAGCATGGCACGGGTGCCCACCACCATCATCAAAGGGTGTCGGTCGCGTGAGCGATCGGGGGGCACGGGCGCCGCGCGAAGCTTGCGGCCCGCCGGGCCATTCAGCAGTGTTTCCATCAAGGCGTAAATCGTGAGGCCTGCGATCCCCAGAACGATGATTTCGCCATAGGTGTCGTAGCCCCGGAAATCAACGAGGATGACGTTGACCACGTTGGTTCCGCCGCCGCCCGTATAGGAGTTGGCGAGGTGGTAATCGGAGATCGTGCTGAAATCGCGGGTGAGGAAAGCATAGGCGAGCCCGGCCACGGCTCCGCCCGCTGCTATGGCGATGGCCCCGTCACGCAAACGCAGGCCCGCGCCGCTTTCGCGCGGGGTGCCTTTCGGCATAAAGTAAAGCGCCAAGAGCAGCAGCATGATCGTGACGGTTTCGACCGAGATTTGCGTCAGCGCGAGGTCGGGCGCGGACAGGTAGACGAAACCACCCGAGACCATGAGGCCGATCACCCCGATCAGCACCAGCGCGCGGAAACGGTTGCGGTGATTTATGACCACAAGCGCCGTTGCCACCATCAAGAGCACCCAGCCCACGGCAACAACGGCCGGAATGGGCAGGAGGTCGCGCGTGGGGGGCGAAAGTGTCCCGGAGGTGAAGGCGAGATAGCCAAGCGCCGTGGTTACAGCGACAAATATCGCCAGATAGCGGCTGATGGCGCCGTTGTGCAGGGTTTCCGAAGTCGCCCGCGTCAGGCGTACCGCCGCGGCAATCAGGGTATCGAAGATGTTTTTCGCCTCGGGACGTGGGGTGGCGAGCCACACGCGATCCAGCGGTTTGTGCAGCAGCAAGAGGATCGCGCCGCCAACGACTGCGATGATCGACAGGTAAAGCGCGGGCGTCAGGCCGTGCCAGAGCTTGAGGTGGGCATGGGTTTCGTGGCCGGTGACCGCTGTCGCGGCCATGTTGACCACCGGCTCGGCAAGGAAGGGCATGATGCCGATTACCACGACCATCACGGTCAGCAATGCCGGTGCGGCCCACATACCGAAGGGCGGGTCATGCGGCTTGGCCGGGTAATCATCGCGTACCGGTCCGCCGAAGACGTGGAAGATGAACCGCAGGCTGTAGGCAACCGAGAACACCGCGCCAAGCGTGGCAAGGGCCGCCACGATCCACGGGTTTTCCCACCAGACGGTATGCACCGCTTCTTCCAGCATTTTTTCCTTGGAAATGAAGCCGTTGAAGGGGGCGATCCCGGCCATGGAAAGCGCGGTGATCGTGCCGATCACGGCGGTAATGGGCATGAGTTTGGCCAAGCCACCGAGGCGCTTGATATCGCGGGTATGCGCCTCGTGATCGATAATGCCCGCAGTCATGAAGAGCGCGGCCTTGAAGGTGAGGTGGTTGATGATATGGAAGACGGCACCAATAGCGGCGGCCTTTGTTCCAAAGCCCAGAAGCATGGTCAGCAGGCCAAGGTGCGAGACCGTCGAAAAAGCCAGAAGCGCCTTGAGGTCATCCTTGAAGAGCGCGATCACCGCGCCCAGAACCATGGTGATCAGGCCCACTGTGGCAACGATGTAGAACCATTCGGGCGTTCCTGCGAGGGCGGGCCACATGCGCGCCATCAGGAACACCCCCGCCTTCACCATGGTCGCCGAGTGCAGGTAGGCCGAGACCGGTGTCGGCGCGGCCATGGCGTGCGGCAACCAGAAGTGGAATGGGAATTGTGCGGACTTGGTAAAGGCCCCCAACAGGATCAGGATCAGCGCGGGCATATACCATTCCGACGCTTTGATCTGATCGCCTGCGGCAAGGATATCGGTCAGGTTATAAGAACCCACGACATTGCCCAGGATCAACATGCCCCCGATCATGGCAAGGCCCCCTGCCCCTGTCACGGCCAAGGCCATGCGGGCGCCCTGACGGCCTTCGGGCAGGTGTTTCCAATAGCCGATGAGCAAGAAGGACGACAGCGAGGTCAGCTCCCAAAAGATCAGCAAAAGCAGGATGTTGTCGGACAGGACAATCCCAAGCATCGCGCCTTGGAACAGCAGCAGGTAAGTATAGAACTGCCCCATCGGGTCATCGCCCGAGAGGTAAAAGCGCGCATAGAGCGTGATTAGCAGGCCCACCCCGAGGATCATGCCCGCGAAAAGCAGGCCCAGACCATCAAGGAAGAAGCTGGCCGAAAGTCCCAGTTGCGGGAGCCATGCGATTTCGGCGCGGACCACCTCGCCGTGCATCACCGAGGGCGCAAGCGTGCCCAGCATGACGATGGCAAGGATTGTCGGGGCGGCGGTGAAACTGGCACAGGCATTGCGACCTGCCCGGATCATGATGCCGGGGACGAGGGCCCCGATGAATGGTAAAATTGCGATGATCGGTAATAGACTGCCGCCGTTGCTCATGTGCCCCCCGTTTGCCTCCCCGAAACCGGCTTCCGACTTTTGTAGCTACTTGTGAGCGCCTGTGAAAGGCGACTCTTTCCGTTTGGGACGGATTTGTCGGATAACCCTTTGCTGTCGCGCGTTAATATAGCGGAGGATAGCAAGCCGCCCACCCGAATTTCAAACCAAGAAACAAAAAACGGCGCCCCGAAACAGGACGCCGTTTGCTTTTTCAGCATCAGGTCGGGGCCAAAAGGCCCCCCGACTTACACGTCACGCTTCGAGGTCGAAACGGTCCGCGTTCATCACCTTGGTCCAGGCGGCAACGAAATCCTTGACGAATTTCTCCTTGTTGTCGTCCTGCGCGTAAACCTCGGCATAGGCCCGCAGGATGGAGTTGGAGCCGAACACCAGATCGGCGCGCGTGGCCGTCCATTTGACTGCATCACTGGCCCGGTCGCGGATTTCATAGGCGTTGTCGCCCACGGGCTGCCAGCGGTTGCCCATATCGGTCAAGTTGACGAAGAAATCGTTGGTCAGGGCACCCACGTTGTCGGTGAAGACCCCGTGCGCGGTGCCACCGTGGTTCGTGCCCATGACACGCATACCACCGACCAGAACCGTCATTTCATGTGCCGTCAGGCCCATGAGTTGCGCCCGGTCGAGCATCATTTCCTCGGGGCTGACCACATAGTCTTTCTTCTGCCAGTTGCGGAAGCCATCGGCCAGCGGTTCGAGAACGTCGAAGCTGTCGGCGTCGGTCATCTCGTCGGTGGCATCGCCACGGCCCGGCGCGAAAGGCACCTCGATGTCGACACCGGCGGCCTTGGCGGCCTGCTCGATACCGACGTTACCGGCCAGAACGATCACGTCGGCAATGCTGGCCCCGGTGTCCGCCGCGATGGGTTCAAGCACGCCCAGAACCTTTTGCAGGCGGGCAGGTTCATTGCCTTCCCAGTCCTTTTGCGGGGCAAGGCGGATGCGGGCACCATTGGCCCCGCCGCGCATGTCCGAACCGCGGAAGGTGCGGGCGCTGTCCCAAGCGGTTGCGACCATTTCCGAGAGCGACAGACCGCCATCCGCGATTTTCGCTTTCACGGCGGCGACGTCGTAGTCGGTGTTGCCTGCCGGGATCGGGTCTTGCCAGATCAGGTCTTCGTCTGGCACGTCGGGGCCGACATAACGGGCCTTCGGGCCCATATCGCGGTGGGTCAGTTTGAACCATGCGCGGGCGAAGGCATCGCGGAAGTAATCGTCATCCTCCATGAATTTTTCACAGATGGCGCGATAGGCCGGGTCCATCTTCATCGCCATGTCCGCATCGGTCATGATCGGGTTATGGCGCACCGACGGATCGGTGGCATCGACGGGCTTGTCTTCTTCCTTGATGTCGACCGGCTCCCACTGGTTGGCACCGGCGGGGGATTTCTTCAACTCCCACTCATAGCCGAAAAGCAGCTTGAGGTAGCCGTTGTCGAACTTCGTCGGATCGGTCGTCCAAGCGCCTTCGATGCCCGAGGTGATCGCGTTCGATGCCTTGCCGCCCATGTTGGGGTTGTCCCAGCCAAAGCCCTGCGCCTCGATACCGGCGGCTTCGGGTTCCGGGCCAAGCGCCTCGGCGTCGCCGTTGCCGTGGCATTTGCCGACGGTGTGACCACCCACGGTGAGGGCTGCGGTTTCCTCGTCGTTCATCGCCATACGCGCGAAGGTTTCGCGCACCTGCTCGGCAGTTTTGAGCGGGTCCGGTTGACCGTTCACCCCTTCGGGATTCACGTAGATCAGGCCCATTTGCACGGCGGCCAGCGGATTTTCCATGGTCGCTGGTTTCTCGACGTTGCTATAGCGCTCGTCGGAGGGGGCGAGCCATTCTTTTTCAGCACCCCAGTAGGTGTCGATTTCGGGCGCCCAGATATCTTCGCGGCCAAAGCCGAAACCAAAGGTTTTCAAGCCCATGGATTCATATGCGATGTTGCCTGCGAGGATGAAAAGATCGGCCCAGGAGACCTTGTTGCCGTATTTCTTCTTGATCGGCCAAAGCAGGCGGCGGGCCTTGTCGAGGCTGGCGTTATCGGGCCAGGAATTCAGCGGCGCAAAGCGTTGATTGCCGGTCCCTGCCCCGCCACGGCCATCGGCCAGGCGATAGGAGCCAGCGGCGTGCCACGCCATGCGCACCATCAGGCCACCATAGTGCCCCCAGTCCGCGGGCCACCAATCCTGACTGTCGGTCATCAGGGCGGTCATGTCTTTCTTGAGCGCCTCGACGTCGAGCTTATCCAACTCCTTACGGTAGTTGAAATCCGGCCCCATCGGGTTGGTCTTGGTGTCGTGCTGATGCAGGATTTCGAGATTGAGCGAGTTCGGCCACCACTCCATGTTCGAGGTCTCGTGAGAGGTAATGCCGCCATGCATCACAGGGCATTTCCCAGACGTTTTCACATCATTTCCGTCCATTGTCATCTCCGATGGTTATTGAATTTATTTGGCTCTGGCTTGAAAGACCGTATGCAGAGGGCACGCGGGATTGCGCCCGACCTCCCCCCATTTGTCTTTAGAATCAGTCTAACAAACAAGTTCCATTGGATTAAGTTGCATTTTCTGATTGCAGTGATAACTTCAGCTTATGGATAATTTCTCATTGAGACAATTACGTTATTTCACTGCCCTCGCACAACATGGCCATTTTGGGCGTGCCGCCGAGGCTTGTGCAATCTCGCAACCGGCCTTGTCGGTGCAAATCCGCGAGCTGGAAGCTGCGGTTGGACAGGTTTTGTTCGAACGCGGTGCGCGACAGGTCCGCCTGACCCGGTTCGGAGAAGAGTTCGCAGGCCGGGTGCGCGACATTCTGAGATCGGTCGACGAGTTGTCCGAAATGGCGCGGGTGGCGCGTACAGGGTTGTCAGGGTCGCTACGCTTGGGGGTCATCCCGACGATTGCGCCTTATCTGCTGCCGGGTGTCATTGGGCGGTTGACCGAGGCCTACCCCGATCTGGACCTGCATGTGCGCGAAAGCATCACGCCCCGATTGCTGGAAGAACTGACCGACGGGCGTCTGGATGCGGCGATTGTCGCCTTGCCCGTCTCGGAACCTTCGCTGACCGAAGTGCCACTGTTTGACGAAAGCCTGTTATTGGTGCGCCCAGAGGCCGAGCGTGACACCCCGGTGCCACGCCCCGAAACCTTGCAGGAGATGCGGCTTTTACTGCTGGAAGAAGGCCATTGTTTTCGCGACCAGGCCCTATCCTTTTGCCATCTGGCACAGGCGCGGGAGCGCGAAGGTCTGGATGGCAGTTCCTTGTCGACCTTGGTGCAGATGGTTGGTGCCGGACTTGGCGTGACCTTGATCCCGGAAATGGCCGTGCCGGTCGAGACACGGTCGGCCAATGTCAGCCTTGCGCGGTTTGACGATCCGCAACCGGGGCGGACGGTGGGCATGGTCTGGCGAAAATCCAGCCCGCTTTCTGAAGATCTTATGGCATTGTCCGAGGTTGTGAGCGCTGCGGCCTGATCATGCTCAGGCGCGTTTGCTGTCGATCCGTGCCACACCCAAGACATCCAGAACCCGCGCTTCGATATCGGCGGCATTGAGGCCAGCGGTGGCGTACATGTCTTCGGGGCTGGCTTGGTCGATGAAGACATCAGGCAAGACCATGGAGCGGAATTTCAGCCCGTGATCGAACACGCCATGATCTGCCAAAAGATGGCTGACATGGCTTCCGAAACCTCCGATGGCGCCTTCCTCGATCGTGATCAGCGCCTCGTGATTGGTCGCCAGATCGAGGATCAGCGAGGAATCGAGAGGCTTGGCAAAGCGGGCATCGGCCACCGTGGGCGTAATGCCGCGCGCGGAAAGGGCTTCGCAGGCCTTCATCACTTCACCCAGACGGGTACCGAAAGACAGGATCGCCACGCGACTGCCGTCTTGGATCATGCGGCCCTTGCCAAGCTCCAGCACCTCACCACGTTCGGGCATGTCGACCCCTTCACCTTCCCCGCGCGGATAGCGGAAGGCAATCGGCCCGTCGGTATGGGCCACGGCGGTGGCGACCATGTGTTTCAACTCTGCCTCGTCGGCGGCAGCCATGACCGTGAACCCCGGCAGGTTGGCCAGGAACGCCACATCGTAGCTCCCGGCATGGGTCGCGCCATCGGCCCCGACAAGCCCGGCGCGGTCAATCGCGAAGCGGACGGGCAAGCGTTGGATCGCCACGTCATGCACGACTTGATCGTAGCCGCGTTGCAGGAAGGTGGAATAGAGCGCGCAAAAGGGTTTCATCCCACCTGCGGCCAGACCGGCCGAAAAGGTCACGGCATGTTGTTCGGCGATGCCGACATCGAAACAACGGCTGGGATAACGGTTTTCGAAGAGGTCCAGACCCGTGCCATCGGGCATGGCCGCTGTGATGGCACAAATCTTGTCGTCTTGCGCGGCCTCTTGCAGTAGCGCCTCGGCAAAGACCTTGGTGTAGCTGGGGGCGTTGGAGGGGGCTTTTTTCTGTTCGCCCGTCGCCACATCGAATTTCGCCGTGGCATGGCCGCCGTCGCTACGGGTCTCGGCAGGAGCGTAGCCTTTGCCCTTCTTGGTGCAGACATGAATGAGGATCGGGCCATTGGCGCGTTGCCGAACGGTGCGCAGGACCGGCAGAAGCTGATCCATGTCGTGGCCGTCGATGGGGCCGACATAACTGAATCCCAGTTCTTCGAACAGGGTACCGCCCACGGTCATGCCCTTGAGCATTTCCTTGGCGCGCTTGGCCCCTTCCTGAAATGGCGGCGGCAGAAGTGACACCGCCCCCTTGGCGGCGGCCTTGAATTCCTGGAACGGCTCCCCGGCATAGAGACGTGAAAGGTAGGAAGACAACGCCCCGACCGGCGGGGCGATCGACATCTCGTTGTCGTTCAGGATGACGATCAGGCGCTTACCAAGGTGGCCCGCGTTGTTAAGCGCCTCAAAGGCCATGCCCGCCGACATGGCCCCGTCACCGATCACGGCGATCGCATCACCATGACCCGTGTCGCAGGCCCCGCCCAAGTCACGCGCCACGGCAAAGCCGAGGGCCGCACTGATCGAGGTGGAACTATGCGCCGCACCAAAGGGGTCGTAGGGGGACTCGGAGCGTTTGGTGAAGCCCGACAACCCGCCCTTTTGGCGCAGGGTGCGCATCCGATCACGCCGTCCGGTCAGGATTTTATGCGGGTAGCATTGATGGCTGACGTCCCAGATGATCTTGTCACGCGGGGCATCGAAGACGGCGTGCAGCGCAACAGTCAGTTCCACGACGCCAAGGCCAGCGCCAAGGTGCCCCCCGGTTTCCGAAACCGCCGCAATAGTATCGGCGCGCAACTCATGCGCCAATTGGGTCAGTTCAGCATCGGAAAATCCCTTGAGATCCGCGGGCGATTGCACGCGATCCAAAAGCGGGGACTCGGGGTTCGGGGTCAGCGGTGGCTGCGACATGGCGGAACGCCTTTCTTACACACGGCGCGAGATAACGAAGCGGGCGGCCTCGCGCAAGCAGTCGCCCTGCTCTTCGTATATATCTAGGGCTGTGCAGGCTTTGTGCACGAGTTCCGCAGCATATTCCTTGGCCCCATCAAGGCCCATGTGGCTGACGAAGGTGGCCTTGCCACGGTTTTCGTCCTTGCCGACGGCCTTGCCCATTTCCTTGGCGTCGCCCTCGATGTCCAGCACATCGTCCCAGATCTGAAAGGCCAGTCCAAGACACTCGCCATAGGTATCAAGCGCCTGCCAATGCGCGTCATCCGCTTCAGCCAAGACCGCGCCCGCGCGGGCCGACCAACGGATCAAGGCCCCGGTCTTGCCGTGCTGAACCTGTTTGATCTGCTCTAGGCTGTAGGGCGCATCAGAGGTTTCCGCCTCGATGTCCATCATTTGCCCTCCAACCATTCCGCGATGTCCGGCGGCAATCGCAAGCGAGCGGATCAGCGCGATCTGCACCTGCGGGGGTGTCTCCCTTGTTTCGCAAATCAATTCGAAGGCCAGGGTTTGCAAGGCGTCCCCGGCCAGAACGGCGGTGTGCTCGTTCCACTTGCGGTGTACGGTCGGTTGCCCGCGGCGCAGATCGTCATCATCCATGCAGGGCAGATCATCGTGGACCAGAGAGTAGGCGTGGATGCACTCGATGGCGAGAGCGGGCCGAAGGGCCGTGCCGGCGGAGATGCGATTCATGCGCGCCGATTCGAGCACCAGAAAGGCACGCAGGGCTTTTCCGCCGGACAGCGCATATCGCATGGCTTGCGTCAGGTCGTTGTCGCCTTCGCCCAAGGCATCCTGTTTCGCGTCGGACATCAGGTTTTGCGCCCGCTTCAGGGACTCGTCGAAGGGGCGCAATTTCAGGTCGTCGGCTTGGTCGAGGGGCCGCCCCGCAAGGTCATATTTCATGGGGTGCGTCAGCCGGCATCGACCGGCGTGGTGCCATTGGGCGTGCCTTCGCTATCAAGCGTGATGGCGGCGACCTTTTCCTCGGCCTCTTTCAGCTTGGCCTCGCAGCGTTTCTTGAGTTCCGCGCCACGCTCGTAAAGCGTGATCGATTCCTCAAGCGCCACATCGCCGCGTTCCAGCTTGCCCACGACCTGTTCCAGTTCTTGCATGGCCGCCTCGAACGACATTTCGGAAACGGGGGTGTCAGACATGGCTTTGATCCTGTGGCTGCTGATTTGGGGCCACTCTAGCGATGCTGCCGGACAGGTTCAATTCGGTTGACGTACGGTGCGGGCTGGGGAATTCTGCGGGCATGAGCAATGCCCCCCATGCAACCGCCGATAATCTTGAGCAAGTACTGAACATGACCGAGCGGTTTGACGCGGCACGTGCAACAGATTCTGCCTTGGAAGACGTGGAGATTCAGGACTTACTGCGGGTGGTCAAGGGCAAGCGCGCGATCATCGCCTGCACCTTCGCTGGCCACCCGGCGGTGATGCGCATGATCCTTGAGGATGACCCAGACGTGTCGCGGCGTGAATGGGAGGAACTTTCCCGCATCTGGCCTGTAATGTCGGATGGGCCTTACCGCGTGGTGGAACCCCTGCATCATAGTGTAGCGCACAACCTTTTGGTGGTTGAACGTGCCGTGGGAACGCCGCTTTTGAAACTGCTTTGGCAAAGCGACAAAGCGGAGCGTGCGCAATACATGGAACCCGCGGCCCGATGGTTGCGGCTTTATACCGGCGGCACAGAGGAATGGCGTGGGGCACGGCATCGGCGGTGGTTGGCCAAGGCCGAGCGGGCCGCCGAGCGGCAAGCATTCGACAACTTGCGCAAGATCGAGACCGAGATCATCGCGCTTTTGCATCAGATGGCCGACCGCATGGATGGTGCCGAGTGGCGCACGGCCATTCTGCACGGGGATTTTCACCCCAACAACCTGATGGCACGGGACGGGCGGTTGGTGGGAATCGATACCGGCGGGTCGGCGCGGATGCCCATTTACAAGGACATGGCGCGGTTTCTGGTTCATATGGGACGGCGCGGCATGATGCCCTCGGGCAAGACGCGGTTGGGCGTGGACGCCATCGGGCTTGCCAATATGGAAGAGGTGTTTGGCCTCAATGCCTTTGAGAGGCAGTTTGCCCTGCCTTTCATGATGGGCTGCGAGGTGCTCATGCGGGTAGAGACGCGCAAACTTTCGTCGTCGCGCATCCGGCGGTCGGAAGAGATGTATAACCTCTTCCGGGATGATCTGACCGACGCCCTCGGGACATGATCAGCGCCCCTTGAAAAGGCCCCCCAATATGCCGCGTACGATGCGACGCCCCGTCGTGCCCTTGAGTTCCTTGACCACGGCACGCGTCAACGCCTCACCGATCCCGGCGACGATACCGCCCTCGTTCTTGCGCTTGCTGGTCGAGCGGCTAACGCCTTTGCCCGAATAGCGGCGGGCGGCGTTGAATTCGCGCATGGCCGCGGTTTCCTTTTCGGCGGCAAGCTCGGCCTCTTCGGCCTCGCGGGCGGCTTCTTCGGCACGGGAGGCAAGGATTTCGTGGGCCGAACGGCGATCAAGCACATTCTCGTATTTTCCGGCCACAGGGGATGCGGCAATCACCTGTTCACGCTCTGACCGTGAAATCGGGCCCAGTTTTGAAGACGGCGGGCGAATGAGGGTCCGTTCAACGACCCCCGGAACGCCATCGTCTTCGAGCATCGAGGTCACCGCCTCACCCACGCCGACATCACGAATCGCATCGACAACCTCGAAGCGTGGGTTGGGTCGGTAGGTTTCAGCGGCGCGCTTGAGCGCCTTGCGGTCACGGGCCGTAAAGGCGCGCAGGGCGTGCTGCACCCTGTTGCCCAGTTGACCCAGAATATCTTCGGGCACGTCGTCGGGATTTTGCGTGATGAAATAAACGCCGACCCCTTTCGAACGGATCAGGCGCGCGACCTGTTCAACCTTGTCCAGCAAGGCATCAGGCGCATCATCGAACAGCAGGTGCGCCTCGTCGAAGAAGAAGACCAGCCTCGGCTTGTCCGGATCCCCGACCTCGGGGAGGTTTTCGAAAAGCTCACTGAGAAGCCAAAGCAGAAAAGTGGCATATAGGCGCGGCGACTGCATGAGGCGATCGGAGCTCAGGATACTGATACGCCCCTGCCCTTCGGGCGTGCATTGCATGATATCCGACAGTTCAAGCGCCGGTTCCCCGAAGAACTGCGTCGCGCCCTGGTTTTCGAGGACCAGAAGTTCGCGTTGAATGGTGCCGACCGAACGTGACGAGACGTTCCCATAGCGCAATGAAAGCTCATCTTCGTTTTCGCCCACCCAGACGAGCAATGATTGCAGGTCTTTGAGGTCAAGCAGCGGCATGCCCTGCTCATCGGCCACGCGGAAGGCAATATTGAGCACGCCTTCCTGTGCCTCGCTCAGGTTCATCAGGCGCGACAGCAGAAGCGGCCCCATTTCGGCCACCGTGGTGCGGACCGGATGCCCCTGTTCCCCGAAAAGGTCCCAAAAGGTGACCGGGAAGGACTCATAGCTGTAGTCATCGAATCCGATGGTGCCCGCGCGCTTCATGAAGGCATCATGCAATTTGAAGGTTTCGCTTCCAGAGGCCGCAAGGCCAGACAAATCGCCTTTTACATCGGACAAAAACACCGGAACGCCGGCCTTGGAAAAGCCCTCGGCAAGGATTTGCAGCGTCACGGTTTTCCCTGTCCCGGTGGCCCCGGCAATCAGGCCATGGCGGTTGGCATACTCCAATGACAAACCTTGCTTCACCCCATATTCTGGGCCGCCTCCGCCAACAAACACATGATTTTCCACGCCTGACCCCCTGTCCCGAGTTTTCCTTGATCTGAACATACAAAGTTAACTTTTCTCTGCCAGTGTATTTTCACCCGATACCCTATGTCCTCTTGGGATCGGGTGACTTCCTCCCTGTCAGACTGGCCGCACCCTCGGGTGCGGCCCTTTTTGTTCGCTCAAAGGGAAGATTCTGTCGGATTTGTGCAGGTTGGCTGTTGACGGGTCTTTGGAACTGTCCTAGCGTCCCCCCTAATGACTAAGTCGGCCAGTCCGGCAGGGAGAAACAGGAAAAGAGACCGCGAGGTCTCTTTTTCTTTTTGTCCGCGCAAAATCAAAGGCTTGCGCGTTGGCAATACGGCGGATTTTCGCCTTGCAAGTCAGTCTTTCATAAAGTTTTGCCCTGACATGCGCCTGGTGCCATGGTAAGCCGCGCCAGACTGAATTGAGACAATTGAAATGGGGACACTAATGCCCAGACTTCTTTCGACTTTGCCGCTTGTTGCTCTGCTGACGATTGGCACCGCCCTGACCGCACAGGAAGAAAACGCGGATCAAGCCGAGACAACTCAGACGACAGACGTGACAGAGGACGCACCGGCGACCGCAGACGCCGCTCAGGGAGAAGAACTTGATATGGGGCAAGACGTTCAGGAGAACGGCACCTATATCAAGGAAGAACACGGTGATTGGCAGATGAAATGCTTCCGCAGTGAAGCCGAGGAAGACCCCTGCCAGATGTACCAGTTGCTCCGCGAGGATGCTGGCAACCCTGTGGCTGAATTCAGCCTGTTCCGCCTGCCAGAAGGGGCGCAAGCCGTGGCCGGGGCGACCATCGTTGTACCGCTGGGTACCCTGCTGTCAGAAGAGCTGAAGATCTCGGTCGATGGCGGCAAGGCCAAGACCTATCCTTTCCGGTTCTGCTCGATGGTGGGCTGTTTCGCGCAGGTCGGCCTGACGCAGGCCGACATCAACGCCTTCAAGGCGGGGGCCGCCGCCAACCTTCAGATCGTCCCGGCACAAGCCCCTGACCAGACGGTGAATATCAAGGCCTCCTTGACGGGCTTCACTGACGCCTACGACAATGTGTCGGTTGCACAGAACTGAAGACTGATTTCGCTTTAGACATCAATAGACGCCGCGCCCCGGATCGGGCGCGGCGTTTTCTTTTTGATAGTCTGATAAATGTCTAGCTGAACCGACGCAGGGCAAGAACGGCGTTTAGCCCACCAAAGGCAAAAGCGTTGGACAAGGCCACGTCGACCTTTGCTTCGCGTGCCTCGTTCGGCACCACGTCCAGCGCACATTCGGGGTCAGGTTCGTCATAGTTGATCGTCGGTGCGATCACCCCGTCGCGGAGGGCCATGATACAGGCCAGAAGTTCGACCGCGCCGGTGCCTCCAATCAAGTGACCGTGCATCGACTTGGTCGACGAGATCATGAGGTTGTCGGCATGGGCGCCGAAAACATCCGCCACGGCGGCGCTTTCGGTCTTGTCATTGGCGGCGGTGCCGGTGCCATGGGCATTGATGTAGCCCACTTCGGACAGGTCCATCCGGGCATCCTGTAGTGCACCGCGAATGGCCCGGGCCGCCCCCTGCTTGGACGGCATGACGATATCCGAGGCATCCGAGGACATTGCATAACCCGCAACCTCGGCCAATATCTCGGCCCCGCGTGCGCGGGCGTGCTCATATTCTTCGAATACGAAAACACCGGCCCCCTCGCCCTGTACCATGCCGTTGCGGTTGGCCGAGAATGGGCGGCATCCGTCCTTGGACATGACGCGCAACCCCTCCCAGGCCTTCACGCCCCCGAAGCACAACATCGACTCGGACCCGCCGGTCACCATGACCGGCGTCAGCCCGCCATGCACCATCTGGAAGGCTTGCGCCATCGCGTGGTTGGAACTGGCACAGGCGGTCGCGACCGTAAAGCTGGGCCCCTTGAGGTTGAATTCCATCGAGACATGGCTGGCCGCGGCATTGTTCATCAGTTTCGGCACGACGAAAGGATGCACGCGGTTCTTGCCGTCTTCGTAGACCGTGCGGTAATTGTCATCTAGCGTCGTCATACCGCCGCCCGAATTGCCAAGTATGACACCCGCGCGGGCGGCCAGTTCACCCGAAAACTCAAGGCCCGATTGGCCAATCGCCTCGCGCGCGGCGATCAGTGTGAATTGTGTAAAACGATCGTAAAGCGCCAGTTGCTGACGATTGAACCGCACCTCGGGGTCATATCCCTTGACTTGACCACCGATCTTGATGGACAGCCGGTCAACATCGCGAAACTCCAGCTCGCCTATCCCGCACCGGCCCTCGCGCATCGCCTCAAAGGTTTCTGGCACGGTCTGACCGAGGGAATTGATCGTCCCTGCCCCGGTTATGACAACACGTTTCACGACTGTTCTTTCACCAGTTGTTCGATCCCGGCGATGATCGAAGACACCGATGAAATATCAAAATCGCTTTTCTCGGGCTCATTGGCATTGAAGGGAACCGAGATGTCGAATTCCTCTTCGATGGCGAAGATGCTTTCGACAAGGCCGAGGCTGTCGATTCCGAGGTCCTCCAAGGTGCTCTCCATCGTCACATCAGAGGGTTCCAATACCGCCTGTTCCGCAATGATTTTGACGACACGATCCTTGATATTCATGGGTATTACCTTCTGGTGTTGTCCGGCTTGGATTTACTCACTCTGACTGTGGTTTGAAACAGTTTTCTTAAGGTCCGCAACATCCTTGAACAAACGCTTGAGGCGCCGCAAACCCTTGTAGACTTCCATCTGTGCATCCATCTGGATCGCGGGATAGCCCAGCATCACGCGCCCCTTGGGCACGTTCGACATCAGTTTTGTCGCGCCTCCGGTGATGACATTGTCGCCGACAAATATATTGTCGGCCACCCCGGTCTGCCCCGCCATGATGACGTTGTTGCCCACCTTGACCGATCCGGCCATGCCCACCTGACCGCACAGCAGGCAATCGGTGCCAATCACGCAGTTATGTCCAATATGCACGAGGTTGTCGATCTTGGTACCGCTGCCGATCACCGTATCCCGTACGGTACCACGGTCGATCGTGGAATTTGCACCGACCTCGACATCATCCCCGATGGAAACCGCCCCAAGCGAATGTATGCGCGCGTGCTTTTGCGCCTTGATCTCTCCCTGATCGCCAAGGGTCTGGCGGACCTTTTCCGCGCCCGACTCTTCGGGCGTTACATAGGAAAACCCGTCGCTGCCGACCACTGCGCCGGGCTGTGCGATGAAACGGTCCCCGATGCAGACACGGGCCCCGATGCGGACACCCTCTCGCAGGAACCCCTGCGCCCCGATGGTTACATCCGAACCGACGAAACATTGCGGGCCGACCACCGTTCCCGCCCCGAGTTTGGCGCCCTTGCCGATGACGGCAAGCGGGCCGATCACAACGCCCTCGCCAAGCTCCGCTGTGTCATCCACGACCGCCGAGGGATGCACGCCATCGCTCCATCCCTGGCCTGGGTCCATCATGGCGCTGAGACCGGACAGGGCAAAGCGTGGCCGGGGGGAAATGATCGCCGCCTCAAGGCCAAGAGCCTGCCAATCGGCACCTTGCCAGAGCATCGCGGCACGGGCGTTGCCCTGCGACAGGCCTTCGGCATATTCAGGTTTCATGGCGAGCGCCAGTTGCGCGGGTCCGGCGTCGGCCGGTTCGGCGACGCTATCCACCTCAATGTCAACGGCGCCAAGGGCATCCGCCCCAAGCGCCGCTGCAATCTGTTCAATCGTATAGGCCATGAGTATCCCCTTATTCGGGGATGGGTTTATCCGCGAACCGCGCGCAGTGAAACCCCTGCCTTGCTGAGTGCATTCCAAATGCGCGCGTCCCGCCCATAGACGTCATCACGATACTGCGTCCGTCCCTTGGCTTGGGTAAAGGCCGTGCGATAGATGATATGCACGGGCACTTCCTTCTCAAGTTGGACAACAGTCTCCCGTCCGGTACTCAGCTTGGCATGAAAGAAAGCTTTGGGGTCGCTTTCCTGTTTCGACAAAAGCTCGTACGCGAACTCGAAGGGCTTGTGGAGGCGGATGCAGCCGTGGCTGTAATCCCGCTTGGCCCGTTCAAACAAGCTTTTGGCGGGCGTGTCGTGCAGGTAGATGTTGTACTTGTTCGGGAACATGAACTTCACCAAACCCAAGGCATTACGACGCGATGGCGGCTGCTTGATCGCATAGGGAAAGTTGGATGCGTTATAGGCATTGAAATTGATGGAACTGCGACTGACCTGCTGTCCACGGCTGTTGTACAGGCGCAAATGGCCCGCAGCGTTGCGGTTGCGCTTCATCATCGGCAGGTATTCCTTGACCGCGATCGAACGCGGCACGTGCCATGTGGGATTGATGACCATGAATTCCATCACGTCCGAAAACTCGGGACTGCGGCGGTCATTCTGGTTCTTTCCCACCACGGCACGCGTGGTGAAGCTTACACGGTCGTTATCGACGATGCGCGCACTGAAGTCCGTCAGGTTCACCAAGACATGGCGCTTGCCGCGGTTCGAGTTGAGCCAGCGTTCACGCTCCATCGCCACGAGAACCGATTGCAGACGGGCCTGGACCGATGTGTTTATCGCCGTCATTGTCGCAGGGCCGGCAACGCCATCTGTGGCAAGCCCATGAGCCAATTGAAACTGCTGTACAGCCGCTTGCAGGGATTGGTCATAACTCTGGCTGGCCGAACGGCGCATGAAATCCATGGCCATCAAACGGTTCCTAAGGGCAACCACGGCATTACCAGACTGACCCGGCTTGAGCGTTTTCGCGGGCACTTTTGGCCCCCACCCTCCGGAGGCCAGCAAACGCTCCAGCCGGATCTTTTCCTTCATCAGCCGCGCGTATTCATTGGTCTTCGGCGGCAGAACGCGAAAGAACCCCCGTGGATTGCTTTTGACGAAATTCGTCAGGTAAGACACGCGCTCCCGATAAGGCACCTGACGCTTGATACCGCTGTCGATCCGCGACGGGATCAGGGCGCCGGTCTGCATATCCCGGGCCAGTTGTAGGAATGTACGGCTCATCTCGACCTCGGCAAAGCCGCGTTCGCGGGGCGTGCGAGCCGATTTGAGTTTGGCCATGAGGCCTTCGGGGTCGTACCGGCGTGTCGGCAGGCCGTGGTCGTCTGCCGATGCAATGGCATCGAAGAGGGCCGCCCGACGGCGGCGATCCTTGCCGATGTTGCCGGTCCAGATGCCCTCGTAGTTGTTGGCCTTGTAGAATGCGGCGATGTCCCGATCTTTGGCAGCGGCTTCGGCAACGGCCTGCTTGAAGGCCGTGACCTGCGCGGTGCCCGCGCGTGGCGTGATCATTGAGCCGATCATGACGGCCAACGCCAACACCAACCAGCGTCCCAAACCAGTGACAGCAACCTGAGCCATCGCAATTCCCCTTCCACTATTCGCGCTTCATTCTATGCTCCACTCTGTGCGGGGTGCGAGCGAGGCTGTCCATTCAAATCTGCGGCAACGCGCCATCATCGGGCCAAATTGCGACGTTCCCGCATCGGATTCTTTACATTTCTGGCACAGATCACATTTTTTGCGCAAATTCCCGCCGAAATTCCTTGCTAGATTCAAATTTAGAAAAACGCCCCTTGGTCCGTGATTCTGGATATGCAATACAGAGTGCGCATCTGGGGATGAGATGGCAGGTCCGCCGAAATGGCGGCAAACAGGTAAGCGACGGGACAGGCGCTATTCATATGACTGACTTCAGCTCGTTGAGCATGACGCGGCGCGCGTTACTGGGTGCATTTGCAGCCACGGCAGTATCCGCAGCCCCAACATACACCAAAGCCGCAGGCTTCCTTCGTGGCGGCGGAGATATCCGCCGGATCAAGATGATGTCGCCGCGAACCGGTGAGCGCATCGATACGATCTATTGGATCGAGGGCGAGTACATCAAAGACGCCGTACGCGAGATCACCGCGTTCATGCGCGATTGGCGTACCAATGACATTCACAACATCGACCTGCGCACGATCGACATCATGGCAGCCAGCCATAATTTGCTGGATGTCAATGAGCCCTATATGCTGCTGTCCGGGTATCGCAGCCCGAAAACCAACGCGATGCTGCGCCGCCGGTCGAGTGGCGTTGCGAAAAACTCGCGTCACCTTCGCGGTCAGGCCGCGGATTTGCGGTTGAACTCACGCTCGGTCAGCCAAATGTACCGCGCGGCGTTGTCCTGCAAAGGTGGAGGCGTCGGGCGCTACTCCAGTTCGAACTTCGTCCACATGGATTGTGGCCCCGTTCGCAGCTGGGGGCGGTAAAAAATCACCCCCCTGTGGTAAACATGAAAACACCGGCCCAAGTAGCCGGTGTTTTTTATTTGCCTCCTGATCTCAGGCACTTGGTGTCATCAGGCGCCTGTTTGCGCCAAACGCTCAAGACGCGCGGCGCGTAACCTCTCAAAGTCATCACCAGCGTGATAGGATGATCGTGTCAGTGGTGTCGCCGAGACCATCAAAAAGCCCTTGCCATAGGCCGCCTTCTCATAGCCCGCGAACTCATCGGGATGTACGAAACGATCCACCGCATGGTGTTTCGGCGTAGGTTGCAGATATTGACCGATGGTCAGGAAATCGACATCCGCGGCACGCATGTCATCCATGACCTGAAGCACGGCTTGCTTATCCTCGCCCAGCCCGACCATGATACCCGACTTGGTAAACATCGTTGGATCCAGTTCCTTGACCCGTTGCAACAGGCGCAACGAATGGAAATACCGCGCCCCTGCCCGCACTTCGGGGTATAGACCCGGCACGGTTTCAAGGTTGTGGTTGAACACATCGGGACGCGCCTGCACCACCACTTCAAGAACCGACGGGTCACAGCGCAGAAAATCGGGCGTCAGAATCTCGATCGTGGTACCGGGCGATTGCTTGCGGATGGCGCGGATGGTCATGGCGAAATGCTCGGCGCCGCCGTCTTCGACATCGTCACGGTCGACCGAGGTGATCACCACGTGATTCAGCCCCAGCTTCTTGACCGCATCCGCCACGCGCCCCGGCTCAAATACGTCCAGATCTTCGGGCGGCTTCCCCGTTGCGATATTGCAGAAAGAACAGGCACGCGTGCAAACCTCGCCCATGATCATCATGGTCGCATGGCCTTGGCTCCAGCATTCCCCGGCATTGGGACAGCCCGCTTCTTCGCAGACCGTGACAAGATTATGCTCACGCATGATCTTATGCGTTTCCCGATACCCCTTGCCGTTCGGGGCCTTGACCCGGATCCAATCCGGTTTCTTGGGCTGAGCATTGTCCGGGCGATGCGCCTTCTCGGGATGGCGTTGATCCGGGATCTTGAGGTCTCGCACGAATTTTTCCCCGCGAATGGTTTGTTAACACTGCGTAACTATAGTGCACAGCGGTGGGGAGTACCAGTTTTGCATTGCCGCTATGCGGCCAATTTGCAGCCATGCGTAACAAGTGCCCATCGCGTTTCAAGGTGTTCAGGTGATTACCGGCCTGCTCCCGCCATACGGGGGCGGGTCGGCTCTTTTTACACGGGGGCCTCATATGGTTTGCGTGCAACGGTATGTCAGCTATCTTGCACCAAGTTTTCGCCCAAACCCACCGGAGCAGATATGGATTGGCAAGCCCATCGGCGCGAGGCACATGCCCTCGGCCAGACACAGGAATTTCTCAAACAGATCGTCTATGGTGGCAACGATGGTATCGTGACGACCTTTGCCATTGTCGCGGGGTTCGCCGGGGCCGCCGCCGACGGCGTTGCCCAGATCGGCGGTCTGGCCGTTTTGGTCTTTGGTCTTGCCAATCTTTTCGCCGATGCCGTCAGCATGGGATTGGGTGAATTCTTATCGGCCCGATCCCAGCATGATCTTTACAGATCGCGGCGCGAAAGCGAATTACGCGAAATCCAACAGAACCCGGAACAGGAACGCATGGAGCTTTTCGAGATTCTCCGCCAACGCGGTCTGCCTGCCGGTGAAGCGGATACGACCACAGCCATTCTGTCCAGGCACCCGAGAATCATGGCAGACCTGATGATGACCTACGAATTCGGAATGCAGGACCCGGATGAGGACAGCCCGGCCCTGAACGGTTTGTTCACCTTTCTGTCCTTTGTCGTCTTCGGCGCGATTCCCCTTGTGCCCTATTTCCTGCTTGATCCAACCGACACGACCTTTGCCCTATCCGTCATGGCAACCTTCTGTGCCCTCATCGGCCTTGGCCTGCTCCGCTGGAGCGCGACGCGCGAACGCATCGCGCGATCCGTGGGTGAGACCGTTTTGGTGGGCACGGTTTGTGCCGTGGTGGCCTTCATGGTGGGCTTGATCGTAGGGGGTTAACCCATCAACCCGGCGTGATCCCCGACCGTATCGTAATGTTTCCTGAGGCGCTGAAGGGCGATACGCAGCACGATCTTGCCCGAACGTGCCGACCATCCCATTCGCTTTTCGGCCTTTTCCAACCCTTCCAGGTAACAACAACACCGCAAGGCGACATCGCCAAGGCCGGGGCCCAGATCGTGCAGTGCCGTCAAGACGCGTTTTTGCGCTGCGGCCTCCGAAGGCCTTATCCCCGGCTTTACTTCCGCCATGGCATTTACGAAGGCTTCGGCGCTTTTGAGGTCCAGTTTCTGCAATTGGGCCAACTCGAAATCTTCGCGAAGACACTCACCGGCGCGAACAAGTTGTTGCGACAAGAAGGGGCGACCATCCCTGTCCTTGCGACGCGCCAAAGCGGCCATTGGTGTCTCGGCGCTGCTATAGCGGATGCGCGTTCGCGAGTTCGACGTATTGCTTTGACCCATTGCCGACATGGTCGGCGCGCCTTTGAAATGGCACGCCGCCTCAGAGAAACCCGATGCGCGGTTTTCGGTTTCAGCCATCATCTTGTTCAGCGCCAACCGCCCCTCGCGCGTGATGTGATAGCGAGAGACACGACCCGGCATATCACAGGATATCCAGTTCTTTAGCGCCATGGCTTCGGCGATTTCCTTGTCCACGACGGCGGTGCGTCGTTCGTCATCGGAACCGGAATCCCGGATCACGATGGCTTTCTGCATGGCCTGTGCCACCGCCAGAAGTGCGTTCGCCTCACACAGCCTCGGCAAAACCCGCAAGGCTTCGGCTGACAGAAGTTCTTCGGTCAGAGGTCCTTTACCGGACTGGACAGGGTGTTTGGAATAAGTGGCCATTTTCAGGTTCTCCTTTGTGGAAGAACCGGTTGCTCGTGCGGCGACGCGCTTTTCCAAGCGGCGCAGGGCATGATCAAACAACAAATCGTCTCGGCGGGTTTCGCACGCTCGAATTTGTCGCAACACCGTCGACGCATGACAACCCGCCTCGCGCGCAATTGCACGTATCGACCTGCCCGTTTCTGTATGCGCGAGGTAATGTAACGCAGCCTGCGGCACCCATGACGGTACGATCCCGCCCCCATTGTTCCCAATGGGCTTGATACATCCGTCAGGCATCCGGGCCTTGCCTCTCTCTGAGTGTTGCATACAGGTATCCCCAATCGTTAATACAACCTTTACGAGCACTTATTACCGGTTCATTAATCTATTAACGCCCGGTCAAGGATCGTTTCCCAATTGTAAACAAACGGAAAAGCCAGCGTTCGCTGACATGGAGGCAATGCAACACCCCAATAAGTTGTGCGAGTATCGGACTGTAATAATCACCGTGGGAACCTTGCAATGAAAGATGTCTTAGCCACCATTCATGCCGTTCGACGCCCTGGCCTATTGATCCGTGCCGCGCGAATTGGGGCGGCTCAATATCGCCGTACAAATCATCTTATACGTCTTATTGGAGCCATGCCGCCTGCCTCTAGCGGGGCCGCCCTTGATCAACTGATAGAGTTGGAGGCAGAGATCGATAGTCAGCGCAAAAACGAACAGGCTGAGTATTCCCCAGCCCGTCACGTTGAAATCTTAATCGCGATGATGGGGGAGGCGCGCCTGTTTCGTGAAGCGCGCCACCCCTAACCTTCAGGAGAAAGCGTCAGGCATAGAGCTTTTCTTTTCGGCGACATAAGCGGCCAAGGCTTCTGCGATAGCAGGATCCAAAGCCGGTTGTTGATAGGTGTTCAACATCTGATGCAACTTGGCATTGGCCAAGGTCATGGTGTCGCGCTCACCGTCTTCATGCCATGTCTCGAAGGGTTTGTAATCCAAGACATCCGAGCGCCAGAACGCCTCCTTGAAGTTGGCTTGCGTGTGGGCACACCCCAGATAGTGCCCCCCGGGCCCAACTTCGCGGATGGCGTCCATTGCCTGACCGTTTTCATCCGTCGCGATGCCGGCGGCCAGCTTGTGTAGAACGCCCAGTTGATCGGCATCCATGACAAACTTCTCAAAGCTGGCCACAAGGCCACCCTCAAGCCAGCCGCAGCTATGCAGCATGAAGTTCACACCGCCAAGAAGGACCGCGTTAAAGGTATTCGCGGTCTCATAAGCGGCCTGCGCATCCGGCAACTTGGACCCGCAAAGCGACCCGCCCGACCGGAATGGAAGCCCCATGCGCCGCGCCAGTTGGCCCGCGCCATAGATGATCTGGCTCGCCTCGGGCGTGCCAAAGGTCGGCGCGCCGCTATTCATATCGATAGAGCTGACGAAGGCGCCGAAGATCACCGGTGCACCGGGGCGAATGAGCTGACTGTATGCGATCCCGGCCATGACCTCGGCCAGAACCTGCGTCAGGGTGCCCATAACCGATACAGGCGCCATGGCACCCCCGACGATGAAGGGCGATATGATGCAGGCTTGGTTGTTGGTGGCATAGACCTCAAGCGCACCCATCATGACCTCGTCAAAGGTCATCGGCGAATTCACGTTGATCAGCGAGGTCATCACCGTGTTGTCCTGAACGAACTCCTTGCCGAACAGAATCTCGCACATCTCCACGCTGTCTTGCGCGCGGGACGGATCTGTCACCGACCCCATATAGGGTTTGTCGCTCAGGGTCATGTGCGCGTGCAACATATCAAGGTGACGCTTGTTCACCGGAATATCGGTAGGTTCGCACACGGTCCCGCCCGAATGGTGCAACCACTTCGACATGTAGCCAAGTTTCACGAACTTCTCGAAATCGGCCATGGTCGCATAGCGACGGCCACCTTCCATATCACGCACAAAGGGCGGGCCATAGATGGGGGCACAAACCAGCGTCTTGCCGCCGATCTCGACATTCCGCTCGGGATTGCGGGCATGTTGAGTAAATCGCGACGGCGCGGTCGCACACAACTTTCGCGCCAGACCCCGGGGGATGTGCACGCGCTCACCGCGCACGTCTGCCCCCGCCTCACGCCACCGATCAAGCGCGGCGGGGTTCTCGACGAAATTAACGCCAACTTCTTCCAGAATTGTCTCGGCATTGCGCTCGATGATCTCAAGCGCCTCATCGTCAAGCACTTCGTAAAGCGGAATGTTCCGCTCGATGTACTTGGCGGTCTCCACGCTGACGGCTGTACGTTCTGCCCGACGGGCGGCACCACCGCCACCACGGCCACGTCTACGGGTTGCTGCTTCGGCCATGTTCTACCCCTGCAATGATACGCACCCCCCTCGGGTGCAGCTTCAGGAGATATTATCGCAACGCCCGGCCCGGACATCGGAGATTTGCGCCCCTTGAGGTGCTATAGCGACATCTGACACCAGACCTTGTGTCGATTTTTTACAGATTCCCATTGCCCCTTGCGCAAAACGCGCCTCGGGCCTAGTAGGCATGACATGAGCCAGACATCCCACGACCGCCTTCTTATCATCGACTTCGGCAGCCAGGTGACGCAGCTGATCGCCCGCCGTTTGCGCGAGTTGAATGTATATTGTGAAATCCACCCGTTCCAGAACGTCACCGATGACTTTCTCAAGGGGTTTTCCCCGAAAGCCGTGATTTTTTCCGGTGGCCCGGCCAGTGTGATTGACGAGGCATCGCCGCGCCCGCCTGCATCGGTATTCGATCTGGGTGTGCCGATTCTGGGGATTTGTTACGGCCAGCAGGTGATGATGCACATGCTCGGCGGTCGCGTGGAACGCGGAGATGGCACCGCGGAATTTGGCCGCGCCTATGTCACCCCATCTGAGCAGCGAATCGACCTGCTGAACGGTTGGTTCCTTGAAGAGCGCGAACAGGTCTGGATGAGCCACGGCGACCACGTCAGCAAGATCGCCCCGGGTTTCGAGGTGTTCGGCACCTCGCCCAATGCGCCGTTCGCGATCACCGCCGACCTCAGCCGCAATTTTTATGCCGTGCAGTTTCACCCCGAGGTGCACCACACGCCCAACGGCAAGACGCTTTACGAAAACTTTGTCCGCCTGGCCGGGTTCAAAGGCGACTGGACCATGGCCGCCTACAAAGACGAAGCGATCCGCCAAATTCGCGAACAGGTCGGCGACAAGCAGGTGATCTGCGGCCTTTCCGGTGGCGTCGACAGCTCGGTCGCCGCCGTGCTGATCCACGAGGCTATCGGAGATCAACTCACCTGTGTCTTTGTGGATCACGGGCTTCTGCGTCTCAACGAGGCCGAAGAAGTCGTCGGCATGTTCCGCGATCACTACAACATTCCGCTGATTCACGCCGATGAATCCGACCTTTTCCTAGGTGAACTTGAAGGCGTAAGTGACCCGGAGGAAAAAAGAAAAACCATTGGCCGCCTCTTCATCGACGTGTTCCAGAAATACGCAGGCGAAATCGAGGGCGCCGAATTCCTGGCCCAGGGCACGCTCTATCCTGATGTCATTGAATCAGTCAGCTTCTCGGGTGGTCCTTCCGTTACGATCAAAAGCCACCACAACGTCGGCGGCCTGCCCGAAAAGATGGGCCTGAAACTGGTGGAACCGCTGCGCGAATTGTTCAAGGACGAGGTGCGCGCGCTTGGCCACGAATTGGGCCTGCCTGCCTCCTTCATCGGGCGGCATCCCTTCCCCGGGCCGGGCCTTGCCATCCGCTGCCCCGGCGAGATTACCCGCGATAAGCTTGAAATCCTGCGCAAGGCCGATGCGGTCTATATCGACCAGATCCGCAAACACGGGCTTTACGACGATATCTGGCAGGCCTTCGTCGCCATCCTTCCCGTGCGCACCGTTGGTGTCATGGGCGATGGGCGGACCTATGATTACGCCTGCGCCCTGCGCGCGGTCACCTCGGTGGATGGCATGACGGCCGATTACTATCCCTTCAGCCACGATTTCCTTGGTGAAACAGCAACGCGCATCATCAACGAGGTCAAGGGCATCAATCGCGTGACCTATGATGTCACCTCGAAACCGCCCGGCACGATCGAGTGGGAATGACCCCCACATGCCCTGGAAAGATCGATTCCGCCACGTCCCTGCGCGCGGCACTTTGGATGCTGGGGGCCGTGGTCTCGTTCTCGGCAATGGCCATCGCGGGCCGTGAGGTCAGCTTCGAGCTCGATACATTCGAGATCATGATGTACCGAAGCATAATCGGCCTGATCATCCTCATGATCGTGGCCAGCCTCACGCGCTCGTACCAGACGATCACCGGGCGCAAACCATGGCTGCATATTGTGCGGAATGTTTTCCACTTTACCGGGCAAAACCTTTGGTTTTACGCAATCACCTTGATCCCACTCGCGCAGGTGTTCGCGCTTGAGTTCACGTCACCGCTTTGGGTTCTGGTTCTGTCCCCGCTCGTTCTGGGTGAACGGCTGACCTCGATGCGTGTCGTTGCGGCTGTCATGGGGTTCATCGGCATTCTGATTGTCACTCGGCCAAGCCCTGAGACCGTGAACATCGGCACACTTGCCGCGCTTAGCGCGGCCATCGGCTTTGCCGGATCGATCATTGCCACCAAACGCCTGACCCGTACCGAAACCCTGACCTGTATCCTTTTCTGGATGACACTCAGCCAAAGCCTTTTCGGCGTGATCTGCGCCGGCGTCGACGGGAACATTGCCCTGCCTTCACCTGAAAGCGCCCCGTGGCTGGTCTTGGTCGCACTTGGCGGGCTCATGGCCCATTATTGCCTGACCACCGCCCTCTCCATGGCGCCCGCCACCTTGATAACGCCGGTTGACTTCCTGCGCCTCCCCCTGATCGCCCTACTTGGTTTGATGCTCTACCAAGAGCAAATCGAAGCCATGGTGATTCTCGGCGCCGCGATCATCTTTGGCGCGAATTACCTGAACCTCTGGTCCGAGACGCGCCGCAAGCCCAGCTGACGGCGGATACCACCCTTAATTGTGGCTTTCCGAACACCTTGTTCCTTCCGTTACGTAACTGACGTTGCGTAAAAATTGACCGGCAAGTAACCGCCTGTAGCATCACCTCAATATCTGGAGGAGAGAGAACAGATGAAGAAACTAGCATTCGCAGCAGCGGCCCTGACCGCCGCCGCAGGCACCGCAACCGCCGGTGGTATCGACCGGTCTGGCCAATCCATCGGAGCGCTGTTCCAAGAGGGAAATTACGCCGAGCTTAGCTTTGGTACAGTATCCCCTTCCGTAAGCGGTAGCGTGGTAGGTTTAGCATCCGGTGACATGGCCGACACCTATTGGCAGCTTGGCGCGGCCTATAAACAGCAACTGACAGAAAAACTCAGCTATGCGATCATTTTTGATCAACCCTTTGGAGCCGACGCAAGCTACCCTGTTGCAACAGGCTATCCTTTGGCCGGCACCACGGCAGAGTTGAATTCGAGCGCAATCACAGGTGCTCTGAGATACCGCATGGATAACGGATTTGGCGTACATGGCGGTTTGCGACTGCAAAGGGTTGATGCGAATTCTACAATCGTGATCGGTGGCGCTCAGGCCTACAATGTCACTGGCCGTGGCGACTATGGTGTCGGTTATTTGGCCGGTGTCAGCTACGAGCGCCCCGAGATCGCGCTGCGTGTGTCGTTGACATATAACTCCAAGATCTCAAGCGATCACGACACCATCGAAAATAGTGCGGTCGGGTTAGGTCGCTTTAGTGTGACCGAGATCGAGACCCCACAATCCATAAACCTTGATTTTCAGACTGGCGTGGCTCAGAACACCCTCGTTTTCGGCGGTGTGCGTTGGGTTGATTGGTCGGACTTCGTGATCGACCCTGCCGATTATCGCACGGCATTCGGGTCGCCTTTCCTGTCCTATACGGATGATACCTATACCTACACATTAGGTGTCGGTCGCCGTTTCAACGATACTTGGTCCGGTTCGGTTTCCATGACCTATGAAGATGGCGATTCCAGCACACCTGTCTCAAACCTTGGACCGACCAGCGGTAAATTCGGAATTACCCTTGGTACGCGCTACCAGAAAGACAATCTATCGATTTCCTCGGGCGTCAACGTCACTTGGATTGGTAATGCCACCACAAACGTTCCTGTTGGCCTGGGCGTGACGGCTCCGTCAAACTTTTCCGACAACACTGCAGTGGGTTTCGGTTTCAAAGTGGGCTGGAACTACTAAGTTATTACATGCTTGAAAGAATGAACCCCGCCCCTTCCGGGCGGGGTTTTTCTTTGTCCGGCCCCTTTGGATTTGACGCCCTCTGCCCCGCTCGGTACCACAACACGATAAAGGGGGCAGTCCATGATCTATCAATCGGCACAAGACTGGCGGGACGCCAAGCACAAGCGGGTTTTGTTTTACGGCATGTCGGGGCTTGGCAAGACCCACCTGTCCAACATGCTGCGGGACTCGGGTGCGTGGTTTCACTACTCGATCGACTACCGTATCGGCACCCGTTACATGGGCGAGTTGATCGCCGACAACGCCAAGGCCCATGCCATGCAGGTGCCCTTCTTGCGCGACCTGCTGTTGACCGACTCGATCTACATCGGCTCCAACATCACCTTCAACAATCTTGCCCCGGTCTCGACATACCTTGGAAAACCCGGCGACCCGTTGAAAGGCGGCTTGCCGATCGAAGAGTATCGCCAACGGCAAGAGCAATTCCGCCGAGCCGAGATAGCCGCCCTTGAGGATACAGCGCATTTCATTACCCGCGCGGAAAGCCTCTATGGCTACCCGCATTTCGTCTGCGATACCGGCGGGTCGATCTGTGAATGGGTGGATGGCGATGACCCCGACGACGCCTTGCTGTCCGAATTGTCGAAACACTGCCTGCTCGTCTACCTCAAAGGCTCCGAGGCCCATACTCAGGAACTGATCCGCCGCTTTGATCGCGCGCCCAAGCCCATGGCCTACCAGCCCGAATTCCTTGATGGTGCATGGGCCGATTACCTCAAGGAAACCGGTAACGCCCCCGACAAGGTTGATCCGGATGCCTTCATCCGCTGGACCTATGCGCGCGCCCTCGCCCACCGCCAGCCGCGCTATGATGCCATGGCGAAATGGGGCGTCACCCTGACCGCCGACGAGGTGGCCGGCGTCAATACCGCCGATCAATTCGAGGATATGGTGGCCAGTGCTCTTGAGCGCCACGCCTGAACCTCTATCTAAACCGAAACCGCGAAAGACCTGACACATGCCCATCAAGATCCCTGAAGACTTGCCCGCCTATGACGTGCTCACGCGCGAAGGCGTCATGGTCATGTCCGAGGATCAGGCATCGCGTCAGGACATCCGCCCCCTGCGCATCGGGCTTCTCAACCTGATGCCGAAGAAAATCCAGACCGAGAACCAGTTCGCCCGCCTGATCGGGGCCACGCCGCTGCAAATCGAGCTCAGCCTTATCCGGATGAGTGAACACCGCACGCGCAACACCGCCGCCGATCACATGAAAAGCTTCTACCGCCCCTTCGCGGACGTGGCTGCCACTGGCGAGAAATTCGATGGCCTTGTCATTACCGGCGCCCCCATCGAACATCTGGATTTTGCCGATGTGACCTACTGGGATGAGCTGCGCGAAATCTTTGATTGGACGCAAACCCACGTCCACTCCACATTCGGAGTGTGCTGGGGCGGTATGGCGATGATCAACCACTTTCATGGTGTGAAAAAGCACCTGCTGGATCACAAGGCGTTCGGGTGTTTTCGGCACCGCAACATGGCGCCTGCCTCGCCCTTCCTGCGGGGCTTTTCGGATGACTGCGTGATCCCGGTCAGCCGCTGGACCGAGATGCGAAAAGATGAGATTGACGCCGTGCCGGGCCTGCATATCCTGCTGCACAGCGACGAGGTCGGCCCCTGTCTGGTGGAAGACCCGGCACATCGCGCGCTCTATATCTTCAACCACCTCGAATATGACAGCGATACGCTCAAGCAGGAATATGACCGCGACGTCGCCAATGACACGCCGATCAACGTGCCTTGCAATTACTACCCCGAGGACGATCCCAGCCGCCCGCCGCAAAACCGCTGGCGTAGCCACGCGCACCTGCTCTATGGCAACTGGATCAACGAGATTTACCAATCCACGCCCTTCGACATGAATGCCATTGGCCGTTAAGATCATCCTTGCTTGCCTCGTCTCGCTGGTGCTCCTGTGGGCCTATGCCCAACACCGCGCCCGCCTGCATGAGGCCCGCGCCGAAGCGGCCTTTCCGCCGCAGGGGCAGTTCGTTCAGGTGAACGGCCACCGGGTTCACGCCCTCACGATGGGCGAAGGCCCCGATCTGATCCTCATCCACGGGGCCAGCGGCAATATCCGCGACATGACCCACAGCCTCGCGCCGCGTCTGGCCAAACGCTACCGCGTCACGGTCTTCGACCGCCCCGGCCTTGGCTATACGGATCGCATCAACACCACAGGCGCAACAATCCGCCAACAGGCTGAACTGCTTTCGGCGGCCGCCCGGCAATTGGGGGTCGAGGCGCCCATCGTCATGGGCCATTCCTATGGTGGGGCCGTGGCGCTTGCCTGGGCCGTGCATGAACCACAGTATATCTCGGCTCTCATCCCCCTCGCCTCGCCCTCGCACCCTTGGACCAGCCCGCTTTCGACCTATTACAAGGTGCTGTCGCACCCGGTCCTCGGGCCTCTGGTCATCCCCTTGCTCACCGCCTTCGTCCATGACGACCGGGTCGAGCGCGAAGTGTCCAGCATCTTTGAGCCAAACGCCGTGCCAGACGGGTATATTGACCACATTGGCGCGGGACTGACCCTGCGACGCGAAACGCTCCGAGCCAATGCCCTGCAACGCGCCAACCTGCTGGCGGAAATCGAAGACTTGCACGGCCAATACGACCGTATCCAGATTCCGGTTGAGGTCGTCCACGGCACCGCTGACACCATTGTCGGCCTGCCCATACACGCCGACCCGCTCGTGACCCGTGTTCCAAGCGCCAAACTCACCAGTCTGCCGGGCATTGCCCATATGCCGCACCACGTCGCACAAGACGCGGTGGTCAAGGCCATAGACCGCGCCGCGCGCCGCGCCGGATTGAACCCCGGCGACTAAGCCGCCATAGTCGGTCCCGACAAAGGAGAGGCCCATGGACCTGCCATTCGACGGTGCAATCACCAAGTTCTACGAAGACGATGCGCCCAAAGACATCCGCAACGCCATAAAGCGCGCGGAGAAGGGGGATGTTCTCGACCCCGACTATCCCCATTCCGAACGCTTGCCACGTAAACACTACGAAAAAGACCTTGAAGCACTTCAAGTCGAACTGGTCAAATTGCAGGCTTGGGCCAAAGAGACCGGCGCCCGCATTGCTATCGTCTTCGAAGGTCGTGATGCTGCCGGAAAAGGCGGCACAATCAAACGCTTCCGCGAATACCTTAATCCACGCGGCGCGCGTGTCGTGGCGCTCTCCAAGCCCTCGGATACCGAACAGACGCAATGGTATTTCCAACGCTATATCGATCACCTGCCAGCCGGTGGCGAGATCGTGTTTTATGACCGCAGTTGGTACAATCGCGGTGTTGTCGAAAAGGTTTTCGGCTTTTGCACCGACGACCAGCGCGAACATTTCTTCGCCCAAGTGCCCGATTTCGAGAAAATGCTCGTGGATGAGGGCATTCACCTCTTCAAGTTCTGGCTCAACGTGGGCCGCGCCGAACAACTGCGCCGGTTTCTCAAGCGCGAGGCCAGCCCCCTCAAGCAATGGAAGCTCAGCCGGATCGACGTCGAGGGTCTGAAGAAATGGGATGATTACTCGGCGGCAATTTCCGAAACGCTCGAACGCTCACATACCGATCATGCCCCATGGACCATCATCCGCTCCGATGACAAACGCCGTGCGCGCGTCGAGGCCATCCGCCATGTCCTGCGCGACATCGACTATACTCGCAAAGACAAGAAATCAGTCGGTAAACCCGATAAAGAGGTCTGCGGCGGCCCCGAGATCTGGGATGGCTAAACGCGGCTATCATCACGGCAACCTCAAACAGGCCCTCGTCGAAGCCGCGCTTTTGCTGATCGAGGCCAAGGGCCCGGCCGGTTTCACCCTGTCCGAGGCCGCCAAACAGGCCGGTGTCACCCCTGCGGCTGTCTACCGCCACTTCGCAGGCCGCGACGACCTGATCGCCGAGGCCGCGCGGCAGGGCTATGTGATCTTCGCCGATGTGATGCAATACGCCTATGACGAAGGCCAACCCTCGGCCTTGTCCAGTTTCGAGGCTACGGGCCGCGCCTATCTCGCCTTCGCCCGCAAATACCCTGGCCACTATATCGCCATGTTCGAAAGCGGGATTTCCGTCAACCGCACCCCCGAACTGGCCCAGATCGCAGCCAAGGCGCGCGCTGTCCTTGAACGCGCCGCCTCGGACCTCAGCCAGCATATTCCCGAAGATAAACGCCCCCCTGCGGCCATGTTCAGCGCCCACGTCTGGGCGCTCTCGCATGGGGTCGTGGAACTGTTTGCCCGCAACTCACCGGGGACACAATCGCCCTTTCCTCCCGAAGATTTGCTTGAGACTGGCATCGGCATCTACCTGCGGGGCTTGGGATTGGTTCCGCCGGACGAATAACCCCACGTCCCTCTTTCTTACTGCATGAAGTATCCCGGCCCCGCACTGCGTACCCCGGCTCATGAAAAAAGGGCCACCCCATCGGGCAGCCCTTTCCAAACAATATTTTTGCGCTTAACGCTTCGAGAACTGGAAGCTCCGGCGCGCTTTGCGGCGACCGAACTTTTTCCGTTCCACCACGCGGCTGTCGCGGGTCAGGAACCCTGCGGCTTTCAGCGGTGCGCGCAGCGACGGGTCGAAAAGTTGCAGCGCCTTCGAGATGCCGTGCTTGACCGCACCGGCCTGACCCGACAAGCCACCGCCCTTGACGGTTGCCATCACGTCGAACTGATCCTCGACACCGGCCACGGTGAAGGGCTGGCGCAAGATCATTTGCAGCACGGGGCGCGCAAAGTACTTGTTCATCTCCTTGCCGTTCACCTCGACCTTGCCCGAACCGGGCTTGATCCAGACACGGGCAACCGCGTCTTTCCGCTTGCCGGTGGCATAGGAGCGGCCCAATTCGTCACGGACGGGCTCACGCGGGGTTTCGGTTTCGGCCTCGACGGGCGCGCCTTCGGCGACGGCTTCCAGACCTTCGAGCGATTTGATTTCTTCAGCCATCAGTAAGCCACCCGCGTGTTCTTGGAGTTCTTGTTCTTGACGTCCAGCACCTCGGGGCTTTGTGCCTCGTGGGGATGCTCGGCGCCGGCGTAGACGCGCAGGTTGGTCATCTGCTTGCGGGCCAGGCGGTTGCCCGGCAGCATGCGCTTGACGGCCTGCATGACCACGCGCTCGGGGTGGTCGCCTTCAAGGATCTGGCCGGTGGTGCGGGATTTGATGCCGCCCGGGTACCCGGTGTGCCAGTAGTTCTCTTTGTCACGCTTGTTGCCGGTCACCTGGACCTTGTCGGCATTGATGACGATCACGTTGTCACCCATGTCCATGTTGGGCGTGAACGAGGCCTTGTGCTTACCGCGCAGGCGCATGGCGATGATCGAGGCGAGACGGCCCAGAACGACGCCTTCCGCGTCGATCAGGATCCATTTCTTGTCGATATCTGCCGGAGTCGCAGAAAAAGTTTTCATATCAGGGAGATCCCTTGGTTTGACGTAAGGCAGGGCGCGGAAACCGCCCCTGCATCGGATGGCGCGGTTATAAACCCGTGGCGTGACAGGTCAAGCGCGTGATGCGCGAATTAATACTTCAAATTCAATGCCTTGCAATTTAGGTATTATTTTACCCCAATAAATGAGATCGCAATCCTCCCAATTGGCGCCCAGTCTGTACCATGTCGGTATAACGTCGGCATTGCGGCGGTATTACTCGGGCTTGGACTTGGGCGCGTGGCGGGGCTGTGGGCGCGTGGGGATTTCCTTGAGCAAGCCCCCTACCCCCATGCGCGCCATGTCCCGCGATGCAATCGGCACCCCGCATGCCACCCGCGCCAAAACCCAATCGGCCCCGTGCAACACAGGGGACCGCGCGCTGCCCGGCAGGCCAATCACCGGCTGCCCATCCAAATCGCCCAGAAACAGCAGGTTACCGGGGTCCACAGGCAGACCAAAGCGCTCTACCTGCCCGCCTGCCCGCCGCAAGGCGGCAGGCGCGGTATCGGCGGGGTCCGACGTGGCTGATGCTGTCAGGATCAGCACGACATCCCCCTTGGCCTGCGTGATGGTCCGGGCCAGCATATCCTCGTCATGATCGCAGCGCAGGGTTTCGATCAGTTTCATGCCCAAACCATCCACCCGCCGCTCCACGGCCTCGATGCCCTTGTTACCCGGGCTGCCGGGAATGTGGGTCAGGATCAGGCTGGCCGTTGCATGCACGGGTTGAGCAAATTGGACGGCACCGCGCGCCGCCTCGACCGCTTTGCCCAAGTCCTGTTCCGACACGGCATAAGAGATCATCTTGATGGTCGCCACCATGCCTCCCGCGGCCAATTGATGGAACGGGGCCACCGTGGCCACGGTAATCATCGGATTCACCATGTTGGCCGCATGAATCTGCGCCTCGTCCAGAAGCACCACACCGGGGCCATCGGCAATGACATTGACCCGCCCGGTAAAAGGCGCGGTCAGGTGAACGCCCTCCGCCCCCTCGGCCAGGGCCTCGGCCAAGACCCGTGCGGCATCGTCTTCGTGCACATCGTCGCTCCCAAGCTGGGCAACGATCACCTCCCCCTCTCCTGCCGCCTTGATCGCCTCAAGATGCCTGGCCCCAAGAACCAATCCCTTGCGCAACCGCCCCTCGGGCAGCTTCATCGAATGGGCCAAGATCGCCCCCTCGGCCTGATCCACGGGCACGGGGCCGAATTTCATGCGCCTGTCCTCAAGACCTGCGTGGCCTCGGCCAAGATGCTGACGGCGATCTCGGACGGTCCCGCCGCACCGATATCAAGGCCAACGGGGCCATGGATGCGACCGATCTGATCGGGGGGGAACCCTTTCTCTTCCAACCGCGCCACGCGCTTGGCATGCGTCCGGGTCGAGCCAAGGGCCCCGATATAAAACACATCGCTGGCCATGGCCTGTTCCAACGCCGGGTCGTCCAGCTTGGGATCATGGGTCAACAACACCAGCGCAGTACGTTGATCCAGTCCGAAGGCTTGCACCCCTTCATCGGGCCACTCGTGAAGGATGGTTTCACCCGGGAACCGCTCTTCGCTGGCAAAGCTTTCGCGTGGGTCGATCAACAGCGGGTCATAACCCGCGATCCGGGCCATCGGCACAAGCGCCTGCGCGATATGCACCGCGCCCACGATGATCATCCGCAAAGGCGGGTTGTGAATGGCGACAAAGGTTTCGCCATCTTCCTCGAAGCCTGAGCGATCCATGCGGAAGCGTTCGACGTAGCCCTCTTTGACAAGGGCACGCTCGGCCTTCATGCCAGTGACATAGGCCACGGGAATGCGCGATTCACGCGCCAGAACCAGATCTTCCAATATCTCGACCGGCATGACCGAACCGACAGGTTCCACCAGCACCCGGATCGTACCACCACAAGCCAACCCCACGGCAAAGGCATCGCCATCGCTTACGCCGTATTCCAGCATGACGGGGATGCCGTCTTCGATGGCATCGATCGCCTCGGCCACGACGGCACCTTCGACGCAGCCGCCCGAAACCGAGCCCTCGATCTCGCCCGCGCCCGAAATGGCCAGCTGGCTGCCCACCCGGCGCGGCGCGCTGCCCCATGTCTCCACCACGGTGGCCAAGGCCGCGCCTTTGCCTGCGCGGTGCCACTCAAGGGCGGTTTCGGGAATATCGTCAAATCGCTGCTGCATCTCTACCTCCCCTGCCGGGCAGTATGCGGGCAGCACCGGGGCGGCACAAACGAAAAAGCCGCCCCCGAGGGGGCGACTTTGGTCTGGTTATCGGGATTGGATCACTCGGCCGGGGCCACGGCCTCACCCGCGCCGCGCAAGCGTTCCGGCAAACCGAAGGCGATGGCGACGAAGACCAACCCCATGACAATGCCAAGCAAATCGCCAGAGATACCCACGAATGCGGGGTAATCGGTACCCGGCACCGTGCCGAGGGTCATCTTTTCCCCCTCAAGCAGGCCGGTGGATTTCCACGCCGGGTAGGTGACCATATAGGCCGCCGCCCCCAACAGGCCGCCCGCGATGAAAAACAGCGCGTCCTTGCGGCCCGATGCGGCGGCGCAAACGCCAGTGCCCGGGCAATACCCGGCGGCGGCCCAGCCCGCGCCCAGCAACAGCCCGCCGATGAAGACCCCGACATAAGCGGTTTTCACACTCATATGGCCCACGTCCACAAGGCCCAGCATCTGACCGCCGAACATCAGGATCGACCCGGTGCCGATAGCCAACAGGATGGTTTTCATCAGGTGCAGGTGGGTCAGCGTCAGCATCTTGCCGATCCAGTTGGGGTTGGTGGCCCCGATCCGGTCGAGCACCACGCCGAAAGCGGCCCCGATGACGATAGCGAGAATGATCGTTGTCATGGCTCAGCCCTCCTTCGGATAAAGCAACATTGCGGTGGGGATAGCGGCGGCAAAGGCGCCTGCAGCAAAGATGTAGCCCGAGATCGAGGTCTGCATCATCCCGCTCATCATATGGCCCGAGGTGCAGCCCCCCGCGAGGCGCGCACCGTAGAGCACGATGAAGCCGCCCAGAAAGGTCATGGCATACCGTTTGACGGGTGTGTCTCCGTAATTTGCATACCAGATGGCTGGCAGGCGCCGCTCATCCACACCGATGCCGCCGCGCGCCATGGCCGAAAGGAACGCTCCCACAGCCATCGCCAGCACGAAGACAAAGCTGTAGTTCAGCGGGTTGGCGGCATTCTTGGCGTATTTCCCGCCCGACTTGGCAAGATAGGCATTGGTCGAAGTATAGCCTTCGTCGGTTTGGGTGATCAGGTCGGGGCTGACCGCATCGGCCACGATGGCATCGAGGATCACGAATTGCGTGCTCACCCCGATGGGTTTGACCAATAGCACGGCCCCAAAGAACACCAAGCCAAGCAAAAGCCCGCCCAGTTTCCAGTTGAGTGTCATGGAATGTCCTTCCGCGTTGTTTCTGGCGGACAACATATATCATATTTGGAATATCTTTTTTGATTTCGATCAATGCGGCCGATCAAGCCTTCATCGCCGCCATCAACCGGGCCTTTTCGCCCATGTCGTCCGCATTCGATATCGCCTGCGCCAAGTCCTCCAGCGTGGCGATGGAATGGCCCGCGCGGAAGGCATCGACATGCGGCAGCATGGCCTTGATGCCACTAGCCTTGGGGGCGAACCCGTCCCACCTCAACAAGGGATTGAGCCATATGAGGCGGCGTGCGGAGAGGTGCAGCCGCTCGATTTCCTTTTCCAGGGGCGCTGCATCGCCCCGGTCCAGCCCGTCGGTGATCAGCAGAACAACCGCCCCCTGCCCCATGACCCGGCGCGACCAATCCCGGTTGAAGGCATGCAGGCAATCGCCGATCCGGGTGCCACCCTCCCAATCCTGCGCCTCCTTGCCGGCGGCGGCCAAGGCCGCGTCGACATCGCGGGTGGCCAGATGGCGGGTGATATTGGTCAGGCGTGTGCCGAAGGTGAAAGCATGCACCTTGGCCCAGCCCGCGCCCTTTTCGTTTGCGACCGCGTGCAGGAAATGCAGGACCATCCGGCTGTATTGGCTCATCGAGCCGGAAATATCGCAGATCACCACGAGGTTGGGCCAGCGCGGCCGCGGTTTTTGCCGGTGGATGCGGCGCAACTCGCCGCCTCGCCGCAGGGCCGCGCGCAATGTGGCGCGGGCGTCCAGCCGCGCGCCCTGCGCATCGGCCATGCCCCGGCGCGAGGCAAAGGGTTTCACCGGCAGGCGCAACCGCGCCAGCATCCGCTTGGCCTGTGCCACTTCCTCGGTCGACATCTGTTCGAAGTCCAGTGTCCGCAGGCGTTCCTCGGTGGACATGGTAGCCGAGGCGTCGATCTCGATCACCGTTTCTTCCTCGGGCTGGTCGGCCAGTTCCGGGATATCCGGCTCCACCCCATCGAGCAGCGCCTCCGCCGCGCGTTTCTCGGCGGACTGGGCCACGCGCTCCTCCTGCACGCCGCGAATGGCGGGCAGCATCATGGCCATCATGTGCTCCATATAGCGCGGGTCGCGCCAGTAAAGGCGGAAGACCTGTGCGAAGACCACCGCGTGCTCGGGTTTGGAGACGAAGCAGGCCCGCAGGGTATAGAAAAAATCCGCTTTCGAGGTGAAGCCCGCCGCCTCGACCGCCCGGATGGCATCAATCACCCTGCCTGTCCCGATGGGCAGCCCCGCCTTGCGCAATGCCCGGGCGAAATGAGTGATGTTATGGGTAAGCTTGGGGTTATCCGGCAGCTCAAGATCGGGATATTCAACCATGGCCCTCTTTGGGGGCCAGCCCCCAAACCCCCGGAGTATTTCGGGAAAGATGAAGCATCACGCCGGCTCCAAACTCGCCTTGGCTTCATCCAGAATGCGTTTGGCCTCGGAGCCCTGGATCTGCTGGATGTCGTCTTGATACTTGAGGATCGCGCCCAACGTGTCGGCGATCACCTCTGGGGAAAGCGAGATTACGTCCAAGGCGAGCAGGCACTTGGCCCAGTCGATGGTTTCCGCCACGCCCGGTTTCTTGAACAGGTCCTCGGTGCGCAAGCGCTGAACGAAGGCCACCACCTCGCGGCTGAGGCTGTCTGCGGCCTCAGGGGCGCGGGCTTGCAGGATTTCGATTTCGCGGTCGAATGTCGGATAATCGACCCAGTGATAGAGGCAGCGGCGCTTGAGGGCATCGTGCACTTCGCGCGTACGGTTGGAGGTGACGATGACGATGGGCGGCTCGGGGGCCTTGACCGTGCCCAGCTCCGGGATCGTCACCTGGAAATCGCTGAGCGCCTCCAGAAGGAAGGCCTCGAAGGGTTCGTCGGTGCGGTCCAACTCGTCGATCAGAAGGACAGGCGCACCGCCTGCCTGCGGGCGCATCGCTTGCAAAAGCGGGCGTTCGATCAGGTATTCGTCGGAGAACAGCTCATCCTTGAGATGTCCACGGTCCACCCCGCCCGCCGCTTCGGCGGTGCGGATGGCGATCATCTGTTCGGCAAAGTTCCATTCATAAACCGCAGAGGCCGAATCGAGCCCCTCGTAGCATTGCAGCCGGATAAGCCGCCGCCCCAGCGCCGCCGACAGGGCCTTGGCGATCTCGGTCTTGCCGACCCCTGCCTCGCCTTCCAGGAACAAGGGGCGCCCCAACCTGAGCGACAGAAACACCACCGTGCCCAGATCGCGACCACAGACATAGCCTTGATCCGATAAAAGCCCCTGCACCCCTTCGATTGTTTGCGGCTGTGTCATGGCATCCCTCCCTTGCCCGAAAAAGAACTGCATGGCTGATCAAGGCGGGTCAAGGGCACAGGCGTCACAGTGCGACCTTGGTCGCAGCCTCAAAACCTCTTGGATTCTCCCAAATTTTGCCCAAGTTGACACCTAACACTTGGCGCAAAGAGCGCGCCAAGCGCTGCACGTGCATTGAGGACTGTTACAAGATGCAGGATAACCCCAATATCTTCGAGATGTCGTTCTCCGGCCTGACCTGGGATGCGTGGATCGACAAGGTCGATGACCATATCGTTGAGAACGGCTTTGTCGAATATCTGGGGGCACGGCATTTCGCGGCCTTTATCGAAAACAAACCCACCCTGTTGGTCACTTTCGAATCCCTCGACCAAGTGCAGGCACTGTCGGCCAATGGCCAACCGATGGGCTGGAGTTTGGCCAAGGCGCTTGGCTGGTCGAGCATGGCCTTGGTGAGCGATGGCGACACATGGTTCCGCGACCCGCGGGTTTTTGGCTTTTTCGACCGCCTGATCGACGACGGCTTTTTCGAGAAGTTCGAGCAGATCCTGTTTTACGGCGCCGGGGCCGCGGGCTATGCCGCGGCGGCCTTTTCCGTGACCGCTCCGGGCGCGCGCGTGCTGTGCATTCAACCGCAGGCGACTTTGGACCCACGTGTTGCCGAATGGGATAACCGGTTTCTGCAAATGCGCCGAACCGACTTCGATACGCGCTATGGCTATGCGCCCGACATGCTGGACGCCGCCGACAAGGCCTTTGTTCTCTACGATCCCGACAACAGGCTTGATGCCATGCATGCATCCTTGTTCACCCGGCCCAATGTGACCAAATTCCGCATGCGCCACCTTGGCCCAGACATGGAGCAAAGCCTGATGGGCATGTCGCTCCTGCTGAGGATCATCGCGCAGATGAGCGCGGGCAAACTCGACCGCCTGCACCTTGCAAAGCTTTTCCGCGCACGCCGCCGATACGTTCCCTATCTCAAGCGGGTCATGTTACGGCTTGAACGCGACGAGCGCCTTTACCTGAATGCGCTCTGGGCACATCAGGTGATGCGCAACACCCCCGGGCCGCGCTTCCGAAAATCCCTGCGCTTTGCCTATGACAAGGCCGAAGCGCACGGCATCCCCATGCCCGAACGCGAATTCGCATGATTTGAGGCCTCGGGCATCTGGCGTGGGCCCGCGCGATTGTGTAAGCCCATGTCCATGACTCAGAGCCTGACCCTCAAACGCCCCGACGATTGGCACCTTCACCTGCGTGACGGGGCCATGCTGCGGGCCGTGCTGCCCGAAACCACGCGGCACTTTGCCCGCGCGATCATCATGCCCAACCTCGTGCCGCCCGTCGTCACCGCCGCCGACGCCCGTGCCTATCGTGAACGGATCATGGCCGCGTGCCCCGAAGGCAGCGATTTCACACCGCTGATGACGCTCTACCTGACCGAGGACACGGACGCGGAGGATCTCGCCGCCGCCCATGCCGAGGGGCTGATCACCGCCGTCAAGCTTTACCCCGCCGGGGCCACCACGAATTCCGCCAGCGGCGTACGCGACTTTGACAAGGTGCGCGGCGTGCTTGAGAAAATGGCCGAGATCGGCTGCCCGCTTTGCGTCCACGGAGAGGTGACCGACCCCGAGATCGACATCTTCGACCGCGAGGCGGCATTCATCGACCGGGTGCTTGACCCCATCCGCCGCGCCACGCCGGGCCTGCGCGTGATCATGGAACATATCACCACGCGCGACGGGGTGGACTACGTCAAATCCAACGACACCGATTTGGGCGCCACGATCACAACCCATCACCTCGTGATCAACCGCAACCATATCCTCGTCGGCGGCATCAAACCGCATTACTACTGCCTGCCCGTCGCAAAGCGCGAAGAACACCGCCTTGCCCTGCGCGCGGCGGCCACCAGCGGCGACAGCCGGTTTTTCCTCGGCACCGACAGCGCCCCGCATACCGACGCGAACAAGGAAAGCGCCTGCGGCTGCGCGGGCTGTTTCACCGCCACCAACACGCTCTCGATCCTCGCTCATGTGTTCGAGGAGGAAGGCGCGCTCGACAAGCTCGAAGGTTTCACATCGCGCCACGGCCCGGCCTTCTATGGCCTGCCCGAAAGCGATGAGACCATCACCATGACCAAGGGCGATACCGTCACCTACCCCGACCAGATCATGACAGAGGACGGCCCCGTAACCGTCTTCGATCCGGGCTTCCCCCTGCAATGGCAAGTGACCTGATCCTTTCTTCTTTTCAAAAATATCCCCGCCGGAGGCATGAAATCTCTGGCGCGCCGCATGCAAAAGGACGACACCGATGATCCCTACCGCCTATCCCTCGCAAGATGAAATCGCCCGCCTCACCGCGCGCATGCTGCTGGAAATCGAGGCGGTGCATTTCAACGCTGACGAGCCCTTCACGCTGGCCTCCGGCCTGCCCTCGCCCACCTATATCGACTGCCGCAAGCTGATCAGCTTCCCGCGCATCCGCTCGACCCTGATGGATTTCCTGGCTGTCACGGTGATGCGCAACGCGGGGCTTGAGGCCTTTGACAACGTGGCGGGCGGCGAAACCGCGGGTATCCCCTTTGCCGCACTGGTGGCCGAGCGGATGGCCCTGCCGATGACCTATGTGCGCAAGAAGCCCAAGGGCTATGGCCGCAACGCCCGAATCGAAGGCGCGATGAGCGAAGGCCAGCGCGTGTTGCTGGTCGAAGACCTGACCACCGACGGCGGATCGAAGATCAGTTTCGTCGATGCCATCCGCGACACCGGGGCCAGTTGTGCCCATACGGCGGTGATCTTCTATTACGGCATTTTCCCCGAGACCGAGAAAACCCTTGGCGATCATGGCGTTACCCTGCATCACCTGTGCACATGGTGGGATGTTCTGGCCGAGGCCCGCGCGCAAGGGGCCTTTGACGCGGCCACGCTGGACGGGGTCGAATCGTTCCTCAACGATCCGCGGGCCTGGCAGGCGGCGCGCAGCTAAGCGGCACCGCCGTATTCACGCGCAAATAAAGAGTCTCTGCGGCTTTGAAGTCACGCAGTGGCCGGTGCAACACCCGGCCACCACAAGATCAGCGGCAATTTACCCCCTGCACCGCAAGATCATGTGTGCTATCTTATCCACAGCCTGTCCACAGAGTTATACGTCTGGCCCTTGAATGCGTGGGGCCCTATGACCGTCCAATCATGAAAATTCGGGGGACAAGATGAACGAGGTCGCAAGTTTCAACGCCACCGGCGCCGAGGTGCAGGACCCCGAAACAATGCCCCACTCGATCGAGGCCGAACAGCAATTGCTGGGCGCGCTTCTGACCAACAACGACGTCTATGACCGCGTCGCTTCGATCATCAAACCGCATCACTTCTACGATCCCGTCCACGAACGCATCTATGAAACCGCCGTGGCCCGCATCGCTAAGGGCAACCTCGCCTCGCCGGTCACGCTCAAGGCGTTCCTTGAGGATGACGAAGGGCTCAAGGAACTGGGCGGTCCGGCCTATCTGGCGCGTCTGGCGGGCGCCGCCATTTCCGCCTTCGCCGTTCGCGATTATGCCCAGATGATCCACGACATGGCCGTACGCCGTGAATTGATCGCTCTGGGCCAGGAGATCGCGGGCAAGGCGATCCGCGCCGATGTCGACTCCGAGCCCAAGGATCAGATCGTCGAGGCCGAACAGAAGCTCTACAAACTCTCCGAACAGGGCCAATCGGAATCGGGTTTCCAAAGTTTCCTGCGCGCCGTCACCGATGCCGTGAATGTCGCCAACGCCGCCTATCAGCGCGACGGCGGGCTGGCCGGGGTCTCCACCGGCCTTATGGATATGGACAAGAAGCTCGGCGGGTTGCACAAGTCCGACCTGTTGATCCTCGCCGGTCGCCCCTCGATGGGGAAAACCTCATTGGCCACGAACATTGCCTTCAACGTCGCCAAGGCCTATCGCAAGGGGACCCTGCCCGACGGCACCGAAGGCGCGGTCGATGGTGGCGTCGTGGGCTTCTACAGCCTCGAAATGAGCGCCGAACAGCTGGCGGGCCGGGTGCTGGCCGAAGCCTCGGAAATTTCCTCGCACAAGATCCGCCAAGGCGACATGGACGAAAGCGAGTTCCGCCGCTTCGTCGAGGCCGCGAAAGACCTTGAATCCTGCCCGCTCTTCATCGACGACACCCCCGCCCTGCCCATCGCCCAATTGGCCGCCCGCGCACGGCGTTTGAAGCGTACCCATGGCCTGGACCTTCTGATCGTCGACTACCTTCAACTGATCCGCGGCACCTCCGACAACCGGGTGCAGGAAATCGCCGAGATTTCCATGGGCCTCAAGGCCATCGCCAAGGAACTCAACATTCCCGTCATCGCCCTCTCGCAGCTTTCGCGCCAAGTGGAAAGCCGCGACGACAAACGCCCACAACTTTCGGACCTGCGCGAATCCGGCTCGATCGAACAAGACGCCGACGTGGTGATGTTCGTCTTCCGAGAGGAATACTACGTCGAGCGCGAAAAACCTTCGGACGAAAAGCTTGAAGAAATGGCCGCGTGGCAAGAACGCATGTCGCGCCTGCATGGCAAGGCCGAGGTTATCATCGGCAAACAGCGTCACGGCCCCATCGGCACCGTCGAACTGGCCTTCGAATCGCAGTTCACCCGCTTCGGCAACCTCGCCAAGCCTTGGCAGCAAGGCGACGATCAGGGGTTCTGAGGGCAGGCGCACCGCCTTTTCTCTTGACCCCCCGGCGCAAGCTGTCAAAACCCACTGTCATGAGTACCGCGACCCTTACGATTGACCTTGATGCGATCCGTGCCAACTGGCGCGCGCTGGATGCCCTGATGACCGGCGAAACCGCGGGCGTGGTCAAGGCCGACGCCTATGGGCTGGGCGTGGGCAAAGTGGCCCGGGCCCTGGCCCGCGAAGGGGCCCGCAGCTTCTTTGTCGCCATGGCCGAAGAAGGCGCCGCCCTGCGGGCCGAGCTTGGCCCCGGCCCCGCAATCCACGTGTTTTCCGGCCACATGGCGGGCGACGCCGATATGATCGGCGATTGCGATTTGATCCCGATGATCAACTCCATCGACCAGATGATCCGCCATGTCGAGGCCCTGCCCGGCCATGCCTTCGGAGTACAACTCGATTCCGGCATGAATCGCCTTGGAATGGAACCCGCCGAATGGGCCGCCATGCGCGACGTGGCATTGGAGCAAACCCCGGCCCTTCTCATGTCGCATCTGGCCTGCGCCGATGAGCCCGACCACCCGATGAATGCCCAACAGTTGGACGCCTTTCGTGCCATGACAGCCGAAACGGGCGTGCCGCTGTCCTTTGCCAACACCGGCGGGATTCTTTTGGGCCCCGAATATCACTTTGACCTCGCCCGCCCCGGCATCGGCCTTTACGGCGGCCTGCCCTTTGCCGACGCATCCCCCGTGGTGACACTCGACATCCCGGTCATTCAATGCCGCGATCTCGCCCCCGGCGAAACCGTGGGCTACGGCAACAGCTTTACCGCCCCGCGCCAAATGCGCGTGGCCACCATCAGCGCGGGCTATGCCGATGGCATCCTCCGCGCCATGGGGCCGAAAACCAACCTTTGGGCCGAAGATGTGCCCTGCCCCATCGCGGGCCGTATCTCGATGGACCTGATCGGCGTCGATGTGACCGACCTGGGCTATGACCCCAAATCGCTTGAACTTCTGGGGCGGCACAATTCCATCGACACGCTGGCCGACAACGCGGACACCATCGGTTATGAAATCCTGACCTCCCTTGGCAACCGCTATAGCCGCAGGTACCTGGGCGGATGACTTGGGCCTTGCATCTTCTGGCCATGATCGGGCGCAGTGTTCTGGGCATGCTGGCCACCGTGGGCCGTGTGGCGATCTTTGCCGGACATACCATCAGCCACCTCTTTCGCCCCCCCTTCTACGCGCGCGAGTTCGGCCATGCCCTGATCCAGATCGGCTGGCTTTCGCTGCCCGTCGTGGGGATGACGGCGCTGTTCACCGGCGGCGCACTGGCCCTGCAAATCTACGCTGGCGGCTCGCGCTTCAACGCCGAAACCGTGGTGCCCTCCATCGTCGCCATCGGCCTCACGCGGGAGCTTGGCCCGGTCCTGGGCGGTCTCATGGTCGCCGCGCGGGTGGCCTCCTCCATCGCGGCCGAGATAGGCACCATGAAGGTGACCGAACAGATCGACGCGCTGACCACACTGTCCACCAACCCGATGAAATACCTGACCCTGCCGCGGGTTCTGGCCGCCACGCTTGCCGTGCCGGTGCTGGTGGGCGTGGGCGATGTGATCGGGATCATGGGCGGCTTTCTTGTGGGCGTCGGGCGCTTGGATTTCGGCGCTGCCACCTACCTGCACAACACCATGGATTTCCTTGAAACATGGGATGTCGTTTCGGGCCTCATCAAGGGTGCGGCTTTCGGCTTTATCGTGGCGTTGATGGGCTGCTACTACGGGATGCATTCTGGCCGCGGGGCACAGGGCGTGGGCCGCGCCACCAAGGCCGCGGTGGTCGCTGCCAGCGTGCTGATCCTCGCCTCCAACTACCTCCTGACAGAACTGTTTTTCTCGGCATGATCGAACTCAAGGATGTCCATAAAGCCTTTGGCAGCAACCGGGTTCTTCGCGGGGTCGATCTGACGATTGAAACCGGCACCTCCATGGTGATCATCGGCGGCTCGGGCACCGGCAAATCCGTGGCGCTGAAATGCATCCTCGGCCTGATCCACCCTGACAGCGGCGAAATCACACTCGATGGCAAGGATGTCACCAAGGGCGACCGTGACGCTTTCCTCGCCCGGTTCGGGATGCTGTTTCAGGGCGGTGCGCTCTTCGATTCGCTGCCTGTTTGGCAAAATGTGGCCTTCCGCCTGCTGCGCGGGTCCCTGAAACGCCCCAAGGACGAGGCCCGCGAGATCGCCATCGAAAAGCTGCGCCGCGTCGGCCTCACACCCGAACAGGCCGATAAATTCCCTGCCGAGCTTTCGGGCGGCATGCAAAAGCGCGTCGGGCTGGCCCGCGCCATCGCCGCCGAGCCGGAAATCATCTTTTTCGATGAACCCACTACCGGGCTTGACCCGATCATGTCGGGTGTCATCAACGACCTCATCCGCGAAATCGTGGTCGAGATGGGCGCCACCGCCATGACCATCACCCACGACATGACCAGCGTGCGCGCGATTGCCGATAATGTCGCCATGCTGCATGACGGGGTGATCCAATGGACCGGCCCCGTGGGCGAGATGGACAATTCGGGCGATCCCTACCTCGATCAATTCATCCACGGCCGCGCCGAAGGCCCGATCGAAGCGGTCCGCTGAGCCGCGTTTTCTTGCAAAGAAAACGGACCGAAATCTTTTCAAGATTTCGACGCCGCCCCCAAGTCTCGCAATCTTGCGGTTTTCCATTTCGGGTAACGCCGCTACCCTACCCGAGACGCCCCCTTGCAACATTGCTGCAATGATTGCTAATTAAACACGCGTTCAATTACATGCCGCCGGGAGGAGACGCAGATGGATTTCGCCTTGAGTGAGGAGCAATCGGCCATTTTCGACATGGCCCATGCCTTCGGGCAGGACAATATCGCCCCCCATGCCCAAACGTGGGAACGCGAGGGCACCATCCCGAAAGAGCTTTGGCCACAGATCGCCGAACTGGGCCTTGGCGGCATCTATGTCAGCGAAGAGTCCGGTGGTTCCGGCCTCACGCGGCTCGACTCCACCCTGATCTTCGAGGCCCTGTCGATGGCCTGCCCCTCGGTCGCGGCGTTTCTGTCGATACACAATATGTGCGCCAAGATGATCGACACCTTCGGCAGCGACGAACTCAAATCGCGGGTTCTGCCCAAGGCGCTGACCATGGAAACCGTGCTCTCCTACTGCCTGACCGAACCCGGCTCGGGCTCGGACGCCTCGGCGCTCAAAACCAAGGCTGAACGCACCAACGAGGGCTATACCCTCAACGGCACCAAGGCGTTCATCTCTGGCGGCGGATACTCCGACGCCTACGTTGTCATGGTGCGCACCGGCGAAGATGGCCCCAAGGGCATCTCGACCGTCTACGTCGAGGACGGCACCCCCGGCTTGTCCTTCGGCGGGCTTGAGGACAAGATGGGCTGGCGCAGCCAACCCACCGCCCAGGTACAATTCGACAATTGCAACATTTCTGCCGATAATCTGGTGGGCGAAGAGGGAAAAGGTTTCACATATGCGATGGCGGGCCTTGATGGCGGGCGTTTGAACATTTCCGCCTGCTCGCTTGGCGCGGCACAACAGGCGCTGAACATGACCCTGCAATACATGTCCGAGCGCAAGGCCTTCGGCAAATCCATCGATCAGTTCCAGGCCCTGCAATTCCGCCTTGCCGAAATGGAGATCGAACTGCAAGCCGCCAGAACCTTCCTGCGCCAAGCGGCGTGGAAGCTGGACCAAGGCGCACCGGATGCCACCAAGTTCTGCGCCATGGCCAAGAAATTCGTGACCGAGGCAGGCTCGAATATCGTCAATCAATGCCTGCAACTGCACGGCGGCTATGGCTACCTTGCCGATTACGGAATCGAGAAACTAGTCCGCGATCTGCGCGTGCATGAAATCCTCGAAGGCACCAATGAGATCATGCGCCTGATCGTGGCCCGCCAACTGCTGGCAGAACAGAAATGAGCGATATTGATATCCGCATCACGGGCCGCGCCGGGCGCATCACCCTGACCCGGCCCAAGGCCCTCAATGCCCTCAGCTACGAGATGGCGCTTGAGATCGAAAAAGCGCTGGATGCCTGGGCCGAGAATGACGCGGTTGATCTGGTGGTGATCGACGCCGAGGGCGAGAAAGCCTTTTGCGCGGGCGGCGACATTCAAAAGCTTTATGAGACAGGCCGCGCCGGGGATTTCACCTATGGGCGCACCTTCTGGCGTGACGAATACCGCCTGAATGCCAAGATCGCCGAATACCCCAAACCCTATGTCGCCTTCATGCAGGGCTTTACCATGGGCGGCGGCGTCGGCATTGCCTGCCACGGGTCGCACCGGATCGTTTGCGAAAGCAGCCAGATCGCCATGCCCGAGGTCGGCATCGGCCTTGTGCCGGATGTCGGAGGCTCGCTTCTCCTTGCCCGTGCGCCGGGGCGCGTGGGCGAATACCTTGGCACCACGGCGGCCCGGATGAGCGCGGGCGATGCGATTTATGCAGGCTTTGCCGATACATACGTCCCGGCTGAGGCATGGCCCGCCCTGATCGCTAAGCTCGAAGAGACCGGCGATACCGGCGTGATCGCGGAGGCCACGCAAACCCCACCCGACAGCCCGCTTGAAGCCAGACACGCACGGATCAACGCGCATTTCGGCGGGGATGGCCTGACCGACATCCTCAATTCCCTGCGCGCCGAGGATAGCGATTTCGCGGATGACACGCTCAAATCCATGTCCCGCAATTCGCCCCTGTCGATGACCTGTGCCATCGAAATGATCCACCGCCTGCGTGGCCCCGCTGCCGATATCCGCCGGGCGCTTGATCTGGAATATCGGTTTACCTTCCGCGCCATGGAACAGGGCGATTTTCTGGAAGGCATCCGCGCCGCCGTGATCGACAAGGATCGCGCGCCGCAATGGCAACACGGGCTCGATGCCCCACCCTCGCTGGCCGCAACGCAGATGTTGATGCCGCTGGGGCAAGACGCACTTTCATTCGACAAGGAAGGATAAGCCATGAAAATCGGGTTCATCGGACTGGGCAACATGGGCGGGCCAATGGCCGCCAACCTGGCCAAGGCGGGCCACGAGGTGACAGGATTCGACATGGCCGAGGTCAGCATCGAAGGCATTCAAATGGCCAACAGCGCCACCGAGGCCGCCAAGGGCGCGCAGGTGGTGATCACCATGCTGCCCAATGGTGACATCCTGCGCAAGGTCGCCGCCGAGGTGATCCCGGCCATGGACAAGGGCGCGGTGCTTCTGGATTGCTCCACCGTTGATGTGGACAGCGCCCGCGCCGTGGCCGAACAGGCACAGACGGCCGGCCTTTCCGCCCTCGACGCGCCCGTGTCGGGCGGTGTCGGCGGCGCGCAGGGCGGCACGCTGACCTTCATGGTCGGCGGCGACGAGGCCGGGTTCGCCACCGCGAAAGAGCTGTTCGACATCATGGGCCAGAAGGCCGTGCATTGCGGCCCCTCGGGCAACGGCCAAGCCGCCAAGATCTGCAACAACATGATCCTTGGCGCCACCATGATCGTCACCTGCGAGGCTTTCGCGCTGGCCGACAAGCTGGGCCTCGACCGTCAGGCGATGTTCGACGTGGTTTCCACCTCCTCTGGCTCCAGCTGGTCGATGAACACCTATTGCCCCGCGCCGGGGATCGGGCCGCAAAGCCCCTCGGACAACGATTATCAACCCGGCTTCGCCGCCGACCTGATGCTCAAGGACCTGCGCCTTGCGCAAGCCGCCGCCGAGTCGGCAGATGCCGATACACCGCTTGGCGAGGCCGCGATGCGCCTCTATGCCCAGTTCGTCGAGGATGAAGACGGCAAGGGCCGCGATTTCTCGGCCATGCTGCCGCGCTTCGAGAAACGCGGCCGAAATTGATCTGCGTCATATTCCGGAATGTATATTTATCATTAATATACGTTCCGGATACACCTTTTGGGGAGACGACAGATGTTTAAAAAGAATATGGGAAGCGCCGACCGCGCGATCCGTGCGATTGTCGGCATTGTGCTGCTGATCCTCGCCTTCACTTCGCTGGCAGGCACGTGGGCTTGGATCGCCGGGATCGTGGGCGTGGTCCTTCTGGCCACCGCCGCCATGGGCTCCTGCCCGCCCTATACGCTACTGGGGATCAACACCTGCAAGAAGAAATCCTGAACCTTCTCAGCCACCACATACCAAACAGCAGGGCCGCCCCCTTCGGGCGGCCTTTTTCGTTCCCACACAGCCGTAAGAACAGCAGAACACTACCCAGACATATTCCCGCGTGGGCGACAACGTCTATCTCGTCGATCGTGACACAGGCGAAGTGCTGGAGCTTTTCGGAACCGTGGCGCTGGTGCCGGGCTGACTCAATCCGTCAACTCCAGACCAAGGTGGTCGATCAGTGACGCGCAATATCCGATCCAGTCACGGTAGTCCTGCGTCATGATATAGCGCATCCCCTTGGCATCCCATTTTTCCGCCTTGGCACTTGCCAGATCAGAGACATACCGTTCAGCGTTGCCACGTCCTTCCTGGTGCGCGCGGGCCTGCGCGGCCACCAGCAACTTGTCCTTCGCCCGATCCAGCGCATAACCCTTGCCGTGGTTGGCCCGCTCCGGCTCGGCCCGGTTCGTGATCGTGAACAGCATGGCACAATCGACCAGACTTTCGCTGATGGGCTGCCCCGCCTGCAAAGGCGTTGCGGATAATGTCATGGCCAGACCTGCAATTAAACGCACAAAAACCTCCTGTCGTCGCACTCCGACAGGCTTACACTGACATTCCGGCCATTCTTGGGCAGCTATTCGGCGGCCACCTTGCGCGCGGAGAGCATCTCCTTGAGGTAACGCCCGGTGTGGCTGCGCTCCACCTCGGCCACCTCTTCGGGGGTGCCGGTGGCCACGATCTCGCCGCCCCCGTCGCCCCCCTCGGGGCCGATGTCGATGATATGATCGGCGGTTTTCACAACGTCGAGGTTGTGCTCGATCACCACCACGGTGTTTCCCGCCTCCACCAACTCGTGCAGCACTTCCAACAGCTTCTTCACATCCTCGAAATGCAGGCCCGTCGTCGGTTCGTCCAGAATATAAAGCGTCCGCCCGGTCGAGCGTTTCGCCAGTTCCTTCGACAGCTTCACACGCTGCGCCTCGCCCCCCGACAGCGTCGTCGCCTGCTGGCCCACCTTGATATATCCAAGGCCCACACGCACCAGCGCATCCATCTTCTCGCGGATGCTCGGCACCGCCTTGAAGAACTCCTGCGCGTCCTCGACAGTCATATCAAGAACGTCGGCGATGCTCTTGCCTTTCCACTGAATTTCCAAAGTCTCGCGGTTATACCGCGCGCCTTGGCAAGTCTCGCAAGTCACGTAAACATCGGGCAGGAAATGCATCTCGATCTTGATGACACCATCCCCCTGACAGGCTTCACAGCGCCCGCCCTTCACGTTGAAACTGAACCGCCCCGGCTTGTAGCCACGCGCCTTCGCCTCGGGCAGCCCCGCGAACCAATCACGAATGGGCGTAAAGGCCCCGGTATAGGTGGCAGGGTTGGATCGCGGCGTGCGCCCGATGGGCCGCTGGTCAATGTCGATCACCTTGTCCAGATGCTCCAGCCCCTTGATCGTCTCACAGGGCGCGGGCGTCTGTCGCGCGCCGTTCAGACGCATGGAGGCCGTCTTGAACAGGGTCTCGATCGTCAGCGTGGATTTACCCCCACCCGACACGCCGGTCACGCACACGAACTTGCCCAACGGGAAATCGGCCGTCACGTTTTTCAGGTTGTTCCCGGTGGCCTTCACCACGCTCAGTTTCTTCTTATTGCCTTTGCGCCGGGTCGCCGGCACGCCAATCTCGCGCACACCGGATAGATACTGCCCGGTGATCGAATTGGCATCCTTGGCCACCACATCGGGCGTGCCGTGGCTTACCACCTGCCCGCCATGCACCCCTGCGCCGGGGCCGATGTCAAAGACGTAATCGGCGGTGCGAATGGCCTCCTCGTCGTGTTCCACCACGATCACCGTATTCCCCTGATCGCGCAGGTTTTGCAGCGTCTGCAACAGCCGCCCGTTATCGCGTTGGTGCAACCCGATGGATGGCTCGTCCAGCACATACAAAACCCCGGTCAAGCCGCTGCCGATCTGGCTCGCCAGCCTGATCCGCTGGCTCTCCCCGCCCGACAGCGTCCCGGCATTGCGGCTCAGCGTCAGGTAATCCAGACCGACGTTGTTCAAGAACCCCAACCGCTCGCGAATTTCCTTCAAGATCGCCGTGGCAATCTCGTTTTTCTGCTTGGTGAGGTTTTCCGGCACCCCCGCGCACCAGTCATAGGCCTCGCGGATCGACATCTGCACCACTTGGCCCACATGCAGACGCTCCTCCTGCCCGCCCCCGGCGGGACCGATTTTCACCGCCAAGGCCTCCTCGCGCAGGCGATACCCACCACAGGCCCCGCAGGGGCGATTGTTCTGATACCGCTCGAACTCCTCGCGAATCCAGTTGCTGTCCGTCTCGCGATAGCGCCGCTCCATATTGGGGATCACCCCCTCGAAGCTGCGGCTCACCTGGTACACCCGTCCACCCTCGTCATAGCGGAACTGGATTTCCTCGTCCCCCGAGCCATACAAAAACACCTGCTGCACATGCTTGGGCAGGTCCTTCCACCGGGCGTTGGCGTCAAATTCGTAATGCTTGGCAATCGCCTCGATGGTCTGAAGGAAATAGGGGCTTTTGCCCTTCCGCCACGGCGCAATCGCCCCGTCGCTGATCTTCAGCGTGGCATCGGGCACCACCAGTTGTTCGTCGAAAAACAACTCCGCCCCAAGGCCGTCGCATTCCGGGCAGGCCCCGAAAGGCGCGTTGAAGGAAAACAGCCGCGGCTCGATCTCGGGAATGGTGAAACCACTCACCGGACAGGCGAAATTCTCCGAAAAGGTATGCCGCTCCGGCTCCCCTTCCTTCGGCGCGGTCTCCAGAATGGCAATCCCATCGGCCAAATCCAAGGCGGTGCGAAAACTGTCGGCCAGCCGGGTTTCCAGCTCCTCTTTCACCACGATCCGGTCCACCACCACGTCGATGTCATGGCGGTACTTCTTGTCCAGCGCCGGCGGCTCGTCCAGATCATGAAAGGCGCCATCCACCTTCACCCGCTGAAACCCCTGCTTGCGCAATTCCAGCATCTCCTTGCGGTACTCGCCCTTGCGGTCGCGCACGATGGGGGCCAGCAGATAGGCGCGTGTGCCCTCCTCCATACCCATCACCCGGTCGACCATATCCTGCACCTGCTGCGCCTCGATGGGCTTGCCGGTGGCCGGGCTATAGGGCGTGCCGACCCGGGCAAACAAAAGCCGCATGTAATCGTAAATCTCGGTCACCGTGCCAACGGTCGAGCGGGGGTTCTTGCTGGTGGTCTTCTGCTCGATGGAAATCGCCGGGGATAGCCCGCTGATGTGGTCCACATCCGGCTTTTCCATCATGTCCAAAAACTGCCGCGCATAGGCCGACAGGCTTTCGACATAGCGCCGCTGCCCCTCGGCATAGATCGTGTCAAACGCCAACGAGGATTTGCCCGAGCCCGACAGCCCGGTGATCACCACCAGTTCATTGCGCGGGATATCGACATCGATCCCCTTGAGGTTATGCTCCCGCGCCCCGCGCACTTCGATGTTTTTCAACTCGGCCATCTGGTCCCCCGTCAACGGTGGTTAACAGATAGGCGATGCGCCTGAGTCGTCCAAGTCGAAAATGCGAACATAGCGCGAACATGACGGTTCCCGCCTATTTCTCCGCCAAGGCCCAGGCACAGATCGGGAACTCCGGGTCGTTTTCCAGATCATCCCGCTCCCGGTCATACTCCGGCGGCCAGGGCTCCTCGAAATTACGAAGGGCGGCCATCCGGTTGCCCCACTGGCGCGATTTGATCTTCTCTGGCTCGAACCCGGCCTCGATCAACAGGTTTTTCAACCCGCGCGCCGACCAGCGCGAACAATCCACAGGCGCTCCGTGGTAGGGGATGAAAAACGGTACCGCGATCCAGAAATACCCCCCCTTGCGCAGCATGTTTCGGACATTTTTCGTGGCCGCATAGGGCCGATCCAGATGCTCCCAGACCTGATTGGCAAGGATGATGTCGAACTTGCGCACCTGCCCATCCCCATCCACGAACGGCCCCTCGCAAATATCGTACTTGGGATAGCGGAACCGCTCGTAACTCTTGAAATCATAGCGCTGACCGTGCTTGCCGGAAATCTCCGCCGCCGCCATCTCGGTCAGCGGCAATTCCTCCAACCACCGCCGCGAGGTCCGCTGCATCACGATCCGGTTCACACTGCCCATCGGCCCCTCCAACTCACATCAAAAAGGGGCAGGATACCCCACCCCTTTCTTCTTTTTACAAATATCCCGGGGGAGGCGTTGAAAATCAACGATTTTCAACGTCGGGGGCAGCGCCCCCAAAACCCCGCTTATATATGGATCACCCGGTCAAAGGCATCCAACACGCTTTCGTGCATCATCTCGCTCAGCGTCGGATGCGGGAAGACAGCGTTCATCAGGTCCTCTTCCGTGGTCTCCAACTGGCGGCCCACGACATAGCCCTGAATCAATTCCGTCACCTCGGCCCCGATCATATGCGCGCCCAGAAGCTCTCCGGTTTTCTCATCAAAGACCGTCTTGATCATGCCCTCGGGCTCGCCAAGGGCAATCGCCTTGCCGTTGCCGATGAAGGGGAAGCGGCCCACCTTGATCTTGTAGCCTTCTTCCTTCGCCTGCGCCTCGGTCAGGCCGACACTGGCCACCTGCGGCTGGCAATAGGTACAACCGGCGATGCTTTCGGGTTTGACGGGGTGCGGATGCCCGCCCGCGATCATCTCGGCCACCATGACGCCCTCGTGGCTTGCCTTGTGCGCCAGCCACGGTGCGCCCGCCACATCGCCAATGGCATAAAGCCCATCAACCCCGGTGCGGCAGAATTCATCGGTCACCACGTGACTCCGGTCCACCTTCACGCCCAGGTCCTCAAGGCCAAGCCCCTCGGTATTGCCCACGATCCCCACGGCGGAAATCACCGTGTCGAAGTCGTGCTTTTCCACTTTGCCGCCCGCTTCGATATGGGCGGTCACCTTGTCCTTGCCGCGATCCAGCTGTTTGACCATGGCTTTCTCCATGATGGTCATCTTCTGCTTTTCAAAGGCTTTCTTGGCCATGCCGGAAATCTCGGCATCTTCCACCGGCAGGATACGGTCCATCACCTCGACCACCGTGGTCTCAGCCCCCAAGGTGTTATAGAAGCTGGCAAATTCGATCCCGATCGCGCCCGACCCGATGACCAGCAGCTTCTTGGGCATATGCGGCGGGGTCAGGGCGTGCTTGTAGGTCCAGACCCGCGCGCCATCGGCCTCAAGCCCCGGCAATTCCCGCGCCCGCGCGCCCGTCGCCAGCACGATATGCTTGGCCTCCAGTTCCTCGGTGCCCTTCTCGGTCTTGACGCTGACCTTGCCCTTGGCCGGGATCGTCGCCTCGCCCATGATGGCCGTGACCTTGTTCTTCTTGAGCAAGTGACCCACACCGGAATTCAACTGCTTGGCCACCGCGCGCGAGCGTTTGACCACCGCATCCAGATCGTAATCCACGCCCTCGGCCTTCAGGCCGAACTCCTTGGCGCGATGCATCAGGTGAAACACTTCCGAGGATCGCAGCATCGCCTTGGTGGGGATACATCCCCAGTTCAGGCAAATCCCGCCCATGTGCTCGCGTTCGACCACGGCCACCTTGAGGCCCAGTTGCGCCCCCCGGATCGCGGCCACATAGCCGCCCGGCCCGGCGCCGATCACGATCATGTCAAAGCTCTTCGCTGCCATCACGGCCTCCGTCACAAGATTTAGTTTGATATTAAACTATCTGCCATTTCATAACAACGCAGCAAAGCGCACCGGGCACGGAATGCCCCCGGAAGTGCCTGCAACCCCTTGGGATACCGCGTGATTTTCTTGCCCCGCCCAAAACGCCAAACGCCCCCGAATTCGGGGGCGCGGCAAGATTTGCAAACTCGAGGCGCGTTTGGACGCATGATCCTGTCGGCAGGCCGACACCGGTTCAGGCCGCCGCCATCTCCTCCTGCAAGCGTCGCAGGGTCACGGCATAGCCGCCCTGCTCCTCGTACTCCGTCTCCGACCGGGTCGAGTGGCGCGACAGCGCCGCGTTGCGATAGGGGAAGCGACCGAAGCGGCGGATCACCTCGCGGTGGGCACGGGCATGCAGCAGGTTGTTTCCGCCGGTTTCCGGCATCCGCTGACAGATCAGGCGCACGCAATGCTCCTGATCGCAAAGGTTTTCGGAATGCATCAGCGGCAGGTAAAAGAACTGCCGCGCCGGCTCATCAATGCGCATGTCCCACTTGCGCTCGATGGCCGACTTGGCCGCCGCCAGCGCCGCGCGATCCGTGGCAAAGGCCCGCCCCTCGCCGCGAAACATATTGCGCGGAAACTGGTCCATCAGGATGATATAGGCCAGCGTCCCACTGGGATAGGTCAGCCACAGGCTATAGGCCCCGCCCCGTGCATTCTCCCAAGCCGATAAAAACCGCTCGCGGATTTTGGCGTCCAACTCCTCGGACGAGTCATACCACCCCTTGGGGCCAATCTCATCCAACCAGAAACTCAGTACCTCTTCAGGCGCAACCATAGGTATCTCCTCATTCGCCCATGCCCGTCGCAAAACTGTTACTAAAAGGTTAACTGCATGTTATCCTTCAAGAACAGTAACGATTTACTACACTTCCAACATTCCGCGTGACGTTAGCGCCATCACGGCGTGACTTTGCTCTCTTCCTCCAAAGCGGCCTCTTCCTGCGCGGTCTCGATCGCGTATTCCTGCGCGAATTCCACCGCCATCGGTGTCGCCCCCAGTGCCACCGGCGCATAGCTGTCCGTGTCCTCGACCGACGGGGCGGCGCGTTGCGTCATCCGATAGGCCGCATAGCCCGCCATCGCCAGCAACAGCACCGCGATGAACAGGAAAAACCCGCGCGGCCCGATCTGCCCCATGACCCACCCCGTCACAAGCGGGCCGGTGACCGCGCCGAGGCCGTTGATGAACACCATCCCGCCCGAGGCCGCGGCCATGTCGTCGAACTCCAGGAAATCGTTCGTATAGGCGATCAGCAGCGCGTAAAGCGGGTTCGAGACCCCGCCGATCATCAACCCGGCCACCAGCAACATCGTGAAATATCCCCCCAGAACAAAGCCCAGCAAGGCCCCCACCCCGCCGATCACGGCAGTCGCAAGGATCAGGACCCGCCGGTCCATCCGGTCCGACATCCAACCCACCGGGTATTGCAGCACCAGCGCCCCGATAAAGAAGGTCGAAACAAAGGCCGAGATCTGCCCCACGCTCAGCCCCGCCTCGGCACCGAAAACCGGCGCCATGCCGAACTGTGCCGAAAACACCCCGCCCAACAGGAACATCCCCACACAGCCCAGCGGCGAAATCCGCATGATTTCCAGCAGGCTCATCGGCTTGGTGGTGTCGAAGGCGGGTGTCGGGCTGATCGACAACAAGATCGGCGCAAAGGCGATCGACACCAGCACCGAGGAGGTGATGAACAGCACGAAACCCGACGGATCGGCCAGCACCATGATCCCCTGCGCCGACACGATCCCGGCCATCTGCACGATCATGTAAAGCGACAGGGATTGCCCGCGTGTCTCGTTGGTGGCCGCGTTGTTCAGCCAGCTTTCGGCGGTGACATACACGCCCGAAAAGCAAAACCCGATCACGATCCGTCCCGCCATCCACGCGATGGGATGCGTCGCCACCGGATAGAGGATCAACACCGCCGAGATCAGCGACCCCAGCGCCGCAAAGACCCTTACGTGCCCGACGCGCCGGATCATTTCCGGCGCCATGCGTGATCCGAACAGGAAGCCCACGAAATAGCCCGACATGACAATGGACATGGAAAAGGTCGAAAACCCCTCCAATTGCCCACGCACACCCAAAAGCGTGCCTTGCAGGCCATTGCCCACCTGCAACAGCATCATTCCCAAAAGAAGGGCCCATGAACTGGCCAGAACCTTGATCATTCCCGGTCTCCTGTTCTCCACGCCGCACAGCTAACAGCGTGACGGGCCTCTTGGCCGATCAAACCCGACTCACCCAATGTCGCTTTCATCGCTGCCAGATGCCGCGTCGCGGTTCAACCGCCTGTCGCCATGCTCCCGGTTTTGCGGTATTGGCGCCGCCCTTGCACGAACACCCTGGCTCTCAGTCCGGGATCAAAAGCGAGGCATCGCCATAACTGAAAAAACGATACTCCGCGCGCACGGCATGATCGTAAATCTCGCGGATACGGTCCTGCCCCATCAAGGCACTGACCAGCATCATCAGCGTGGATTTCGGCAGGTGGAAATTTGTCATCAGGGCATCGGTGACACGAAACGCGAAACCGGGGTAGATGAAAATATCCGTATCGCCTTCCCACGCGGCGATCTGCCCGCTGTCCTGCGCGGCGCTTTCGATCAGCCGCAGGGCCGTGGTGCCAACGGGGATGATCCGCCCGCCCTTGGCCTTGGTCTCGGCGATCTCTTGTGCGGCGGCCTCGCTCACCCGGCCCCATTCGGCGTGCATCTTGTGGGTCGTGACATCCTCCACCTTCACCGGAAGGAAAGTCCCCGCCCCCACATGCAGGGTGACATGGCTCACCCCCACGCCCATCTCGCGCAGGCTGTCCAGAAGCGCATCGTCAAAATGAAGCGAGGCCGTGGGCGCCGCCACCGCCCCGGGATGACGTGCCCAGACGGTCTGATAATCCTCGCGGTCCTGCGCGTCAGCGGCCCGGCGCGCGGCGATATAGGGCGGCAAGGGCATGGCCCCGGCGGCATCCAGCGCCGCGTCGAACGCCTCGCCCTCAAGGTTGAAGCGCAAGATCGCCTGCCCCTCGTGCTTGGCCTCGCAACTGGCCTCAAGGCCCGCGCCAAACCGCACGACCTCACCTTCGGCCAGCTTCTTCAACGGCTTCACCATGGCCGCCCATGTGCCATCGGGCCCCGGCTCAAGAAGCGTCACCTCGATCCGGGCCTCGGTCAGGCCCTGCGCACTCTGCCGCGCCCGCAGGCCGGACAGGCGCGCCGGAATCACTGCGGTGTCGTTCAGAACCAGCCGGTCACCCGGGCGCAGGAACTGCCCGAGGTCACGCACCACCGCATCGGTGATGCCGCCCCCTTCGGCCACCAGAAGCCGCGCCGCGGTCCGTGGCCGTGCGGGCCGCGTGGCGATCAATCGCTCCGGCAGGTCGAAATCGAAATCGCTCAGCTTCACTGCCCGTTTCCTCGCCCTGTGTCTTGTGGTCTGCGCTCGTCCTGTTGCGGGGCGGCTTGCTGTCCCCCATTCCGCTCCGGCGGCGGGCGGCGGAACAGTTCGCGGAACATCCCCGGCGTAAACACCGACAAGGGGTTCATGCTGACCTGCGGGTTCGCCGCCCGCCCCGTCAGCTCGTAATTCACGCCCACAAGGCCCTCGCCGCGGCGGGTAAAGATGCCGCCGATCCCGTTGAGCATGTAAAACGGCGAGATCACACCCTGCATATCCATCTGTTCGCTTTCCATGAAGTAATAGCCATCCATCGAAATCCCCATAGAGGCCCCGACCGCGCTGCCCGAGTACAGCGTCACCCGCTTGGGCGACAGCCTGAATCGCGCATCGACCTCGCCAAAATGGATGCCCTCGCCGTCCAACTGCTCCAACAGGCCCACGACACTCATCGCATTCAGCAGTGCCGCCAGCGCCGGCGCATCCTTGAGACGCAAGTCGCGCGCCGTCAACTGGCCATCATAGGTGCCCGGCGCCTCCGCCGGGGCCAGCACCAGGTCAAGCGTGCCGTCCCGCGCCTGTTTCAACAACCCGGCCGAGCCCAGTACCCCCCCGGCATTGTCCGATTGTATCCGAAAGGCGCTCCGGCCCCGCTGCGGCACGACCCGGCCACGCACCGGCGCGCCGCCGTTGACCTTGCCGGTGAAACTGCCATCCGCACCGCGCCGCATATCCAGATCGGCCCGGAAATCGGTCAGGGCGATGCCATCGGAAATCTGCAACCGGTCCAGCGCAAGGCTCACCGGCCCGCCCTCGCGGCGCGCCTGCCCGTCCCCTTGACCCTCCCCCGAAAGCGAGGTCTGCCGCAAATCGACCGTCCCGCCGCGCACCTGTACCGCAGGCGTCACACCCGCTCCGCGCCCGATCAGGTCCACCGGCGCATCCAACCACGTGCCGACCCGCACGCTCTCGAAACTGGCGCGCTCCAACTGCCCGTCCTCGCGCAGGGTCACACGCCCCAGCGCCGACAATCCCGCCGCGTCCAACGCCACGCGGCTCAACTCCGGCGGCGTGCCCAGACGGCCCGCCACCTCCAACCTGCCCTGCGCGGCGCGCGGCAGGCTCCAATCCAACTGCCGCAGGCTCAGGCCCACCCCGGCCAAGTCCGAGGTCATCTCGAAGGCTCCGGGCTGTCCCTTCTCGAAATCGATCACCACATCGGCCCGCCCGGCGCCCGACAGGCTTCCCGGGGGCAGGCCGATGTTGAACTCGTCGGCAAAGCGTTCCGACAGCTCGACCCAGCCTTCGACACGCGCCGCACCGCCACCCTCGGGGCCAAGCGCCGCACGATAACGGCCATTGACCGGCACCCGGCCCAAACGCCCCTCGCCCCCGACGGTCAGGCTGTCGTTCCCGGCGCGCACCTCAAGCTGCGTCGCCGCCAGAACCCGCCCCGGCACCAGAACCTCGCTGCGGACATCGCGCAGCGTGCCCCCCACGTCGAAGGCCACCTCGTCCGGTTTCAATCCGGGCTTGAGCAGGAAATCCAGCCGCCCTTCCAGCACCGCCCGCCCATCGGCCAGCGCCACGGGCCGTCCCGCCTTGTCGAGAAAGCGAAACGGTTCTTCGTTCAGCAGCGACAAGGCCGCGGTTATCGTGCTCTCCGTGCGCAATTGCGTTCGCGCCGGGCCGCGCTTGATCGCCACGTTGGGCACTTCGAAACTGGTCCCCGCAATATCGATCCGCCCGCCCTCGGCGGCCTGCACGAAGCCTTCCGTGGCCGCGATGACAAACCGATTGTCGTAAAGCGAGGCATGTCCCGCCGCGGCCTGAATATGCGGCACGTCCTTGATAAACCGCGTCTCCAACCCCGTGTAATCGAAGCCCAGAAACACATCCGGGCGGCTTTTCGGCTGTGACCGCACGGCAAGCTGTATCTCGCTCAACTCCGCCGTCTTCACGTTCTCGTCGATCCATGTCCGGGTCTTGGGCTTCACCCCGACGGGCCACAGCTCCAACAGGCGCGCGGGCGATAGCCCGTCCATTTCGCCATCCAAAGCCAGATCCCAGCCCTCCGGTTCGGCCTGCACCTCACCGCGCAGCACAAGATACCTGTCCCGGTCCACAAGGCTCATCTGTCCAAGGCTCAACCGGAAGGGCTCCATCTCAAGGCGCATGTCCATGGCCACCTGTTCCAGTTCCACGGGGGCCGGGTAAAGCTCCGCGGGGTTGGCACTGATCCGGCTGACCTGGAACTGCGCCTGAAGTTCACTGGGCCAACCGCTCTCCATCCCCACCAGATAGGCCTGCCCCTCGGCCTGCGCGCTGACCCAGGGGCTTTCAAGGCTGACCTCGTCGAACCGCAGGACCTGCTGCCTTGGATCATAGGTGAAGTAGCTGCGCGCGCTGGAAAACGGGATCGGCTTGGTGGCCTCGGTGGGCTGCAAAACGCCCGCGCCGATCTGCAAGGTCGCGTTGAGCGGGCCAAGCCGCCCGTCCTCGGCCACTTCCGCCCGCAACGCCCCCGAAATCGGCGCATCAAGCGCGTCAAGCCAAGTTAGCGCTGGGGACTGCCCGGCAATGTCGCGGGCGGGCATATCCTCGAAGCTGACGCCGAATTCGGCCTCGGCCTCGCCCATCCGCCCGGTGTAGTTCACTGCCAGCGTCGTGGCATAGGCCCGGTTGCCCAACAGCACGAAATCGCCCCTGATCTGCAAATCCTCGCCCGTCCGCTCCAGCATCAAGCGCCCGCCATCCACGGTCCAGGCCCGTTGCGCGCGGGCATCCTCGTAGCGCAGCGTCATGTTGCGCGCCTCGACGCGCGCAAGCGAGGCAAAATGCGGCTCACGCAGCAGGTCTTCCAAGGGCTGCAACAAGGCGGCCATGCTGGGGGCTTCTTCGACCGCCGGGGTCGCCGCCTCCCCAAGGCTGACGCCAAGGCCGCCGCCCACGCTCCGCCGCAGGGTAACCTGAACCCCGGACACCTGGATCACACCGGGCCGCAACTCCCCCTGCAACAGCGGCTTGAGGGCCAACGTGCCCTGCACGTCCGTCAGGTTGGCCAAGGGCTGACCCGCCTCGTCACGCACCGTGACCTCACGCAGGCTCAGCCGCGGAATCCAGTCATCCTCCATGACAACCGACATATCCCCAAGGCCAAGCTGCAAATCGCCCGAATCCGCGTTGATCCGCTCGGTGATCCGCGTCCGCAGCCAATCGGGCGCGCTTACCTGCGTGCCCACCAGCGCCATCAGCCCGACAACGCCGGCCACCACCAGCGCCAACAAGAACGCCAGTGCCCATAACAGCACCCGCCGCCATCTGCGGCGCGGTGGCTTGATGTCTTCCGTTTCACTCATATGATCCGACCGTGCAGGCCCTGCCCCGGCCTGCCTGCCTCGTCCTTTTCTCTGGCCTTACGCGTCCTAATATGAAACCGCAGACTGCACATAACAAGGATATCCCATGACCGACAGCGCCCAAATGGCCCCCGATTTCACCCTGCCGCGCGATGGCGACGACAACGTGACCCTCTCCACCCTGCGCCCCGCACCGGTGGTTTTGTTCTTCTACCCGCGCGACGACACCTCCGGCTGCACCAAGGAGGCCATCGGCTTCACCGAAATGCACGGGGAATTTCAGGCCCTCGGCGCCCATGTCATGGGGATTTCCAAGGATACCGTCGCCAAGCACGAAAAATTCCGCGACAAGCACAGCCTTGGCATCCCGCTTCTGTCGGACGCCGAGGACGAGGTCTGCGAGGCTTTCGGCGTCTTCAAGGAAAAGAAGATGTACGGCAAAACCTTCATGGGCATCGAACGCTCCACCTTTCTGATCGACGGCGAAGGACGCATCGCACGCGAATGGCGCAAGGTGAAAGTCCCCGGCCATGTCGAGGAGGTGCTCCAGGCCCTGAAAGACCTCACCGCATGACCCAAACGCTTGCAGAGATGGCGGTGGAGGTCCTCACCACCGCCGATGGCCGCGCCAAAACCGCCCTCTCGCGCCGCCATGCCGCCACGTGGTTTGCCGCCCGTGAGGCCGGGCAGGACATCCCCATCGGTCAGGCCATACCGCCGCTGCGCCCCGCCCGCCCCGAAAAGCCAGAGCTTCTGGACCCCCGCGACGTGCCCCGCCGCCGCCCCGGAAGCCCACGGGGCCGCGTCGCCATCCTGCACGCCGTGGCCCATATCGAGCTCAACGCCGTTGACCTGCACTGGGACATCATCGCGCGCTTCACCGACACGCCCATGCCCATGGGCTTCTACGACGACTGGGTGAAATCGGCGGACGAGGAATCCAAGCATTTCAACCTCGTCTCCGACAGCTTGGAGGCCCACGACAGCCACTACGGCGCCCTGCCCGCCCATGCGGGCATGTGGCGCGCCGCCGAGGATACGGCGCAGGACATCATGGGCCGCCTCGCCGTCGTGCCCATGGTGCTTGAGGCCCGCGGGCTCGACGTCACCCCCGGCATGATCGAGATTTTCGAGAAGGCCAAGGACGACCAGACCGTCGAGGCGCTCAAGGTCATCTACGCCGAAGAAGTCGGCCACGTGGCCTATGGCTCCAAATGGTTCCACTTCCTTTGCGGGCGTCACGAAAAAGACCCCAAACAGGTCTTTCACGCGCTGGTGAAACGCTATTTCCACGGCCCGCTGAAGCCCCCCTTCAACGAGGAAAAGCGCGCCGAGGCGGGCCTGCCGCCCGATTTCTACTGGCCCCTGGCCACCTGAACACCGCCAAAATGCCGCAGCTCCCCCGGGCAAATGCCCGGGGCAAGCCTTTGTAGATCGGCGATTTTTTGCCACTCGCGCCACATCTTGCCGAAATTGGCGAATCACCAGCCCAAAAAACTTGCTCAAAGGTTAAGCACTGGCTAAGCACTTGGGCCAAGGCGCGGTCACTTAATATGACCACTTGAAAACTAAAAAAGCGTCGGCCGTTGGGAAAAGGGACAAAAGGGACGGGATTTTTCGTGCGCACACGACTCGCTATCAAATTTCACGCGCTGCTAGAGCGCTACTTCCCCGAGCGCCGGGTTTTCCTGCGCTCCGATACGGACACACGCTTCATCCGGCTTCGCCCCGGCTCACAGCTTCTGGCCTTTGCCGGCGCCACGGCCATCGTCGCCTGGACGATCATCGCCACCGCCGTTCTCGTGATGGATTCGATCGGCGCGGGCAATTTCCGCGAACAGGCCAAGCGCGATCAGCGCACCTATGAAATGCGCCTCAACGCGCTGTCCTCGGAACGCGACAAACGCGCCGAAGAGGCCGCCGCGGCACAGGAACGCTTCAACTCGGCACTCAAGCAGATTTCGGCCATGCAGTCCGAACTGCTGGCCTCGGAAACCCGCCGCCGCGAACTGGAAACCGGCATCGAGGTGATCCAGTCCACCCTGCGCACCGCGATGACCGAACGCGACGACGCCCGCGACGAAGCACAGGAACTCGCCCTCGCGCTGGAAAACAACGACGGCGCCACCCTGCCCGGCGAAAACGGCGAAAACGCCACCGACGGCACGCTCAACGTTCTGGCCGCCGCCCTGCAAGACACAGCCCGCGAACGCGACCAGATCCGCAAGGACGCTCAGACCGCCCTTCTGGAAGCCGATGAAATGGCCCTGCGCCTGAAGCTCATTCAGGACCAGAACGATCAGATCTTCCGCCAACTCGAAGAGGCGATGACCATCTCGGTCGAACCGCTCGACAAGATGTTCCGCGCGGCGGGCATGAACACCAAGGATTTGCTGAACACCGTGCGCCGCGGCTATTCCGGCCAGGGCGGCCCGCTGATGCCGCTCAGCTTCTCCACCCGTGGCGAAGACCCTTCGCCCGACGCCGAGCGCGCCAACCGCATCCTCAACGGGCTGGACGATTTGAACCTCTACCGTATCGCCGCGCAAAAGGCCCCCTTCTCGGTGCCGCTCAAGGGCAATTTCCGGTATACCTCCGGCTTCGGGATGCGCTGGGGCCGGATGCACAAGGGCACCGATTTCGCCGCGCCCCACGGCACCCCCATCTACGCCACCGCCGACGGGGTCGTCACCCACGCCGGTTGGCTCTCGGGATATGGCCGTCTCGTGAAAATCCAGCACGAGTTCGGGATTGAAACCCGCTACGCCCACAATTCGAAAATCTTCGTGAAGAAAGGCCAAAGGGTCTCGCGCGGACAAAAGATTTCGGCTATGGGCAATACTGGACGATCCACCGGGACCCATCTACACTACGAGGTCCGTGTGGGCGGCAAAGCCGTCAACCCCATGATCTATATCAAGGCTGCTAACGATGTTTTCTAAAAGCAAAATCAACGAACCCGCGCCCAAGGCAGGTGACGCACCCAAACCGGCAGCGCCCGACACCAAGGCCGAGACGCCCCGCAGCGACGCGCCCAGCACCGAGTTCAAGGCCTCTGCGCCCAAGGCGAAACCGCCTGCGTCCGTGCTGTCGTCTGATCTGCATGTCACCGGCAACCTCAAAACCACCGGCGACATTCAGGTCGAAGGCACCATCGAAGGCGATATTCGCGCTCACCTTCTGACGGTTGGCGAAGGCGCCACCATCAAGGGCGAAGTGATTGCCGATGATGTCGTCGTGAACGGCCGTATCGTGGGCCGCGTGCGCGGCCTCAAGGTCCGCCTGACCTCGACCGCCCGTGTCGAAGGCGACATCATCCACAAGACCATCGCCATCGAATCCGGCGCCCACTTCGAAGGCTCGGTTCAGCGTCAGGACGATCCACTCAACGCCAAGGGCGGCAAGCCGTCCGGCGGTCAGGCCCAGGCCCAGGCTCCGGCGCAAACCAAGCCGGCCGACGCCAAGTCGTAAGACACCGCACGACAGACACCCAAAGGCGCCCTGCCCCGGCAGCGGCGCCTTTTTCATGGGCAGCGGTCAAGCACCCCCTGACATGACAAGATGGGTATCCGTAATACGTGGTTGACCCGGTCACTTGAGATGGCAGATCGAAATCGTAATTTGTTGTGGATGGACGAGTGACTGCTATGCGCAGGGAGGGGAGTTTGCAAAGTCTTTGCTTCAAACAACACAACATGGTGGGCTTTCCACCTATACGGCGATGAGCTTAACGTTGTTTTCTAACCCTATGGGCTACAATCATGCAAAAAAACACATTCTTATACGAGGTATCCCAGGAACTTGCGCGCTTCGACGCCAAACTCTTGGGTTTGTTTAGATGTCCGGTATGTCTTCGAGACCTGCCGATTGGCAACTTTGGAAGCTCCGACGCAGACACTGCGATCAACGAAGAGCACATAATACCGGATTCAGTCGGGGGAAAACAAACGACCTTTCTGTGCAAAAGGTGCAATAGCACATTCGGGCACAAGCAGACAAAATGGCTCGTCGAGTGGATTGAGCTAAACGAGGGAGGCGCACCATTTCCGATAGATCCGAAAAAGCAGAAGGCTAGGATTAGTGCCAACGGCCGCAAATTGAATGGTTCAATACATCTCGGTGAGGATGGAGCGTTTGAATTTTACTCCGACCGAGAACGTTCAAACCCAGTAGACTTCGATGCGCACTGGAGCGAACCAAAACCCTCGGAAATCAAGATTGAATTTTCTATGCCAGTCTTTTCTAACGAGGAAACTTTGCGGGTGGGCTATCTCACTGCCGCGTATGGTCTTTGGTTCAAGAATTTCGGTTATTCCTTTATCCTTCAGTCAAGCTTGGACATTGTCAGAAGGCAGATTCTGGACCCAGATAAAAACATTATGGATTGGAACTTTCTCATTGAGATCCCAGCTCGAGAAATCAGAGAGCCGGGCATCGGGCTTATGAGATTTGATGAAGATTACTTTCCGATTGCTGTAATCTACGATCACATAGTGCTGCTGCCCACAGCGCAGAAACTACACCCTCCAAGCATGTCTGACGAAAAAATATCCAAGAAGCTGATGTCTCTGGGTGACGAAATTGCCCCACGTTTTCAGCATCGCTGCGTTGGACCAGCCGTTATGATTTGTGACGGTCAAGTCATTATTCAGCCAGACATGATTGCCAATGCGACTATCCCCCCTCAGCACATCTGGGTCGATGGCTGGCCATAGGCGCAGCCCTTAGCGAGGAAAGGGCAGCTTACGCTGCACTTGGCGTGAACGTCTGCCTAAATGTCCACTCCGGGCTGACACCTGCCATTCACGCTCCGCTCATATCAACACATTCAAAAAATCTACGATGTCGCGGTTCCTGTCAAATCAATCACGTATTACTGATACCCTGAAAAGATTAAACATTCGTAACCGCAGGCATCACGCCTACCCGCCCCGGACTTGATCCGGGGCCCCACTCCGCCCGCCTGAGTCAGGAAATTTCGTACGACTCGTACGGTCGCCCGAATGCACACCCTGATTTTCGTACGAAACACGCGTACAAAACGTACGACTCGTACGAAAAATCAGTTCTGGCCTTGCTCCGCCTCAAGTGCGCGATAACGGGCCACGTTTTCGTTGTGCTCGGCCAGTGTCTCGGCAAAGGCATGGCCATCGCGCGGGTCCAGCGTTTTTGCCACGAAGAAGATGTAATCGGTGTCCAGAGGATTGACCGCCGCCTCGATACTGGCCCGTCCCGGATTGGCAATCGGTGTTGGTGGCAAGCCTTCGATTACGTAAGTATTCCAAGGGGTTGCAGCGCGAAGTTCACTCCGCCGCAAGCCCCGGCCAAGCACGCCTTCCCCCTTGGTGATGCCGTAGATCACCGTCGGGTCGGTCTGCAATCTCATGCCCTGCCGCAAGCGGTTGGTAAAGACACTGGCCACCTGCCCGCGTTCCGAGGGCACGCCGGTTTCCTTCTCGATCACCGAGGCAAGGATTAACGCCTCGTACGGGGAGTCAAGCGGAATGCCTTCGGCCCTGTTCTGCCAGGCTTCGGCAAGGATAACATCCTGAGCCTGCCGCATTCTTTCGATCACGCTGCCGCGCGTATCCCCGGCGCGCACCTCGTAACTGTCGGGGGCAAGGCTGCCTTCGGGCGGGGTTTCGTTAACCTCTCCCTCCAGAACGTCGACCGATTGCAACCCATTGACGATCTGCCAGCTTGTCACCCCTTCGGCCACCGCGATGCGATAACGTGTATCGGCCTTTTCCCGCACGTTTTCAAAGGCTTCCGGTGCGTCGCTCTCCCCCGGAATGAAGGCCGCCTTCTCGACATAGCGGTTCGTGGCCGGATCCAGTTCGCGCACCTGCACTTCCGACCGGGTTACCCCGATTCGATAAACCACCTCGGTCCCGCAGGTGCTTGCGCCTCCCCGGGTGATGATATCGGTGATCTCCTGCATGCTGGCCCCATCGGGGATAAGCCAGCTTCCGGCCTTCAACTGACTGGATTTATTGGAATATTCCGCACCGACACGAAAGATGGTGCCGTTGCTCAAGGCGCCTTGCCCCACCAATTCCCGCGACACGGCGCGCATATTCGTGCCCCGTTCCACCCGCAGGCAGATGGATTCCTCCAAGGGCCCTTCCGCGGTGTATTCGGCCTGCCCCCAAAGGATCACGCCCCCCAGAAGGAAAACCAGAACAACAAGGAAAGTCAGGAAGTTAGAGGCGATATGCCGCCACATCAGCGCAGCTTCCCGATGCAAAGCGAGGCATTGGTGCCGCCAAAGCCAAAGCTGTTGGACATCGCCACGTTGATCTCCCGCTCCCTTGCGGCATTGGGCGCAAGATCAAGCGGGGTTTCCACCGCCGGGTTATCAAGGTTGATCGTCGGCGGCGCCACTTGGTCACGCACCGCAAGGATCGAGAAGATCGCCTCGATCGCCCCCGCAGCCCCCAGAAGGTGCCCGGTCGAAGACTTGGTCGAACTCATCGTCGCCTTGCCCGCTGCCGCGCCCAGAAGTTTCTCAACCGCCTTCAATTCAATGGTATCCGCCATGGTCGAGGTGCCATGCGCGTTCATGTAATCCACCTCCGAAGGGTCGATCCCTGCGTGGCCAAGCGCCGCCTGCATCGCGCGGAATCCACCGTCGCCATCCTCCGACGGGGCGGTGATGTGATAGGCATCGCCCGACAGGCCATAGCCCAGAACCTCGGCGTAAATCTTGGCGCCACGCGCCTTGGCGTGCTCGTATTCCTCCAGCACGACAACACCCGCGCCCTCGCCCATGACAAACCCGTCCCGGTCCGCGTCATAGGGGCGGCTTGCCGCCTGCGGATCATCGGCGCGCTTGGTCGACAGGGCCTTGCAGGCGTTGAACCCGGCGATCCCGATCTCGCAAATCGCCGCCTCGGCGCCACCGGCCACCATCACGTCGGCATCGCCGTACTTGATCAGGCGCGAGGCATCGCCGATCGCATGCGCGCCCGTCGAACAGGCCGTCACCACAGCATGGTTCGGCCCTTTGAAGCCATAGCGAATGCTCACCTGCCCGCTGATCAGGTTGATCAGGGCGCCGGGGATGAAGAACGGCGAGACCCGCCGCACACCCTTGTCACGGATCAAAAGCGTTGTCTGCTCGATGGATTGCAGCCCCCCGATGCCCGAGCCCAGCATCACGCCGGTCCGCATCAGGCTTTCTTCGTCCTCGGGGGTCCAGCCCGCATCGGCCACCGCCTGATCCGCAGCCGCCAACCCGTAAAGAATGAAATCATCCACCTTGCGGCGCTCTTTCGGCGCCATGTGGTCGTCGGGGTTGAAGGTGCCATCGCTGCCATCGCCATAGGGCACTTCGCAGGCGTATTTCGTCGCGACGTTCTGGGGATCGAAACGGGTGATCGTTCCCGCCCCCGATTGCCCGTCCAGCAAGCGCTTCCAGCTTTCCTCGACCCCTGACGCCAAAGGCGTGACCAATCCAAGGCCGGTAACAACGACACGACGCATCCTGCTGCCCTCTCACAAATTTCCTCGGGTGCTCTTAGCGCGCCTTACCCCCGGGGGGCAAGCCCAAGCAGGCCCCGCAAGCGGGGCCATGCCAGTGTTTCAGGTCGGAAATTGAACCCAAATCGCCTTACTGGAACTCGGCTGTGGGTTCGGGTTCGGCCTGCGCAAGGGCCAAGGCCTCTTGCAGGTCCACATCGCGCGACAGAAGCGCCCGACCGATCAATGTACCGGCCACGTTGGGCACATACTTGAGCCGCGAAACATCATCCGTGCTGCGCACGGTGCCACGCGCGATCACCGGATGGTGGGTCTGTGCGGCCAGATGGGTGATCACCCCAAGGCTGCCGTCGGTATCCTCGATATCGGCATCGACATCGGTCACGATGATCCCGGCCAGCGGCGCGTCATCAAAGGCCTTGATATAGTCCTCGGGCGTAAAGGCCGATTGCGATTTCCAGCCTTCGGTCATGACCGCGCCGTGGAAGACATCCACCGCCAGAACGATCTGATCCGGATAGAATTTGGCCAGCTCCCGCAACAAATCCGGGTCATGCGCCGCCATGGTACCGACAACGATACGCCCCGCGCCCTTGTCGATCCAACGCTCGACCGCATCGCGTGAGCGGAAGCCACCCCCCAATTGCACGGGGATGCCTGCCGCACGGATGATGTCTTCCAGAAGCTCGGCATTATCGCCGTCCCCCGCAAGGGCATTGATATCCGTGACATGCATCCACTCGGCCCCGGCGGCGGCAAAACCACGCGCAGTCTCGACCGGGTCCACATGCCAGATCACGGGTTCTTCCAAACGGCCCCGCGTCAGCGAAACACATTTGCCGTTGTGCAGTTCAAGGGTGGGATAAATGATCATGCCAGAAGTGCCTTTCCGTCGCATCATGCGCGCGCATCAGCGCGCAACCAGAATCGACTCTGGAGTGTCTTAGCGACCCCTGATTGTACCAAATCGGCATGATGCGGCCAAATCGCGCCTTCTTGACCATGCGACAATGAAAAAGGCCCCCGCCAACCGGCAGGGGCCTTGGAAAATCGCAAAGCGACGGAAAGCTTACGACGCTTCCTTGATGAACTTCACCGCGTCGCCGAAGGTCTGGATGGTTTCGGCTGCGTCGTCGGGAATTTCAATGCCGAACTCTTCTTCGAAGGCCATGACCAGCTCAACGGTGTCAAGGCTGTCAGCGCCCAGGTCGTCGATGAACGAGGCGTTCTCGGCCACCTTGTCCTCTTCAACGCCCAGATGTTCCACAACGATCTTTTTAACGCGATCTGCGATGTCGCTCATGTCTTAATCCTCATCTACTTTCGAACCTTGCGGTCCGTTTTCCGCCCCTGCCCACGCCGGGAAGCGGGTTTGCTTATGCCCCTCCGGGCGGCTCTGACTGCCCTTCACTCGGGCGCGCCGGGGTCGGAACGGACCCACCGCCGACGAAACTGCGCCGCCTATAGCACATGGCGCGCGAATGGCAAACGCTTTCGAAACAAGGACGGCACAGGCGCCGCCCTCGCCGCTCACAACATGGCCATACCGCCGTTCACATGCAAGGTGGCCCCGGTGACGTATCCTGCCTCGGGACTGGCAAGGTACAAAACCGCCGCTGCGATTTCCTCGGGCGTGCCCATGCGCGCCGCCGGGATCTTGGAATTGATCGCCTCTTTCTGATCGTCGTTCAACTTGTCGGTCATCGCCGTGGCGATGAAGCCGGGCGCGACGGCATTGGCGGTAATGCCCCGGCTGGCCACCTCATAGGCGATGGATTTGGTCATCCCCACCATGCCCGCCTTGGAGGCGGCATAGTTCACCTGCCCCGGGTTGCCGGTGGCCCCCACGATGGAACTGATGTTGATGATCCGGCCCCAGCGGGCCTTCATCATCGGGCGCATGACCCCCCGGCACAAACGCATGGTCGAGGTCAGGTTCACGTCAATGACGCTTTGCCATTCCTCGTCCGACATGCGCATGAAAATCTGGTCGCGGGTGATTCCGGCGTTGTTCACAAGAATATCCAGCGCGCCCATGGCCTCGATGGCCTGCTTGGGCAGGGCGTCCACGGCTTCCGCGTCACTCAGGTTGCAGGGCAGAACATGCGCCCGCTCACCCAGTTCCGCGGCCAAAGCCTCCAGCGGCTCAACCCGCGTGCCCGAAAGCCCCACGGTCGCCCCCGCCGCGTGCAGCGCCTTGGCAATCGCGCCGCCAATGCCGCCCGAGGCCCCGGTGACCAGCGCGCACTTTCCTGTCAGATCAAACATATCCAATTCCTTTGTCTTTGCGCCAAATGCCTTGGCTTTAGCCGTTCAAGGCGTCTTTCGCCGCCACCACATCCCCCGGCGTGCCCACGTTGCGGCACGCCACGCTGCGATCGATCCGCCGGATCATCCCCGACAGGGCCTTGCCCGCGCCGATCTCCCAGGCCTCGGTGACACCCTGCGCGGCCATGTACAGCACCGATTCGCGCCAGCGGACCGATCCCGTGACCTGCTCCACCAGCAGCTTGCGGATCTCATCGGGGTCACTCACCGCCTCGGCGCGCACATTGGCCACCACCGGCACGGCGGGGGCCTTGATCTCGACCGCGGCCAAGGCTTCGGCCATCACGTCGGCCGCAGGCTGCATCAGCGCACAATGGAACGGCGCGCTCACGGGCAGAAGCATCGCGCGCTTGGCACCCTTCTCCTTGGCCAGATCCACGGCGCGTTCCACCGCGGCCTTGTGGCCCGACACCACAACCTGCCCCGGATCGTTGTCATTTGCCGCTTGGCAAACCTCGCCCTGCGCGGCCCCTTCGGCCACCTCGCGCACCGCCGCCAGATCAAGCCCCAAGATCGCCGCCATGGCCCCCTCGCCCACCGGCACGGCCTTTTGCATCGCCTCGCCGCGCGTCCGCAAAAGCCGCGCGCAATCGGCCACGCTCAAGGCGCCCGCCGCGGCCAAGGCCGAATATTCCCCAAGGCTGTGACCCGCAACAAGGCTTGCCGCCTCGATGCTCACCCCCTCGGCCTCCAGCGCCCGCATCGCCGCCAATGAGGTCGCCATAAGCGCAGGCTGCGCATTCTGCGTCAGGGTCAGGGTCTCCTGCTCCCCGTCCCAGATCAACGACGACAGCTTTTCCCCCAAAGCCTCGTCCACCTCGTCGAAAACGGCGCGGGACGCCGGATAGGCCTCGGCCAGTTCCTTACCCATACCGATGGTCTGTGCCCCTTGCCCGGGAAATACGAATGCGCGGCTCATTGGCGTCCCTCTTATCTATGGCTTTGCCCGTTTCATCCCGGATAGCGCGCCTCGCGGTCCGAGGCAACGGACAAACCCGGATCGGCATCCATGCACGCCACCTGTGCAGGCGGCGCCATTGTGTCCACGGCGCAGCGAACTACTCTGACATCAAATCAGATACTCAGGATCTCCTTCATGGCTCTCGCAAATACCACAATCTCTTACGGGTCCGTTACCAAGACATTTCACTGGCTTACGGCCCTGGGCATTCTGTTGGCCCTGCCGCTTGGCTATTTCGCCAACGATCTGGCCCATACGGTCCAAAACCCCGAGATCGCCACCACCGAGACACAGGTCGCCCGCGCGGCCCTCCTGTTTTCCCTGCACAAGACCATCGGCCTGACGGTGTTCTTCGTGGCCCTCGCCCGCATCCTCTGGGCCGTCACGCAACCCAAGCCCGGCTTGCTGAACGGCGATACCGTGCTGGAATCGCGCCTCGCCGAAGTGGTCCACTGGCTGCTTTACGGCTCGCTTGTCGCGGTGCCGCTCTCGGGCTGGATTCACCATGCCTCGACCACCGGGTTCGCGCCCATCTGGTGGCCTTTCGGCCAATCCCTGCCCTTCGTGCCCAAGGACGAGGGCGTGGCCCAGATCACCGGCACACTGCATTACCTGCTGCAATGGGTGCTGGTCGGCGCGCTGGTGCTGCATATCGCCGGCGCCCTCAAACACCACGTGATCGACCGCGACGCCACCCTGCGCCGCATGTTGCCGGGCCTCACCCCGGCCCAACCGACAGCCAAGCAACCCGGCCACGCCCTGCCGCTTCTGGGAGCGCTGGCGGTCTGGGCCATTGTTCTCGGCGGCGCCAACACCCTCGGCTGGTTCAAACTCGACGCCGCCCAAACCCCGGCAGAATCCCTCGCCGCCGTCGAAAGCGACTGGACGGTGCAGGACGGCACGCTTGAAATCACCGTGGTCCAGATGGGCTCCGAGGTGACAGGCCGTTTCGCCGACTGGACCGCCGAGATCAGCTATGACGCGGCGTCCGCAAACCCCAAGGGCGACGTGACCGTCACCGTCGCCATCCCGTCCCTCACACTCGGCTCGGTCACCGATCAGGCCATGGGCGCCGAATACTTCAACGCCGAGGCCCACCCGACAGCCACCTTCACCGCCGAGATCGTGGATACAGAGGGCCACATCGCCCAAGGTACCCTGACCATCAAGGATCACTCCATGCCGGTTGAGATGCCCTTCGATCTGGCAATCGACGGCAACACCGCAGAAGCCTCGGGTGGCCTGAGCGTGGATCGCCGCGCCTTCGGCATCGGCGGTGAGGCCACCGATTCCCTTGGGGCCAGCGTCGACATCCGTTTTGACCTGACCGCCACAAGGTAACCACGGGTCACACCGTCTGATATGCCAACAAAAAAGGGCCTGCCAATCGGCAGGCCCTCATCATTCCGCGAATTTGGATTTACTCGGCCTTCATCGCCTCGATCGAGATCATCACTTCGACCTCGTCACTGATCGCCGGGGCAAACTTGCCAAGCCCGAATTCCGAGCGCATCAAAGTGGTGGAGGCATCGAACCCGGCCCAGTCCTTGTTTTGCATCGGATGCGAGGCCGCCTTGTTCAGCTTGGCATCCAGAACGACCGATTGGGTGGTCTCGTTGATCGTGAGATCGCCGGTAATTTCGGCGGTGTCCTCGCCGGTCACTTCGATGCCGGTCGAGGTAAAGGTGATCATGTCGCCTTCGCTCGCGCCAAAGAAATCATCCGACATGAAATGCCCGAACCGCTTTTCCCAGCCGGTCAGCATCGACATGGTCGGCATCGAGACCGAAACCGATGAGGCCGCCGGGTCTTCCTGATCGAACATGATCTCGCCTTCGAACCCCGAGAACATGCCATAGGTGGTGGAATACCCAAGGTGGTTGTAGGAAAAGACAACCTGGCTGTGGCTTGAATCCAATACATATTTTTCCGCTTCAGCCATGGCGCCGGTTGCGGACAGGGTCAGGGCCGCCGCTGTGGCGAGAACTGCGTTTTTCATCGAATATGCCTCCTGGCTTTTGAAAAATTCAGTCTCTGAAAATGGCGCAAGCGCAGGATTGAGCAAGTCCCCAAGGTCAAACAATGTCTGTTGATTTGCGAACAGGTCGGGCGCGGCAATCCGCCGACCTTGCCGATGATCAGGCCGCTTGCGGAAAGACCTCGCGCAGCTTCTGTTCGGTCTCGGCGTCGGAGACCGGAATCGACAGAACCTGTTCACCCTCAGCGTCAAAGGCCGTCAAGGCATTTCCTTGCAACGAGACGTTCGAAAGCTTGTCCAACCCATAGACCCCCTTCAGTCGAAGCGCCCCGCAGTCATCTTTCGAGACCACGCGCAATTGACGGTTCACCGGGTCCACATGCACTTCGGGAAGGTCATCTTCGGTGTCCAGCGAACTCATCATCACCAAGCCGAACCCAAGCATGGCAAGCGAGACGAAAAGCTTGATCAACTGCATCGCAGCATCCCCCGCCGGAACCGCCCACATGCCCATGGCCGCCAGCAAGAGGGCCGTGCCGGCGCTCATCTTGATCGCGCGTTTCACTGCACATCGCGCTGGCTTTCCATCGCGTTCAAGCCGATCTTGAGTATAGCTGTTCAGGTTGTCCGGCAAAGCGACCATTCTGGCCTCCCCTCGTCCTCAGGATTTCGTGTCGTCTCAGGCCACCCTGATTTCGAAACGCGACAAGAATGGGGCACAGCCAAGGCAAATTTTCGCCCGGGCCTCCCCCCTTGCGCCGCGCCCCGATCCATCGTAAGGACACGCTTCCTTTCGCAGTTTGTCATGAACCGCGCAGTCTCTCGTGGACGGGTCGCGAAAGGATGCAAGACCCGCCTTTGAAATGCGCCCAGATAGAAGTGGAGATAACATGCCGCTCTACGAGCATGTTTTTATTTCGCGTCAGGACTTGTCCAACGCGCAAGCTGAAGGCCTCATCGAACATTTTGGCACCGTGCTGTCCGACAACGGCGGCAAACTCGTGGATAGCGAGTACTGGGGCGTCAAGACCATGGCCTACAAGATCAACAAGAACCGCAAGGGCCACTATGCCTTCCTGCGTACCGATGCCCCCGCGGCGGCCGTCCAGGAAATGGAACGCCTGATGCGCCTGCACGACGACGTGATGCGCGTCATGACCATCAAGGTCGACGAGCACGAGGAAGGCCCCTCGGTCCAGATGCAGAAAAAAGACGACCGTGGCGACCGCCGCGAACGTCGTTGATCATCGCTTGAAGAAAGGACACTAACCCATGGCTGCAAAACCGTTTTTCCGCCGCCGCAAGGTCTGCCCCTTCTCGGGCGACAATGCACCCAAGATCGACTACAAGGACACCAAGCTGCTGCAACGCTACATCAGCGAACGCGGCAAGATCGTGCCCTCGCGCATCACCGCCGTCTCGGCCAAGAAGCAGCGTGAACTGTCCCGCGCCATCAAGCGCGCGCGCTTCCTCGCCCTGCTGCCCTACGCCGTGAAGTAAGGAGAGAGCATCATGCAAGTTATCCTTCTCGAACGCGTGGCCAAACTGGGCCAGATGGGCGACGTCGTCGACGTCAAGCCCGGCTTCGCGCGCAACTTCCTGCTGCCGCAAGGCAAGGCCCTTTCGGCCTCCGAGCAGAACATCGCAGACTTCGAGGCCCGCAAGGCGCAACTCGAAGCCCGCAACCTCGAAACCAAGAAAGAGGCCGAAGCACTGGCCGCGAAAATCGACGGTCAACAGTTCGTCGTGATTCGTCAGGCGTCCGATGGCGGCAGCCTCTACGGCTCGGTCTCCACCCGTGACGCCGCCGCCGTGGCCAAAGAGGAAGGCGTGACCGTTGACCGCAAGCAGGTCATCATTCGCCAGCCGATCAAAACCCTTGGCCTGCACGAAGTCGAGGTGCACCTGCACCCCGAAGTCGAAGCCGTGATCACCCTCAACGTCGCCCGTTCGCCCGAAGAGGCCGAGCTGCAAGCGACCGGCAAGACCATTCAGGACGCCGCCGCCGAAGCCGAAGCCGCCGCCGATTACGAGATCGCGGAACTCTTCGACGATATCGGCTCGGCCGCGTCCGAAGATGAAGACCTTGCCGAAACCGTCGAGGAAGTGCTTCCCGAAGACGCCGAAGGTCAAAAAGACGAAGGCTGATAGCCTCCAAAATGTCACAAAAAAGGGCCACGCATGTCGTTTGTGTGGCCCTTTTTTCATGCCAAGCTTCATCTCGACAGGGAAACGGGCCACGTGCTAACGTCTTGTATCGGCTGATGCCGTAACATGTCGTACCAGTAACAACGCTCAAGGAAAGCAAGGGTAAATATGAAGACAATTGATAAGGCCATTGGCTCTCGCATTCGGATGTATCGCAAAGCCCTCGGGCTCAGCCAATCAGATCTTGCCAGAGAACTCGGCATTACTTTCCAACAGGTTCAAAAATACGAAAGCGGTGCAAACCGCGTGGCCGCCTCGCGGCTTTGGAGTATCGCAGACGCGCTTGGCGTGTCGGTACTGTCGCTGTTTCAGGATGTGGCGCAAACCGATGGTGAAACACCCGGAACGCCACTGGAACTTCTCGATCTCTACACGGGCTTGTCCGTCAACAAACAGATGGAATTGATCAGTTTCGCCCGCCAGCTTTCACAAAAAACCGCGGCAAGCTTGTCAGCATAGGAGTCAAAACACCCGCCGATGAACAAGCCCATACACCTCATCGACATCGCAAGTACGCCAGCGGCAGAGCGCGATTATGTCGGCCATCTTCGCATGCTTTGCGACGAGCTGGGTGTTGAGCACGCGACCTATTTTTCGGCCAATCCCGTTTCGGGCACCATGTATGGTTTCACGACCTACCCCGACGAGTGGAAGGCGCATTATGTCTCCGAAGGCCTTCAGACATATGACCCGACACTCCATTCGGCGGCGCGCTCCATCGCGCCTGTCGATTGGAAGAGGTTGCAACGTGACGATGATTTTGGGCGCGTTTTTCATGATGCACATGATTTCGGCCTTCCCGATCAGGGCGTGACCGTTCCGATCCGGGGCTTGTTTGGCGAAACCGGCCTGCTGTGTGCCTGTGCCACCATGGCCCCGAGGGAATGGGGCATGTTGCGGCGTGAAATCACCGGCAACCTGCTCAGCAACGCGGTGCATTTGCATGACACGGTGATGAACTCCGATCCGCTGCTCAAGGCGCTGCGCCAACCCAACCTGTCCAGCCGCGAGGTTGAAATCCTGCAATGGGTGGCCGCCGGCAAATCCCAGCAGGATATCGGTGACATCCTCTCGATTTCGCCCCGCACGGTTGAGGTCCACCTGCGCTCCGCCCGCGAGAAGCTCTGCACCATATCCACACCACAGGCCGTCGGCCGCGCCGTCAGCCTCGGACTGATACAACCGGGGTGATATCAGGCTCAGGATGATCTCGCGCGGCATTTTACTGCCGCCCACTCCGAGTACGGGATTTCCCTAATACCCAGCCCGCCGCAGGCTGTTATCCTCGCTGCCATCAACACGCAGCCGAGGAAGCAAACAATGATCTTAGTCATCGACGCGCTGAACCGACATCGGTTTGGCACTATCCTGGACGATATGTACAAATTGCGCGCGCGGGTTTTCAAAGACCGTATGGGGTGGGATGTCACCGTACGCAACGGGCGCGAAATCGACTTGTTCGATGATCTTGACCCCGCCTATCTCGTAGCCCTGGACGACGACTATCAGGTCGTCGGCTGTAACCGCATGTTGCAGACCACTGGCCCACACATGCTTGCCGATGTGTTTCAGGACATCCTGTGCGGCGAACCGCCCTTGCGGAGTGCCACGGTCTGGGAAAACACCCGCTTTTGCATCGACACCGACCGCATCAAGCGCAAAAGCAACGGGCGCACCGTGTCTTATACCGCCTGCGAACTGATGGCCGGGATCGCCGAGTATGCCTACGAGTCGGGCATCTCGGATGTCATCTCGGTCGTGGACCCGGCCATGGACCGTATCCTCAAGCGCAGCGACAATGCCCCCTGCGACTACATCGGCCAAACCGTGCAGATGGGGAAAACCAAGGCCCTCGCCGCCCTCAGTGACATCACCGAGGAACGCATCAACCGCATTCGCGCCTTCGCGGGGATCACCGGCGATATCTTCGTGGACGAGGATACCGTGGCCGATGCTCTCGCCACCGCAGACGATGCCACGACCGAGCTCACGCCAGACCTGCGCGACTATTGCGATCAGCAGATTTCAAGCGCCCGCACAGACAGCGAGAAAGCCGCGGCGCTTGCCCTGCAACGCACATTGAAAACGGCCTTCCGTACGACATCCGGTTGCGACGCCTGATCTGATCCCCAACACCACTCACGCAAAAACAAAAGGGCCGCCTCCGGGGCGGCCCTTTCCTTATCTCTCAAGCGTCCGGACGCTCATTCGTCGTCCAACGCCTCGATGGCTTTCTCAAGGTCGTCCTTCGAGACCTCTTTCTCGCTCACCTCGGCCAGCTCGGCGACATAGTCGATAACCTTGTCCTCGAAGATCGGCGCGCGCAGCTGCTGACGCATCTGCGGGTTGTTCTGCACGAACTCGAAGAACTGACGTTCCTGACCGGGGTACTGGCGCGCCTGCTCCATGACCGCCTGGGTCATTTCCGCATCGGTCACCTCGACCTCGGCCTTCTGACCAAGCTCGGCCAGCAACAGGCCCAGGCGCACGCGGCGCTCGGCCAGCGTGTTGTGCTCCTCGGTCGGCTCGATCTCGGGGTGATCGTGGCCTTCCACGTCGGGGTTTTCATCGTGCCACATCTGGTGGGCAATCTGCTTGGCCTCGGCCTCCACCATGCTCGGCGGCAGGTCGAACGACACCATCTTGTCCAGCTCGTCCAGCATGCCGCGCTTCATCACCGCACGGGCGGCACCGGCATACTCGGATTCCAGACGCTCGCGGATCTGACCCTTCAGGTCGTCAAGGCTTTCGGCGCCATACTTGGTGGCCAGCTCGTCGTTGACCTCGGCGGCGACGGGCTCTTTCACTTCCTTGACGGTGCATTCGAACACTGCGTCTTTCCCGGCCAGATGCTCGGCCCCGTATTCCTCGGGGAAGGTCACCTTGACCTCTTTTTCCTCGCCGACCTTCACACCGACAAGCTGCTCCTCGAACCCGGGGATGAAGCTGTTGGAGCCCAGCGTGAGGGGGTAATCCTCGGCGGACCCACCTTCAAAGGCTTCGCCGTCGACCTTGCCGACAAAGTCGATCACGACCTGATCGCCGTCTTTCGACTTGGTGCCTTTCTTGCGGTCCTTGAAGTCCTGCGCGCTCTCGGCCAGGTTGCCAAGCGCCTCGTCGACAGCCGCATCATCGGCTTTCACGACCAGTTTTTCCAGCTTCAGCGACTTGAGGTCCACCTCGGGGATCTCGGGCAGCGCTTCATAGGTCATCTCGACCTCGACATCGTCGCCCTCTTGCCAATTCTCATTGGTCATCTTCACGGCCGGTTCCGCCGCCGGGCGTTCGCCCTTTTCCTCGAAATGGGCCGACATGGCGCCATCCACGGCTTCCTGCATGGCCTCGCCCAGAACACGGGGGCCGAACTGCTTTTTCAAAAGCGGCAGCGGCACCTTGCCCTTGCGGAAGCCCTTCATTTCGATGTCAGGCTGCGCTTCTTTCAGCTTGGCCATCACCTTGTCGTCAAGCTCCTGCGCGGTCAGAAGCATTTTATATCCGCGTTTCAGCCCTTCGTTCAGGGTCTCGGTGACCTGCATTGTCGTCCTCTCATATGCATCGGGCCGCGGAGGCGTCCGCGGCGGTCAAAATCAGGGGTCCTTCTAGGGATCACACGGCAGGGGCGCAAGCAGAGTCTTGGGGCACAGCACAAAGCCGCGCCATCGGCGGGCCGCGGCGCGGCGACCCAACCTATGAGCTATGGCACTTTATCCCAGTAACTGGCGCGCGACTTTACAGCCAAGCACCCAAACCAAGGAATAACAACAACACGATCCCCGCCACCGATTGGCCCCCCGAAACCGCATCCAATCACGCCGGGGCTTCGTACAGAAAGCAAACGTACGAAACGCCCGTACAAAACGTACGAAACCCACCGCGCGCCCTGTTAATTCCGGGGGTGTCGGGAAAAAATACCGACGTCATACCGACGTGATACCGCCGCAGTACAGACAGGGGTTTTCGTTGTTAACCAAGGGGTTGAGGGGGATTCGGGTGGGGGATTAACAAACCCGCCCCCACTCTCGATATTCCTTGCGAAACGCCTGCCGCTTGTCACTGTTTGGGACGGTTGCTCAGCGTTTCTTCGAAACGCTGTTGGTGCGGGTGGAGGGACTTGAACCCCCACGCCTTGCGGCGCCAGAACCTAAATCTGGTGCGTCTACCAATTCCGCCACACCCGCACTGGGCGCCTCTATACAAAAGCCACAAACCGGATGCGAGAGGAAAATGCGCCTTTGAATCAAGAGAATGCCGCATAAAAAAAGCGCGACACGGGCGCATTCTTGCCATAAAGTGGTGGACAAATTGAGGCAGACAATCAGCGAGACACGCCATGAAACCGAAAACGGTCGGGCGGGACAGCAGCGCAAGTGGCGCAACCACTCCCGCATTCTCCTATGGCCTGATGGCCAATTCCATCATTCTCACGCGTGACGGGGAAAAACGCGTCGCGGACCTGAAAGAAGGCGATTGCATCATCACCCGCGATGCCGGGATGACCGTTCTGCGCGGGTTCACCCGCCGCGAGGTCACCTGCCAAACCGTTGAAATCAAAGCAGGTTCCTTGGGTCACACCCGGCCCGAATGCGACGTCACACTGCCCGCGGGCCAACCGATCCTCGTTCGGGACTGGCGCGCCAGGGCGCTGTTTAACGCACGGCAGGCCATGGTGCCCGCCGGCCAGTTGATTGACGGCGAATACATCACCGACGCGGGGCGCCAGACGCTCACGGTCCATGACCTTTCCTTCGATGAGCCGCATATCCTGTATGTCGACGGCCTCGAAGTCGCCAGTGACGCCTCACAGGCCACCCTCGACGCCGCCGCCTGATCTGGCCCCGGAACGGACAGGACGCCCCGCAGGTCTACGCCTTGCGGGGCTTTTCACCTCATCCCCCCAAGTCTCTGAAAACCTTGGGCAATTCTTCGGGCAAATCCTCGCCAATCACCCCCGGCCCGAAGCTCCGCGCGCAGGCCACATGCAGCCACGCGGCACTTTCCGCCGCCTGCATCGGCGCAACGCCACGCGCCAAAAGGCCAGCGATGAACCCGGCCAGAACATCCCCCGCCCCGGCGGTCGCCAGCCACGGCGCGGCCCGTTCGTATTGGGCCGAATTGATGCTGCACCGCCCATCCGGTGCGGCAATCACAGTATCCGGCCCCTTGAACAGCACGGTGCAGCCCGCCCGTTTCGCCGCCTCGCGCGTGGCGTCCACCTTGGAATAGGCCGGCCCCTTGGTGGGCACCGCCTCCAGCTTTTCGGCAATATCCGGGAAGAGGCGCGCGAATTCCCCCGCATGGGGCGTCAGAACGCATTTGTCATGTAGCAGTGCAAACAACGTCTGTGGTTCATCCTGAAATGCAGTCAGCGCATCCGCATCGAGCACAATGCAGGGGGCATGCCCGGCACGCACCGCCACCGGCACCAGCTCCCGCGCCCGCTCAAGCCCCAAGCCCGGCCCCAGGCACAGCGCATTGATCCGCTCGTCCTGCAATACGCAGGCCAGCGCCTCGCCATCCTCCACCCGCCGCAACATCAACGCGGTGATCTGACAGGCCACCTCCATCTGCGCCGCCCCCGGCACACCGAGCGTCACCAGCCCCGCCCCGATCCTGAGCGCCCCCCGCGCCGCCAATCGCGCCGCGCCGGTACGCCCCGCACCGCCCGACAGGATCAGGGCATGACCGTGGGTGTATTTGTGGCCATACGTATGCTTGGGCGTTAACGAAGTTGGCCGCTCAACCAATCTGACGAATTCGCCCGGCGGCACCGCCGGGCAGCCCCCGGCCGCCCCCCCAGGCGGGGGATTCACCCCCACCCGCGGCCGGGGGCTGCCCTCTAGGCCAATGTCCTTAACGACGGTTTTGCCGCACTTGAATGGCCCCCATTTAAGATGATGTCCCAACTTGAATGCATGGAAACTGACCGTTAACCCGGCCAGAACCGTTTCGGTACTGCCTGCCAGTTCTCGCCCACTATCCGAGCAAAGCCCAGAGGGGACATCCACCGCAACCGTCTTGGCGGCTACATCAAAATCAGCGGTGCGGTCAGCTGCCCAGTCGAACAATTCGCCTTCAAGCGCGCGTCGCAAACCAGTTCCAAAAAGAGCGTCGACATACAAATCGGCTTCATGTGCGAATTTTGGAGCTGCTGAGAGGGGCGAAACCGCCCCGAGTTTCCCCCACCGCTCGTAATTCGCCCTGGCATCCGGCGGCAATTTCGAAGGATCTCCATAGAGGAACACCTCCACCTCCCAGCCCCACTCTTTCAACAGCCGCGCCACCACGAACCCGTCGCCGCCATTGTTGCCCGGCCCGCACAGAACGACCGCCCGATGCGGCGCGCGGGCCAGCTCGGGCCACTCCTCGAACACCGCCTCGACCACGCCGCGCCCGGCGCGTTCCATCAGCTCCAGCCCGGTCACCTGCCCCGACTCAATCGCGGCCTGTTCAACCGCCCGCATCTGGGCCGCGGTCAGCAATTCGGTCATTTTTTGCACCTTTCGCGATTCATTTCCGCTCGATTGGCGGGCATATTGCCTATTTTTTAGGCAGCACTAATCCGACCTGCCCGGCAAACCCCGCCATCGAACCCTATCCGATTGAGCCACCCCCTGAGAAGTGCTCTGAAACAGGCCAACACCAGAGTGGCGAGGAGGCCAGCCCGATGAAAAAGATCGAAGCGATCATCAAGCCGTTCAAACTGGACGAAGTCAAAGAAGCCCTGCAAGACGCCGGGATTCAGGGTCTTTCGGTGATCGAGGTCAAGGGCTTCGGTCGTCAGAAAGGCCATACCGAACTCTACCGTGGCGCCGAATACGTCGTCGATTTCCTGCCCAAGGTAAAAATCGACGTGGTGATCGACGACGATCAGGTCGATCAGGCCATCGAGGCGATCATCGACGCCGCCAAGACCGACAAGATCGGCGACGGCAAGATTTTCGTCAGCCCGGTGGAACAAGCCATCCGCATCCGTACCGGCGAAACCGGTTCGGACGCCCTCTAACCCATTCCTCAGATACGACCCAAGCAAACGAAGGGATACTGACATGAGCGCACAGGACCTGCTCAAGACCATCAAGGACGAAGACGTCGAATACGTCGACATCCGCTTCACCGACACCCGCGGCAAGCTGCAACACGTGACCATCATCGCCGATGAGGTCGACGAAGACTTCCTCGAAGAAGGCTTCATGTTCGACGGCTCCTCGATTGCCGGCTGGAAAAGCATCGAAGCCTCGGACATGAAACTCATGCCCGACACCGAAAGCGGCTATATCGATCCCTTCTACGCCGAGAAAACCCTCTGCGTGCACTGCTCGATCGTCGAGCCCGACACCGGCGAACCCTACAACCGCGACCCGCGCGGCACCGCCGAAAAAGCCGAAGCCTACCTGAAATCCTCGGGCATTGGCGACACGGCCTTCATGGGCCCCGAAGCGGAATTCTTCCTGTTCGACGACGTGCGCTTCTCGAACACTATCAACAAGGTCTCCTACGAAGTCGATGCCATGGACGCCTCGTGGAACTCCGACACCGAATACGAGATGGGCAACATGGGCCACCGTCCGGGCGTCAAAGGCGGCTACTTCCCCGTCAACCCGATCGACGATGCCCAAGATATCCGCTCGGAAATGCTCTCGACCATGAAGCGCCTCGGCATGAAGGTCGACAAGCACCACCACGAAGTGGCCTCGTGCCAGCACGAGCTGGGCCTGATCTTCGACACCCTGACCAAACAGGCCGACGAACTTCAGAAATACAAATACGTCATCCACAACGTGGCCGCCGCCTATGGCAAATCGGCCACCTTCATGCCCAAGCCGATCTATGGCGACAACGGCACCGGGATGCACGTCAACATGTCGATCTGGAAAGACGGCAAGCCGCTGTTTGCGGGCGACAAATACGCCGACCTGAGCCAGGAAGCGCTCTATTTCATCGGCGGCGTCCTCAAGCACGCGAAAACGCTCAATGCCTTCACCAACCCCTCGACCAACAGCTACAAGCGCCTGATCCCGGGCTTCGAGGCCCCCGTCCTGCGCGCCTACTCGGCACGTAACCGTTCGGGCTGCGTCCGTATTCCCTGGACCGAGTCGCCCAAAGCCAAGCGCGTCGAGGCCCGCTTCCCCGATCCCTCGGCAAACCCCTACCTGTGCTTTGCCGCCCTCCTGATGGCCGGTCTTGACGGCATCAAGAACAAGATCGACCCGGGCGAGGCAATGGACAAGAACCTCTACGATCTGCCCGCCGAGGAACTGGAAGGCATCCCGACCGTCTGCGGCTCGCTCCGCGAAGCCATGGAGGCACTGGCCGCCGACCACGACTTCCTGCTGGCCGGTGACGTCTTCACCAAGGACCAGATCGAAGGCTACATCGACCTCAAGATGGAAGAGATCGAAACCTACGAACACACGCCGCACCCCGTCGAGTTCGGCATGTACTACAGCTGCTAAAACAGCGTTGGACAGTGAAACCGGAAAGGGCGCCCCGCGGGGCGCCCTTCTTCGTGTGGCGCTCCGCACGTTGTCCGACATGTGGCAACAATAAAGGCAAATCCGGAAGATTGCCCAAATGTAATCATATTTGAAACAAACCATTTTCCACTTCTCGTTGCATCAAGAAGGCTCCTGATACCCTGCAAACAGGCAAGAGCATGATCAATGAACGAACATGGGTTACAGCAGGATTAGTATTTCTCGGTACGAGAGACATCGACATCGCCGATACAGCCAACAGTATTCGTGCGACCCTCGAACAGATGGGGCACACGATAACCAGTTGTCAGGTGCTGACCCAAGAAAGCGCAGTCGTGGTCAGTTGCTGCCACACCCTGCGCGTCACGGTCGAACAAGACGCCTGCGTTGACGAATTCTCGCAACAGGTGCCTCGCCTGCTGTCACTGGCCATCGCCGAAGATGACATGGTGCCGGTTCCCGATGGCCGGGGGCTGACGAATGACATGGTGCTGACCCACGCGCTACGGGATCTGCACCGCCATCTGTCGGCGGATTACGTGCGCTGGACCGGCCACAGCCGTCTGCTTGCATCCACCGATTTCCTCATGATGACGGCCGACCTCCCCGGCCCGATCGAGCCGCAGGGCGTGCGTGGTCCCGCGGGGACACCGTCGGATACGGCCCCCCAAGCACAGGACGCCGACTCCGACACCCCGGAGCTGGCCCACCTTCGCAGTTTCCTGCTTGCGGTCGATGCCAATCCCGAACTCACGCATACCGCCCTCAACGGCCCCGAGGTCGAGCCCCCGCTCAGCACACCACAACGCCTCGCGGCGTGGTTCATGGCCTATGCCGTGCTCTTTCTTGCAACCCCGGTCGGTATCGCGCTGCTTCTGGTGAACTTCCTCAAGGGCGAAAACCCAAGGTTGGCGACACAGGCAGCGGCCCTGACGGGAACCTTCCTGTCGTTCCAGGCCATGGGCACTACCGCGCAGGCCATGCAAACCATGCAAAGCTTTCTCTCCTGATCGCGGCGGCCCATCCTGCTCCGGCCGCCGTTCCGCGGCGGTCGGTATCTAGAATTGCCTTTGCGACACTGCGCCCAAGGGCTAGGATCACATGACAACTGTCAGCCCGCAGGAGTGTATGATGCGTTTCAAATGGTCCGGCCCGGTTGCGGCCCTGTCTCTTTTCGCCACGGCCCTGCTCGGGGTGTCCGGTTCCGCCTCCGCCGCGCCCTGCGGCAATAACGGCGGCGGTTTCGGCCAATGGAAAGCCGCCTTCGCCGCCGAGGCACAGCGCGCCGGCGTCGGTCAGCGCGGCCTTCAGGCGCTGGCCAGCGCCCGCTATGCCACCCGCACCATCGCCGCCGACCGCAACCAGAAAAGCTTCAACTACTCCCTGCAAAAGTTCATGCAAATCCGTGGCTCGGCCACCATCGTCGCGCAAGGACGAAAACGCCTTGCCCGGGACCGCGCCTTCTATGACGCGCTGGAACAACGCTATGGCGTACCCGCGGGCGTGATCATCGCCATTCACGGCATGGAAACCGGCTTTGGCCGCTTCATGGGCGACAGCTCGGTCGTCTCGGCGATCACCACGCTGGCCTATGATTGCCGCCGCTCGGATTTCTTCATCCCGCACGCCATCGGCGCCCTGAAACTGGTGGATCGTGGCGCGATCACCGCCACCACCAAGGGCGCCAGGCACGGCGAACTGGGCCATACCCAGTTTCTTCCCGGCAATGCCCTGAAATACGGGGTCGACATCAACGGCGACGGGCGCGTGGATTTCTACAACCAGGCCGACGCGCTGGCCTCTACCGCCAATTTCCTGCGCCAGAAGGGCTGGCGCCCCGGCGCGGGCTTCCAGGAAGGACAGCCCAATTTCCGCGTCATCAAGCAATGGAACGCCGCTGGCGTCTATCAAAAGGCCATCGCCATCATGGCCGCCCGGATCGAAGGCTGACGGCGCCTCTCCCTTGACAGGTCGGCCCCCGGCCCCTATCTGCTCACTCCGGGCGCAGGCCCCCGCCGTCCGCAGGCCCTTGGCCATGGTGAAGCCCTGCTGAAACACCTTCCTCTCTGACCCGATGGTCACGAGCGGCGGCAATGCGGACCCCGTCACACCCCATGTGACCAAGGGAAACGAGACCCATGACACAAACGACCACTCCCGCCGTTTCGACGATGAAACAACAGGCACGCCGCCTGCGCGCAGCCATGCAAGAGGCCGGCACGCCGCTGTCGCATTCGGCGGCCCTTGAAACCGTGGCCCGCCAGCACGGCCACCGCGACTGGAACACCGCCAGCGCCGCGGCCCGCTGGGACAACCCGCCACGCTGGCAAATCGGACAGGCCGTGCGCGGCCGCTACCTCAACCAGCCCTTCACGGGCCGGATCAAATCGGTCAGCGAAGGGATCGGCGGCTTCTGGCGACTGACCCTGCACTTCGACACCCCCGTCGATGTGGTGACCTCGCAGCATTTTTCGAACCTGCGCAGTCAGGTCCGCTGCACCGTGAACGGCCAAGGGACCACGACCGAGAAAACCTCGGACGGCACCCCGCACCTCACGCTCTTCGCGGCCTGAAAATCACCCGGCGCCTTGATTGTCAGGGCGCCGGGGTTGCCTCGGGGCCATTCTCCACATCCCTGACAACGAATGTATGGATCGAGAACACGCAGGCCCGCGTCTCCGGCAAGCGCAAGACGCACTGCCGTTCTGATCGCAAGTACGGCAACCCCCGCGCTTGCGTTTCAAGCGGCTCCCGGCGCGCCCGCGGCTGGAACAAGTCCGGCTCGGCATAGCGCAGGGCGTTGAACCGCCACAAAGGCCGCCCCACCTGCACCCCGTCGAACAAGCGCTGCACCCGCTTCGCGATCCCCTCATCATACTCCGGCACCGGCACATGAATATCCGTCAGGGGCCGCCCGATCTTCTCCGACAGCCGCCAACTGGCCGGAAAACACAAAACCGCCGCCGTCAGGTTGTGCTCATCGCCGCTCTTTTCCATCAGGCACAGATCCTCCTGCACCAGATGCCCCAGCGTGCCCATCGGGTCGTCCCGTTCCACCGGCACGACCACCCCATCGGGCCGCTCCACCTCCGAAGCGCCCAGCCGATACCCCGGTGCATGCGCCTTGAGCCACGCCAGAACGACCTCCAGCAATTCCTGCGCCGCGCCCTCGCCCTCGGGGGTCACCGCCAGAACCTCGTCGCGCCGCTCGGCCAGCAACCGCGCCCGCTCCGCCATCTGCGCGCCAAAGGCGTCATCGACCCAAATCCAATCCTCCACCTCCAAAGGCGCAATCCCCGGCAACCGCCGCGCCGTCACGTCATAGGGCACCGCCCGCTGTAAAATCTCTCGCACAGCCAATCCTTCTTCTTTTCACAAATATCCTGGGGGAGGCGTTGAAAATCCCATTTTCAACGTCGGGGGCAAAGCCCCCAATCCTCACCGCCGATATTCACTCTCCATCCGGTAATCCTTGCGCGGCCCCCGCACATCCCATGTCACCCGCCACACCGGCCACTCCTCGAACTCATAGCGCCCGTCATACTGATCCGGGTCACACCAATGCCCGGTTTCTCCCCCCTCCGCCGGGACCCGGTGAAAAAACCGCCCATCGTCGAACCAGACCGACAGGTCCGGCCCCCACAAATAGGCCCGCCGCGCCTCCATCTCCGGCTGGCCCGGCACCCGCAACGTCCCGATCTCCTCATAGGCCAACCCCTCGGGCACCGCCCGGAACACGGCCACGCCCTGCAATCGCGCCTCCACGCCATCGGCCTGCACGATCCGGCGCTCCAGCCGCCATTCTCCCTCGAAATCCGCCAATTGCATGGTCATTGCGTCTCACTCCCCGGCCCCGGCCTTGCCGCTACGCGGCCCAGCGTCTAAACCCCCGGCAACCGTTACAGGACAGACAAAGGCTCGTCACATGATTCCCCGCTATTCCCGCCCCGACATGGTTGCCATCTGGTCACCCGAAAGCAAATTCCGCATCTGGTACGAGATCGAGGCCCACGCCTGCGACGCCATGGCCGATCTGGGCGTGATCCCCAAAGAGAACGCCGAGGCTGTCTGGAAAGCCAATGACGTGGAATTCGACGTCGCCCGCATCGACGAGATCGAGGCCGTCACCAAGCATGACGTCATCGCCTTCCTCACCCACCTCGCCGAACACGTGGGCAGCGAAGAGGCCCGTTTCGTCCATCAGGGCATGACCTCTTCGGACGTTCTGGATACCTGCCTCAACGTGCAGCTGGTGCGCGCCGCCGACATCCTGATCGCCGACATCGAGGGCCTGCTCGCCGCGCTCAAGCGCCGCGCGCTCGAACACAAGATGACCCTGCGCGTCGGACGCAGCCACGGCATCCACGCCGAGCCCACCACCATGGGCCTGACCTTCGCGCGCTTTTATGCCGAGATGGACCGCAACCTCGCCCGCATGAAAACCGCGCGCGAGGAAATCGCCACCGGCGCCATCTCCGGTGCCGTGGGCACCTTCGCCAATATCGACCCCCGCGTCGAAGAACACGTCTGCAAAAAGCTGGGCCTTCAGCCCGAGCCGATCAGCACACAAGTCATCCCGCGCGACCGCCATGCCGCCTTCTTCGCGGCCATGGGCGTTGTCGCCTCCTCGATCGAAAACATCGCCATCGAGGTGCGCCACATGCAGCGCACCGAGGTTCTGGAGGGCGCCGAGTTCTTCTCGATGGGGCAAAAGGGCTCCTCGGCCATGCCGCACAAGAAAAACCCGGTCCTGACCGAAAACCTCACCGGCCTTGCCCGCCTCGTGCGCTCTGCCGTGGTGCCAGCGATGGAGGATGTGGCCCTCTGGCACGAGCGGGACATCTCGCATTCCTCGGTCGAACGGATGATCGGCCCGGATGCCACCGTCACGCTTGATTTCGCGCTGGCCCGCCTGACCGGCGTGATCGACAAGATGCTGATCTTCCCCGAAAACATGCTGGAAAACATGAACAAGTTCCCCGGCCTCGTCATGTCGCAACGCGTGCTTCTGGCCCTGACCCAGGCGGGCGTCAGCCGCGAAGACGCCTACGCCATGGTGCAGCGCAACGCGCTCAAGGTCTGGGAAGAGCGGACCGACTTCAAAGAGGAACTTCTGGCCGACGCCGATGTCGTGGCCGCCTTGGGCAAAGAGCAGATCGAAGAGAAATTCGACATGGGCTATCACACCAAGCACGTCGACACGATCTTCCAACGGGTCTTCGGCGAAAGCTGAACATGCGATCAAACGAAAAGGCTGGGCATTTGACCCGGCCTTTTTTATCTCGTCTTAAATCTTCGCACCGCACTCGCGGAAGAATGCCAGCATCTCGTCGCTCAAAAGCCCCTTGCCCGTGGCCATCTGCATGATTTCAAAGGCGCAGCCCGTATTAACTTCAACCACAACAGGGCCATCCTCGGTCAGAGCAATATCTGTAGACCCGTATCGGTTCGCCGCATGCAGATGCGCAACCTTTTCATTGAGCTCACGCAATTCCGACCACATTGGCAGTTGCTCACCAATCAGTTTTCGCGCCGCCCCAGGAAGGCTGTCGTAGGCGACACGGGCACCATCTTTTGAATCGACAATGGTCAAAACCGTTCCCGTTTCGGGATCCAATTGGCACAATAGATTGCCCGGACGCCAGAAATTGTCGGCTACATTGCTTTGCATTGGCAATTTCAGCGCCGCAAACGGAACATTCAGCCCATCCTTGCCAATCAAGTTGAGCGAACGCACGGTTCCAATTGAATCCGTGAGACCCTCGAAAAAACGATGCGGCTTCAGGCATTCCTGAATCAGGTAACTCCGATCACCAAACATCTTGTCAGCCAGATCCGCGAACGTAACCGGCTCCTGCCCTTCAATCAGCACATGGGTATCAGTGCAGCCATTGATCCGGAATGCACCGGCGCTCCACATGCCGACAACCGGCTTGGCGAACAGCGGAAAAGCAACTCTGCCAGTCAAGAAAGACTTCAGGTCCGCCGCTGTTTCCAGCTTTGGCGCATCGGGAAAACTGCGCGGCCCACGGTCAAAAACGGCGGCGGTGGCCGGAACCGGCAATCCATGCTGACGCAAAAAACTTGTGGACAACCATTTGTCTTCCGTCACCGCCCACCAAGATGTGTCATTGCAGGCATTGGAGATCGGCCAGTGGATATGTGCTGAGATAAACCGGCTGCGCTCATCTTCGCTCCAGCGGCTTTTGTCATAAAGCTCGTAAAGCATGTATTCGTAAAACCGCAGCTTGCCCCGCCCGCGCTTAAATTTGCGATAGTCCAACATGATCGAGATCGGATTCCTATTGCTTGCACGCGCTGCCTTCACAAGCGCTGGTGCCAGCTCAACCTCCTGCTTGGTTTTGATCAAACCAATGTCTTTTGCCTGCGCAGTCATTTGTTGCCTCGTATCGCTATTTTTTTGTCGCTCTCTTTTGCCCTACACGCATACTTGTAATAAAATTGGGAAAGAGTTGGGTTGAATTGTGACAAAGGCTGCTCGTGATGTCCGCGGCGCACGCAATTCAGGTACCCACTTGCCGCTGCAAACAGGACCTACCGATTTCGTACGAAACTCGCGTACAAAACGTACGACTCGTACGTTTTTATCCCTCGTCCAACCGCCGCGCTTCGTCCACCAACATCACCGGAATCCCGTCGCGGATCGGAAAGGCCAAGCCTGCCTTGCGGCTCACCAGTTCCTGTTGCTCTGCGTCGTATTCCAATGTGGTTTGCGTCAGCGGGCAGATCAAAGCCTCCAGCATCCGACGATCAAACGGGACTGTTTTCGGGCGTTCGGTCATTGCATGACCTCCTCGTCACTGCCGCCCCGTAGGGCAAATTCTATAAGCGTTACAAGGGTTTCGCGCCGTGTGCTCAGCGATGGCGCCTCCAGAAGCGCCTGCTTGTCCTCCGGCTCGAATCCCAAAAGCATCGACAACGAATTGATCAACAGCTCGTCATCCGCGCCCTCAAGGCTCTCCCAATCGGTCTGTAACTCGCGCGCCGCGAAGTATCGCTCCAACAGCTTGAAGAATCGATCGCGGTCAAAGCCGGGGTCTTCATCCACGGGGCCAAGATCACGCTCGAATCCCTCCCACGAGACTCTGACCCGCCGATAGGGCGTAAACCCTTCTGTTTCTTCAATAATTCTGTATCTCGATAGACCGGTCAAGGTGATCATATACCGCCCGTCCTCGGTTTCCGAGAACTGCGTGACACGCCCCACACAGCCAATTGAATGCAGGCCTGTCCCCCCCGTCCGACCATCCGGGGCGGCATTGGGTTGCACCATCCCGATCAACCGCTCCGGGGTTTTCAACGCATCTTCCAGCATCGTTAGGTATCGCGGCTCGAACAGATGCAGAGGCAACCGCGATCGCGGCAGCAACAATGCACCGGGCAAGGGAAACACCGGGATGACGTCGGGCAGATCGGCCTGATTGAACATATGTGGAACCTAGCCCGTCACAGCGGTCAGGCAAATATCATCGAGCTGAGTTTCCGCCGCCCGTTCAAGACAATCGGATCATTGGGCTTCAAGGCCTCGAAAATGGTGAAAAGCTGTTGTTTTGCAGCGGCTTCGTTCCATTCCCGATCCCGGCGGAACAGTTCCAGCAACTCATCCACCGCCTCTTGGGTCTGGCCCCCGGCATAAAGCGCCTGCGCCAGATCGAAGCGCGCCTGATGATTGTCCGGATCGGCCTCGACCGAAGCCTTCAACTCGGCCACCGGCCCCGCATCCGCCGCTTGCCGCGCCAGTTCCAACTGCGCATGGGCAGCCTCCAACTCGGGCGCGTCGGAAATCTCCGCAGGTGCGCCGTTCAAAATGGCCTCGGCCTGATCCAGATCGTCCATGGCGATATGGGCACGCACCAAACCGCCGTATGCCCCTGCATTCGCTTCATCTTCTTGCAGGACCGCGGCAAAGGTCTGGGCCGCGTCAGTGGCCGCGCCCTGCTCCAGCATCTCTTCTGCGGCGGCCAAAGCATCGTCCAGCCCACCGCTGGAATCCCCGCCCGCAGCCTGCACGACGCGCTCTACGAAAGCGTCGATTTCCGAAGGCGGAACAGCCCCCTGGAAACCGTCCACCGGCTGCCCCTGCCAAAAGGCATAAACCGTCGGGATCGACTGCACCCGCAACTGCCCGGCGATCATCTGGTTCTCATCGACATTGACCTTGGCCATCTTCACCGCGCCCTTGGCCTTGGTCACCGCCGCCTCAAGCGCCGGCCCGAGCGTCTTGCACGGCCCGCACCACGGCGCCCAGAAGTCCACGATCACCGGCACTTGCTGGCTGGCCTCGACGACCTCGGCCATGAAATCGGCCTCCGAGACGTCCTTGATCAGGTCGGTTGCGGGGGGGGTCGTGCCGCCGAGTTCAAGCATGCTACGCTCTCCGGGGTTATGAATGAGTGTTAGCGTTTAAATGGCGCAGGCGGCCCCATGATGCAAGGGGGCGCCCGCAAGCTCACAGGTCAAAGGTTGCGAACACCGGGGCATGGTCGCTGGGCTTTTCCCACCCGCGCGCGGCGCGCAGGATGCGGCTCCCATGCGCGGCGTTCGAGATATCCGGCGTGGCCCAGATATGATCCAGCCGCCGCCCCTTGTCGGCAGCGTCCCAATCGCGCGCCCGATAGCTCCACCAGCTGTAAAGCTTGCCTTCGGGAATATCCCGGCGGGTGACATCCACCCACGCGCCCGCCTCCTGCGCATTTCCCAGATGCTCCACCTCCACCGGCGTATGGCTGACCACCTTGAGCATCTTCTTGTGGTCCCAGACATCCTCGTCCAGCGGCGCGATGTTCAGATCGCCCACCAGAATCCCCTTTTCCGGGCGGTTGTCGCGGAACCAGTCGCGCATATCCGTCAGGTAATCCAGTTTCTGGCCGAATTTCTCGTTCACCGCGCGGTCGGGCTTGTCGCCCCCCGCTGGCACGTAAAAGTTATGGATCACCACCCCGTTTTCCAGCCGCCCGGCCACATGCCGCGCGTGGCCCAAACCGGCGAAATCCATCTCGCCCGCGTCCTCGATCGGCTGGCGCGACAGGATCGCAACGCCGTTGTATCCCTTCTGCCCCCGCGCCACCATGTGCGGGTAGCCAAGCGCGGCGAACTGTTCACGCGGGATTTTCTCGACCGGGCTTTTGCATTCCTGCAAGCACAGGATATCCGGCCCCTCCTCGCGCAGAAGCTTCGCCACCAGGTCCTCGCGAAGGCGGACCGAGTTGATGTTCCAAGTAGCAAGGGTAAAGGGCATGTGGATGGCTCCTGTCCGAGGGGTGTTCACCTGACCTATACCGCGCCCGCGCGCCCATGACACCCACCCACGAGACAAAAAAAGACCCCGGGCAAGCCGGGGTCAGTCCAACAGGGAGGTGCATGTGATGACCCGCACATGCAACGGGTATGCTGTATCAACTGCCACAGTATGCGACCGTCTACATTGATGTATCTCAAATAGAGATTAAATTCAACTATGACAAGAGTCGATACCCACCAGATTCGGTCACCAATAGACGCGCATTCGAGGGGTCGGGCTCGATTTTCTGGCGCAGGCGGTAAATATGGGTCTCAAGCGTGTGGGTCGTGACCCCCGCATTATATCCCCAAACCTCGTGCAACAGTACATCGCGCGCCACCACGCCATCGGGCGACCGATAGAGGAACTTCAGGATATTGGTTTCCTTCTCGGTCAGGCGGACTTTGCGATCTTCCTCATCCACCAGCATCTTCATCGCGGGCTTGAACGTATACGGCCCAAGCTGAAACACCGCGTCTTCGCTTTGTTCGTGCTGACGCAACTGCGCACGGATCCGGGCCAGAAGCACGGGAAACTTGAAGGGTTTGCTGACATAATCGTTGGCGCCCGCGTCCAGCCCGAGGATCGTATCGGCATCGCCATCATGGCCCGTCAACATCATGATCGGGGCCTTCACCCCCTGCTTGCGCATCAACCGGCACAGCTCCCGGCCATCGGTATCGGGCAGACCCACGTCAAGTATGACCAGATCGTAAATCCCGTCCCGGGCCCTCGCCATGGCCTCCGATCCGTTACCAGCTTCGAAAACGTCGAACTCCTCGGTCATCACAAGCTGTTCGCTCAGCGCCTCGCGCAGGTCCTCGTCATCATCGACAAGCAGAATTTTCTTGAGCTGTCCCATCCCGGTCACTCCTTTGCCTTGTTTGCTCAGATGTGCGCCCGGATCACGCCAACGGCAAGTCTTACTACAAACGCATCACGGCCACGTGTTGCCTTGCGAGCAAATATTTCAATCCGTTACGATAGTCGCTACATGTGAAGCGCCCCGAACCGCAGGAGTCGCCCATGAGCCTCGCACCTGATCTCATCGAAACGCTTGCCCGCGCCCGTGCCGACCTGCGCATGGGCGTACCAGTGGTGCTGAACGGCCCCAAGGGCGCGGCCCTCGTTCTGGCCGCCGAAACACTGGACGCACAGCGCCTTGCCGATGTTCTGGCGCTTGGCGCGGCCCCTGTCCTTGCCATTAGCGCGCGACGCGCCGAAACGCTCAAGGCACGCGCCTATGATGGCGATCTGGCCCGTGTCATCCTGCCCCCCGATGCCAGCCTGTCGTGGGTGCTTTCGGTGGCCGACCCCGCCGACGACCTCAAGACACCGATGAAAGGCCCGCTTGCCACCGCCCGCGATGGCAATGCCGAGTTGCACCGCCTCGCCCTTACCCTCGTGAAAACCGCACGCCTTCTGCCCGCCGTCCTCGTGCTGGACCTCGCCGATGGCCCCGCCATGGCCGAAGCCAATCACCTGTCACTGATCGACGCGGGCGCCGCCGCCCCGCATATGCAGGAAATGAGCCCCCTGCACCCGGTCGTCAACGCCCGCCTGCCGCTTGAAGTGTCCGAGGCGGGCCGGTTGCATATCTTCCGCCCCGAGGATGGCGGCGAAGAACATTACGCCGTGGAAATCGGCCAGCCCCGCCGCGACGCCCCGGTTCTGGCGCGCCTGCACTCGGCCTGTTTCACCGGCGACCTTTTGGGCAGCCTGAAATGCGATTGCGGCCCGCAACTGCGCGGGGCCCTCGCGCAAATGGGGGCCGAAGGCGCGGGTGTCCTGCTCTACCTCAACCAGGAAGGGCGCGGCATCGGCCTTGCCAACAAGATGCGCGCCTATTCCCTGCAGGACCAAGGGTTCGATACGGTCGAGGCCAACCATCGGCTGGGGTTCGAGGATGACGAACGCGATTTCCGCATCGGCGCGGAGATCCTCAAGCGCATGGGCTTTGCCTCGGTGCGCCTGCTGACCAACAACCCCGGCAAAATCGCCATGATGGAACACTGCGGCGTCGCCGTCACCGAACGCGTCCCCCTCAAGGTGGGCGAGAACGCCCATAACCGCGCCTATCTTGCCACCAAGGCCGCGAAATCCGGCCATATGCTCTAAGGGCACGCACCCGCAACGCATCCCCTCTTGAACCGGAACAAAAACGGATCAAATCTGTGGGGATCACAGGAGTCACCCATGCCATACGCCCATTCCGACAGTTCCGAGGCGCTGATGCACGCCCCCGCGCCGGATGTGAAAACCCGCGAGAAACTCGAAGGCGGCAAACGCTTTGAAATGGTCAGCGATTTTGACCCCGCCGGCGATCAGCCCACGGCAATCGCCGAGCTATCCTCGGGCGTTCTGGGCGGCGAACACGATCAGGTGCTTCTGGGTGCCACCGGCACCGGCAAGACCTACACCATGGCCAAGGTGATCGAGGAAACCCAACGCCCCGCCATCATCCTTGCCCCCAACAAGACACTGGCGGCGCAACTCTACGGGGAATTCAAGGGGTTTTTTCCCCATAACGCCGTCGAATACTTCGTCAGCTACTACGACTACTACCAGCCCGAGGCTTATGTGCCCCGCTCGGACACCTATATCGAGAAGGAATCCCAGATCAACGAACAGATCGACCGGATGCGCCACTCCGCCACCCGCGCGCTTCTGGAACGCGACGATGTGATCATCGTGGCCTCGGTCTCCTGCATCTACGGCATCGGGTCCGTGGAAACCTATGGCGCCATGACCCAAGACCTGATCGTCGGCAATGACTATGACCAACGCAAGGTCATGGCCGATCTGGTGGCGCAACAATACCGCCGTAATGACCAGGCCTTCCAACGCGGCTCCTTCCGGGTGCGCGGCGACAGCCTTGAAATTTTCCCCGCCCACCTCGAAGACCGCGCCTGGAAGCTCAGCTTCTTTGGCGAAGAACTTGAATCCATTACCGAATTCGACCCGCTGACCGGCGAAAAATGCGCCTCCATGGACCGCATCCGCGTCTATGCCAACTCCCACTACGTGACGCCGAAACCGACCATGCAGCAGGCGGTGATCCAGATCAAAAAGGAACTCCGCACCCGGCTGGATCAACTGGTGGGCGAAGGCAAGCTGCTTGAGGCCCAACGCCTCGAACAACGCACCAATTTCGACATTGAAATGCTGGAAGCCACAGGCGTCTGCAACGGGATCGAGAATTACTCGCGCTACCTCACCGGCCGCGCGCCGGGCGAACCGCCCCCCACCCTTTTCGAATTCATCCCCGACAACGCCATCGTTTTCGCCGATGAATCCCACGTCTCCGTCCCGCAGATCGGCGGCATGTACAAAGGCGACTACCGCCGCAAGTTCACCCTCGCCGAACACGGCTTCCGCCTGCCGTCCTGCATGGACAACCGCCCCCTGAAGTTCGAGGAATGGGATGCCATGCGCCCGCAATCCGTCTTCGTCTCCGCCACCCCGGCGGCGTGGGAGCTGGAACAATCCGGCGGCGTCTTCACCGAACAGGTGATCCGCCCCACCGGCCTTCTGGATCCGCAGGTCGAAATCCGCCCCGTCGACACCCAGGTCGACGACCTGCTGGACGAGGTGCGCCGCGTCACCGAAGACGGCTACCGCGTGCTCTGCACCACGCTCACCAAACGCATGGCCGAAGACCTCACCGAATACCTGCATGAACAGGGCATTCGCGTGCGCTACATGCACTCCGATATCGACACCATCGAACGCATCGAAATCCTGCGCGACCTACGGCTGGGGGCCTTCGACGTGCTGGTGGGGATCAACCTGCTGCGCGAGGGGCTGGACATCCCCGAATGCGGGCTGGTCGCCATTCTGGACGCGGATAAAGAGGGCTTCCTGCGCTCGGAAACCTCCCTCATCCAAACCATCGGCCGCGCCGCGCGGAATGCCGAAGGCCGCGTCATCATGTACGCCGACCGCATCACCGGCTCCATGCAGCGCGCGATGGATGAGACCGAACGTAGGCGGACAAAACAGATCGCCTATAACGAGGAACACGGAATCACCCCCGCCACCATCAAGAAAAACGTCGAGGATATCCTCGCAGGCCTCTACCAAGGCGACGTCGACATGAACCGCGTCACCGCGACCGTCGACAAACCCATGGCCGGCGCCAACCTACAGGCGCATTTGGACGGGCTACGCACCGACATGCGCAAAGCCGCCGAGAACTTGGAGTTCGAGGAGGCCGCAAGGCTGCGCGATGAGATCAAACGGCTCGAAGCCGTCGATCTCGCCGTCGCCGACGACCCGCTGGCCCGTCAACAAGCGGTCGAAAAAGCCTCCGAGGAAGCGACGAAGTCGCGCGGCCGCTCAACGGCCGGACGGCCCGGGCAACGGGGTGGGAATGTGAAACGGCTGAAAAAATGAAAGCTACTAGTTTTCTTGGATTCTAATAGCTGAGAAACTTGTCTTCGACACAAAGGTCTGATCGGTATGCGTGATATTTCCGTCGCCAATGAAACTTGCCAATCTTTTTTTGCTGGCTTCTATTAGTATCCCTGTATCAGGATCCAAAAAATCACCATTTAAGTGGGTTAACGCCATAACAAGTGTCGCTACTGTCCTATGATTAAGTCCATCTTTGCGTGAATACCAAATGGAGCATCCGGCTTCATGCTTATGGACAGGACCAGCAAAGAATAATTCACCATAATCTTCAATGTCCGCCGAGAGCGCCACCCAATCACCCAGACCTTCTCGCTGATAAACGTGACCACTCACTTCAGAACCCACAACATCTGAAATACCATCACAGACCTCTCCAAATGTCCGTGAAAACTCAAGTCTGCTGTCACAGCCATGATTCAACAGCTCGATATCCAAGTTTGCGTGGTCCCTCATCCTAACTTTCCAAGCCACTGAATGCAGATACAAACAGCTTTGCCGCCATCACGCTCTGAAACTCCGTCCATGCCTTCGACCCAAGCCACTTCTCGCAACGCAGGTTTTCCATTTAAAAATCCAAATTTTCTTCTTGGCTCCAAATTCGTTCCGAAATCATAAGCCTTTTCCTGATCTTGTCTACCTGGATAAGCTTGCACACATTTCCCTGAATAGAAAACTTTGGCTTCATAACCCCATATTTCCATAGAGTTTGCGACCTTATCGTATTCCAAATCGTTATGTTTCGAAATACACCGATGATAAATTTCAGATTCCGCCATTTCACGTTGCAGCAGTTATTGACACAATTACCAATGATTGTGGCAATTTTTCGCCTGTGTCAAACGAGTAAAGTTGATTTGAAACTTACTGAACTAAGATACAACACTTTGGGCGCGGCTATTTTCATACTTCTTGAGCCAGTAGAACAATTACTCATCCGCTGCACCAGCCAATTAAGAGTTATGTTCCAACGACTTTCACTTTGCCAAGACACAAAGCAAAATATCATTTTTTGCAACCGCGCGCTGCTCCACTGGCTCACCGCACCGCCCCCGATTTCTTCAAAAGAAATCGGACCGAAATCTTTTCAAGATTTCGGCACCCCCTTAAACCACTCACTTTAAACAAAAAAACGCGGCCCCCTTTCGGGCGCCGCGCCTAATCTCACATCGCGTCAGGCCGCTTAGGCCAGGGCGAGGTTCGTTGCGCTTTCGCGGCCGTCACGGCCTGCTTCCACGTCGAAGGTCACTTTCTGGTCGTCGGCCAGGCCAGTCAGGCCCGAACGCTCAACGGCGGAGATGTGAACAAAGACGTCCTTGCCACCGGATTCCGGTGCAATGAAGCCATATCCTTTGGTGGTGTTGAACCATTTTACAGTGCCATTGGCCATCTGTCATTTTCCTTATCATAAGTGCCGCTCGCAATATGCAGCGGCCCGGCAAAGCGCGTCTGGATCGAGTGACTGCGTGCCGGTGAAGGAAAACAGAAAGTTCGAATAGAAGGTCTTAGCCCGCCCTCTCTGACCGATCCGCCGGACCAAGGCAAGATAATTCGTGTCCCGCCTCACGCAGAGCGGAATTACGCGAACCGTTTAAAAATCGAAGATATCCTCAAGGAAATCGCCGATCCCGCCACGTTTCTTGCGTTTCTCGCCGCGCGTATCGCGCCGTGGGGCGGATGCCTCGCCACCCGAGGAACGATCAATGATCTTGTCCAGCTCGCCACGGTCCAGCCAGACACCCCGGCATTTCGGGCAATAGTCGATCTCGACACCGGAGCGGTCGGTGATCACAAGTTCTTCGCCATCCACAGGGCAATGCATCGGGGTCGGCCTCCATTATCATCCAACTCAAGATGAGATGGGGCCGCCCCTGTGCATTTCAATCCCTCAAGACGGGTCCGAGACCGTCAGGCCCAGCATCCGCCATGCGGTCATGCCGCCACGGTAATAATGGATTTTCTCGGCCGGGAATCCCGCCTCGATCATCCGCCGCGCCGCCGCCGGGGATTGCCCGCACCACGGCCCGTTGCAATAAAGCGCGACCGATTTGACGTCATCCCCGTCACAGATGAACCCCTCGAAATCCGGCTCGCACCCCAATTCGCCCAGACGATCGGGCGCCTCGGTGTAAGGAATGTTGATGGCGCCCGGAATGGCCCCGGTCGCATAGTCGCGCGGGACGCGCCCGTCGATCACCACCACATCGGGGTCTTGCAGGAATTCCAGCATCTCCAACTCGCCAATCGGCGTCACGCCGGGCGCGGGCACGATGGGCTGGATGCAGAAATTCGGACAGGGGCGCGAGGTCCGCGCCCATTCGCCTTCCAGCCTGTTGTCGTTGTCCTGAATGCGGCTGATCTCCACCGGGCCGCCGGGGGTTTCCACCGTGACCGACATCATGTCGGGCCGGATGTTCACGGCCTCCTGCGCCGTGGCCGCCCCGGCCATCAGCGCAAGTGCCATCGCGATCATACGTGTCATGGGTCCTCCCTTTCGTTGCTCGTTACCGGATCACATGCACCGCGCAATTGGCATGCCGCACCACCTGCGCCGCCGTACTGCCCAAGAGCAGATCGGCCATACCGGGCCGGTGGCTGGCCATCACGATGCAATCCACGCCGTTCTTCTCGGCATAATCCACAATGGTGCGCCCCGAATGGCCATCCACCACCTCCGAACTCCCCTTCGGTACGCTGCCCGCCATCTCACGCAATTCGGCTTCTATCGCCTGACGGCTTTCCACAAGGTAATCCTGCGGCACATAGGAAATCGCATAGCTTGGAACCTGTTCCATCACGTGAATCAGGACAATCTCTGCCTCGTCCCCGGCAAGTCGTGCCGCCACTTCAAGCGCACCCGCCGCGTCGCGGTCATTGTCAAAGGAAACGGGCACCAGAATTTTCTTGTACATCTCAGGAGTCCTCTCGTGTTGCAATGGCCCATGGTGACACTGGCGCGCCACGACGGCCTTGATCGATATCAGTCCCGCCTATCGTTCTGCGGCGGCTTCCATCTGGCGCGCAATCTCGGCAGCCCATTCCCCGATCACCGGCAACATCTCTATCTGGCTGATGGACCACACCAGAAACGACAGCAGCACCGAAGCGCCCAGCACCGTTCCAAGGCCAAAGGCCGCGCCGCGCAGGAAATTGAACCACAAAAGCTTGGGCAGGGAATTGTGCAACCGAACAAAGCGATGCCTGTTCAGTCGCCCCACCTCGCGCCGGAGTCCGGCAACTTCTTCACGCAGCTCCGCCGCGTCAGGCTCAGTCGAAACAGGCTGCGACGTCATACATCACCGGCTCGAAACTCTTGCACAACTCGTTGATCCGCCGGTTGCGGCGGCGCATTTCCTCGCTGCGCAGCATGGCCTGGAAATCCTCGCGCTTTTCCCATTGCGAATAGTTGGCAATCCGGGTTTGCGCATCGTTCACATGCAACCCCGCCGCGATAAAGCCGGGCTGTTTCGAAATGAACTCCTCATAAGCCGCCGTCAGTTCATCCAACAGGTCCTGACAGGTGCCCGGCGTCATCTCGAAGGTGGTGATCACCGTCTGGCGATCATTGGCTGGCGTAATCTTGAGCATGGCACACCTCCTGCATGTCAGCCTAGCAGGTTCAGGACCCTGTGCAATGCCCCGGATTTGCCCCGGATTCACCGAAGTTCATCACAAATCCGCCCCAGTTGCCCACTACCCCTCGTTGAAAACGACGGTAAGACAGAACAGGGCACCCCATGGCATGTACAACTAAGATCGACTATACGCCGCAGGTTTCCGAAAAACCGCTTGGCCTGCCGCAGATCACGCAGGGCTGGCAGGCCGCGCTCAACATTGCCAAGGCCACCGGCAGGCCCCTGCCCGCCGTCGCCGCGAATGCCCCGGATGCCCCAACGAAAGCCCCCGAGGACAACGCCAATGCCCGCATCGGCCTGACCAAGGGCGCAGTGATCGAAACACTGGACGGCCCCAAACCCGTGGAAAACCTCAAACCGGGTGATCTGCTGCGCACCGGCAGCGGCGCCTACCGCCCCTTGCGCCATGTCTTCCGCGTTGAGCTTGACGCCCCCCGCCGCGCCATCCGCATCAATGCCGAGGCCCTCGGCCCCGGCTTGCCTGAAAAGGGCATTCGCCTGCCCAGGGATCAACAGATCCACGTCACATCCGACATCGCCCGCCGTATGTTCGGCCATGAGGGGGCACTTGTCCCCGCCCATCTTCTGACCGCCCTGCCCGGCATCGCTGCTGCACGGGTCAAGGATCGGGTCCATTACCTGCTTTTGATGGACAGGCAGGACACGGTTTTGACGCGGGGCGTGCCCACAGAAACACTCGCCCCATGTGCCCGCAACCTCGACCTTGTGCCAGCGCATCTGCGCAGGGCGATAACCCGTCTCTACCCCGGTTTCGGGCAAGACAAGCCCAAGGCCGCGCGGCACCTGAATGTTCCGAAAACCAAGCGTCAGAAGCGCCTTGTGCACAAGCACGCGAACTCCGGCACCCCTCTTCTGGGCGACGATCCCGCACCCGAGGACCACAAAACCGGCTGACCGCCGGTTTACGTTAACGTCAGATTTACCCTGATTAAGCAATGGTAAGCGCAGGAGGTGTCTCATGCTGCGCGCCCTTGCCTTATTGGCCCTGTGCCTGATGGCCCCCTGCGCCTCCGCAGGGCCATGGCCGCGTGCCCAAGGGGAAACCTTTCTGTCCGCCACCTACGAAACAGGTGGCCCCGACGACTATGCCAGCCTGTACGCGGAATACGGCCTGTCAAAGCGCCTGACCCTGGGCCTCGATCTCGGCGCAACACCCGACACCGCGAAAAAGACCATCGCCTTTGCCCGATGGCCCGTGGGTGGCACCGACCGCCCCCTGCGCATGGCGGTTCAGCTGGGGCTGGGTTACGCTGAACGCTGGCGCACACCGCCCTTCAAGCTGGTGATTACCGGCGGCGGCCCCCTGCCGCCCCTGCCCGGCCCCCGCCCCAAGATGCGCCCCGTGCTGCAAACCGGGGTCTCACTGGGGCGTGGCCTTGGCATTCTGGGGCACAATGGCTGGATCACCCTCGACACCCGCGCCGAGACGGATGATGCCCTGGCCACACAGTACGAGGCCGACGCAACCGTCGGCCTCAAGACCCGCAAGGGCCATATGTTCATCATGCAACTGCAAACCGGCGCCACCGACACCGGCCAGACATGGGCCAAGCTGGCCCCGGCCTATGTCAGGCAACTCTCGAATACCACGCATCTCGAAGTTGGCGTGACAGCCGGTTTGATGGAGGGCAACGATCTCGCCGCCCGCTTCGGCCTGTGGCAAGAGTTCTAGAACGGGTCGTCGATCCGTACCCGCATGATCACCGCCCCCTCCACGGGCGTGCCCCAACGCAGGCGCAACTGGTCACGATCCGGGCCATACTTGGCAAAGACGTATGGCACCCCGTAATGCTCGTTGCCCGCGCCATCGCGGATCGGCCCGGAATGGGTGATCGATTCCACCGTTTGCGCCCAGGCATTGAACGGCAGCTTGTCGTCCACATCCACGATCCAGCTTTCCTGCGGCGTGGGTTCATCGTGTCGAATGGTTACCGGGCTGGCCACCGGGGTCTGCACCTGGTTGAAGGTATTGCCATCAAAGGTGATGTCGGAAAACTTGTTGTAATCCAGATCGGCGAAAGAGGTATCCACCGCCTCGACACGGGTAATCTCCGAGCCGACCACACGGAAATTGTTGCCCGTCACCGTCAGGCCGTTCAGGTAATGCCCCGGCCCATGCGGCTTGACCACGATATAGTTGAACCACGGCGCGACATGGGTGCTCATGAAGACATTGCCGGTGATGCTCAGCGAACTGAAGGAAAACTCGCTGGAATACTCCGGCGCCTTGTCATGCTCGTTGGCCCATTCGATGAAACTGTTGTCGATGTAATTGCCGGTGATGGTGCCGCGGTTGTTGGTCCGTGTCAGGACAAGGCCCGCCGTGCGCGGCGAATCCTGCAAACTGTCGCCCTGGAACCAATGGTTGCCCATCACGATCGTGGATGAGCCCCCCAGCACCGCGAAATGCCGGAAAAACGTCGCACGGTTGTTGCGCAGCTTGACGTCATTGGCATTGGCATTGATCGCGACCGAGGTCCGGTCCACCGCCGCCAAGGGCCCCTCGTCCGACAGGAACTGGCACCGATCCACCAACATGCCCTGATCGCCCTCGCCATGGCTGGTGATGGCGCGATCCTTGGGCCGGGTGAAGAAACAATCGCGAAAGGCGATGGCCCCCGCCCGCGGCGGCAACAAGACGCCGCTGCACTCGCCGCGGCACTGCAACTCCACATCCGACAGGGCAAACTTGCCCAAGTCCTCGAAGCCGCTGAAATCAAGGATGTACTTGAACCGGCGAAAGGTGAAAACCTGCGTGCCATCGGCATCGTACAACGGCGCGCTCAGGGTGATCTCCTGCGCCGCGACATTCTTGGAGCGCACGTAAACCTCGCGCCCCACGCCCGCACCTTCGATCAAGGCTCCGACCGGCACATTGGCGACGTTGACCACCCCCGTCAGGGTCTTGGCGTCATTCACACTATAGGTCGCCTGCGAGGTGACAACCTCCGTGTCCCACGCAGGCCCCGGCAACATGGAAAGCTGCCCGTTTCGAATGACCCGCCGCTGGGAATAGAAATCCCGGTTGTTGACGGCCGCCTGCATGTCGATCGGCGCGCTCACCTCGATCAACCGCCCGCCCAGATCAAGCGATTCATGCCCGGCATTGTTAAGCAGCGCCTGAAACGCCTTCTTGAAGGCCAGCTCGCCATCGCCAAAAGCATCGATATAGGCCGGAAGGTCATAGTTCCGCGTGAGCGACAGCATCTTGTCCTCGGGCATCGTCACCATGCCCTCGAACCGAACACGGGACTGGAACGTCACGCTGTCGGCCAGATGATAGGTGCCCGCCGGCACCAGCACCTCGCGCCCATTGGCCGCCGCATCGGCAGCCTCGAAGGCGGCGGAATCATCCGTGCTGCCATCCCCCACGGCGCCGAAATCGCGCACATCGACAATGCTCAGCATATCCCGCAGGAAAAAGCGCGTGACATCTTCGACCTCGATATCGTCGATCCGCACGGTTCCGCCATTCGGCCCCGTCAGATCAAGGCCCACATGGGCATAAATCGGTTGAGCCCCCCAAATCATATCAACGCCGCCCCGCGCACCGCTGCCGATGATCGCGCGCACCTCCACGACATCGCCATATTGTGTCAGGCTCACTGCCGGGCCAACCTCGGTCAGGCCCGTGACGTGCACGTCACCTGCCCCCCCGGCCCAAGCCGCGATGCGCACATCGGGCAAGGCGCCGCTGACGGCCTTCACGCGCGCGCGGACCTGCAAGTAACACCCGGGCAGGATCGGCGTCTGCCCCATATGGCGTAGCCGCTGCACGCTTTCGTTCTTGATCAGCTCCAACGCCCCGCCAAAATCCTGATCGGCGGGTACGAAAGCCGCATTTGCCGCGTTCTCATAGGTATCCGACCCCGGCGTACCATCCCCGCTCGACCACACGTCCAGCCCCGCCGCAAAGCGGGGCGGCATGAAACTCACCCCGTCGGTGATTGCCTTGTTCATCGCTAAATCCCTTTGTTGCGCGCCCGAAGCCCCATGCGGCCCGGAGCAGCCTCTGCCTTTGGGCCTCCGCCCGGGCAAAGGGGTATCTACAAAGGGTTAACGGGGCCCGACCCCACCGTGACGGTGCGTATGCAGACCACCGGGATTTGGGTATTTTTGCCAAGAAAAAACCAAGGGTGAATCAAACAGCCCCCGCAGGCGCGCGAAGCTGCACGCCGTCGATTTTCCAACCGGTCTCACCTTCGACCATGTCGTAGTCAAGGATATGCAAGGCCCCTTGGGCATCGCGGATCATCACCGGCTGAACAAGCCCTTCCGCGTGCTCTTCGATCGGCAAAAACCGCAGGGTTACGGGGCGCCAGACCATGGGGTATCCCTGCCGCACCATCTGGCCAAACCGCTCAGGCGTCTGGAAAATACCGCGTATCGTCGGGCTGGCGTAGGTGAAGGCCCGTTCGAAATCATCGCTTTTAAAGGCGTGAATCTGATCGCGTATAACCGTCCGGACCGCGCCCGGGTCGGCCAGGGTCGGACCGGCAAGTCCGATGGCCAAACAGATCAGCACAAACAAACGTTTCATGGCACACCTCCCAAAAGTGAGGTAGTGCGCCACAGCCGCCAATCAAATCGGCCTTACTCCGCCGCGCCTTGCAACCCCTTGATATAGGCCACCAGATCGGCCACCGGTTGCGTCGTCATGATCTTTTCGCCGCTGGGCATCTCAAGCGTGACACCCTTGCCATAATCAAAGAACGTTCCATAGACCGGCATCGGGCTGCCGTGTGCGACCAAGGGGTCGCGCCCGTCGATCCGCTTGACCACCCGCTCCAGCGGGAACACACCGCCGTTGACCTCGCTCAGCGCACTCAGGTCCGCCGGAGCAAGCGTCAAGACCGCGCGCATCGGCCCATGGCCGGTGCCTTCAAGACCATGGCAACTGGCGCAATAACGCTCATAGTCGGCCTGTCCCGGGGTCTCGGCCATCGCGGCACCGCTGATCCCCAGAAACGCCAACGCACCACAAAAAACCACTGCCTTCATCTTCAGACCTCCTTGCCTTGCTGCGCTAGTCACGCTGCAATGTTTCCAGGTACCGCGCAATATCCAACAGGGCCCGGGGCGTTTCCACCACGTCACCACGTTCATCACGCCACATCACCGTCGGCCCTTCAAGGATCGGGCCGAACTCGGGCATCACGTGAAATTGCCCCGGATACCCATAGACCCGCGCCATAACACCGGAATAGGGGAAAACGCCATCATTGCGCGCCGCCAGCCGCGTGAGGTCCGCTGGGGCCACCGGCAAATCTTCCGCCAGAGGGCCATTGCCCTGCCCGCTCCCGCCATGGCAGGTGACACAATAGCTCATGTAGGTCTCCTGTCCCGGTGTGGTTTCAGTCACACCACCGCAGGCCGACACTGCCAAAACCGCCGCCACGCTCAAATGCCGCATACCCGCTCTTTCATGACTTTGCACTGTGCCCTGATTGAACGCCAAGCCAAGCAAGCCCGCATTGATCCAGATCAGCACAGATCAGGCCATGCCGCGATCAATGCCACCATGAGAACGGCAAAGCGACAAGAAAACAAGCGCAGACCACAGGCTCCGGTTCAGGTCAGCCCCGCCAATCCGCGCACCTGCGTCCAGACCCCCTCATCCAAGTCCACGGGATTCATCGGGGTTTTCCCCTGCCCGGGCATCCGCGCGCCCTCGTCCTGCGCCACACCGGCCTCGACAGCCGCCAACCTGTCGAAAAATGCCCCGGACCCCTCGGGGTCCATCAACAGGTAATACTGACCCAAGTCATGGGGCGGGCCCTCGGGGGCCTTCAAGGGTGTCACATCCCGGCTCACCACGCCGCCGGTCATGCCCGCGGCCAGAAGTTCCGCCATCAGGCCAAAGCCCCAGCCCTTGTAGCCGCCCATGGACACAAGCGAACCGCCCAGCGCTGCCTCGGGGTCGGTGGTTGGCCGCCCTTCGGCATCCACCGCCCAGCCCTCGGGGATTGTTTCACCGGCGGCCTTCGCCATGGTGATCTTGCCCAAGGCGACCGTAGTGGTGGATTGGTCAAATTGCATGGCAATCCCGCCTTTGCCATCGGGCACCGAAAAGGCAATCGGGTTGGTGCCGATCACCCGCGTCTTGCCGCCCGGTGGCGCCACGATGGGCGAGGCATTGGTCAGGCCAAAGCCGATCAGACCCTCGCGCGCGATCTGTTCGGTGAAATACCCCAAAGAGGTGCAGGTATGCGCATGACCCACGGCAAGGCTCGCCACGCCATTGTCCCGCGCGGCCTTAACTGCCTCGGGCAACCCACGGGCAAAGGCAGGCTGCGCAAAACCGAACTTGGCGTCCACCTCCACTACACCGGGGCGCGGGCGGCTGACTTCGGGCTCCACGTCGCCTTTCACCCGGCCAGTGGTCAGTTGCGTGCAATAGCTTTCCAGATAGTAAAGCCCGCAGATCTTGTTTCCGACGCTTTCCGCCTTGCGCACCGCATCGGCCACGCAGTCGGCCACCCATTTCGACGCGCCATGGCGCATCAACGCCGCGCAGGTGGTCTTTTCAATCTCGTCCAGCGTGACCGATACCATGGCGTTGTCTTCCCTCTTTCGTGATCCAACGCAAATTGCGCCAGCCGCGCACCTCAGGTCAATTCAAACCTTCTTAAGACCAGTTCAGCCTAACGAAATCCCCGGGCCCGGGCTCATTCCCGAACACCCGGCCAGAAGAGGGTTCACACGCCGAACACCGGGGGCCAACGTTCACACCGCCCCCCGGCTTTGTAGGCTTACACGAAGACGAAATCATCCGCGTCCAGCTCATGTAGCCGCGTACCGGCCAGCGCCAGGCTGTCGTCATCGCCGAAATCGAACACCACGCCGCCACGCTCGGGCCGCGCCATGTCCATCAGGTCATCGAAGCCCTCCACGCCATCGACATCCAACGCGATCACATCCCCCGGGCGATGTCCCCAGCCGCCATACCAACGGCCAAAGCCCCAGCCGCCGCCATGCCAACCGCCGTCTTCGAAATCCTGAATCCGGTCTTTGCCATCGCCGTCTCGGAACACGAAAGTATCGCTGCCGTCCCCGCCCCAAAGGGAATCGTCCCCAGCACCACCCGAAACCGTGTCTTCGCCGCGCCCCCCAAAGAGACGGTCAGCGCCCACTTGTCCGGCAAGGTCATCATCCCCGGACAGGCCGTAAATCCGGTCATCGCCATCACCACCATGAAGACTGTCAGCCTTGAAACCTCCGAAAATCCGGTCATGGCCGCCGGCGCCGAAGATCCGGTTTTCGCTCCACCAGCCACCGAACATGCAGTCCTTGCCCTCGGTTCCGACCCACCAACCGTCATAGGGGGTTTCGTCAGCCGTGACATCGATCCTCACGCGCGCCTCGGCCTCAAGCGCACCATCGCTTGCAACGTAGGCAAAGCTGGCCTCGCCTTCGAACCCCGCATCGGCCACGAATGTCACGATCCCGCTGGCATCCAGCGACACCGTCCCGCCCACGGCGTCAGACACGGAGGTAATTTCAAGCGCGTCACCATCCACGTCGCTGTCATTGGCCAACAAGGTCGCGCCATCAATGTCCAGCGGATCGCTGCCACTCGTGCCAAAGCCGCCATCGTCCGCCGCCACCGGCGCATCGTTCACAGGGTTGATCGTGAGCGTAAAGGTGTCAGCAACGCTATACTCCCCATCCGTGGCGTCGACGCTCAATTCCAGCACCCCGGCCCAATCCGCAGGGGGCTGACCTGTAAAGGCAAGCGTCCCCGGATCGAAGCTCAGCCACCCCGGCAAGGCCGCTCCACCCGCCAACGTGGCCCTGTAGATCAAGGTATCGCCATCCGGATCACCTACAAATCCTGCGGGCAGCGTGAAATTGATCACGCCGTCTTCCTCACCGCTGACATCAGGCAACGACTGCATCAACTCAGGCGCGGTATTGCTCGCCAGAATATCCAGCTCAAGCGGCAGCACGGTCGCCGATTGCCCGTCCGAACCCGTCACGGACAACGCAAGCGTCCCGACAGAGCCATCTGGCGCAACACCGCTCAGCACCCCGCCCACCGGATCGAAGCTCAGCCACTCCGGCAGCGGGCTCCCATCCGCCAGCGTCACCTCAAGCGTGATCGCATCGCCATCCACATCGGCAAACAAGCTGTTCGCCGATAGCGTCAGCAACAGGACATCACCCTCGGTGACCTCCTGCGGGGCAATCGTACCTACTGCCTCGGGCGCATCGTTCACCGGCAGCACATGCACGGCAAAGTATTGCTCGGCGCTCTCCGCCCCGTCGCTCGCTGTCAGCTTCAGATCGACAAAGCCGGACCAATCCTGTGGCGGTGTCCCCGATAGCACCGCACCATCGAAACCCATCCAGTCGGGCAGCGCGGCACCGTCCACCATCGTCAGGCTCAGGCTCAAAGCGTCGCCATCCAGATCGGCAAAGGCATCAGCCGGAATATCAAAGCCCAGCGCCGTGTCCTCGTCCAGATCGACGCTGCCAATCGGTTGGTCGGCGACCGGGGCATCATTCACCGGGGTCACTTCGATTGTCGCCGTGCCCGTGGCCTGAAGGCCGCCTGCATCTTCGACGACGTACTCGAATGTCACCTCACCGTTGAAATCGGCCTCAGGGGTGTAGCGCCAGCTTCCATCGGCCTGCGGCTCCAGATCGCCCCCCGAAACCGCACCGACGGAAACCAGCGACACACTCGCCCCATCCGGGTCACTTGCCGCAGCTATGAGAGCAGCCGCGGTAATGGACAAACGCCCGTCCTCGCCAAGCGTGAACGCCGCAGCACCCGCATCAGGGGCCACATTTTCAACCAGCGCCAGCGTGGTCGCGGCGCCTTCGTCCAGCGGATCGTCGGCAAAGACAAGGCGCTCGACATTATACAGACGGTTCACGCCGTCACGTCCGCCAAGGTCCGTCACCACGATCCGACCGTCTTCCACCTCGACGACATACTCCGCCCGCGGCCCGCGCAGGACAACCGTGTCAAAGCCTTCACCGCCATCCACGATATCGTTGCCACCGCGCACCTCGATCACGTCATCCCCCTTGCGCGCGTCGATAAGGTCAGAGGTCTCGAAGCCGATGATATCGTCTCCGCCATTCGAAATCTGGCGCGTCATCAGAGAGTGGCGGATGTCTTCGGCCGTCAGGGTAGTTCCATCGGCGAAATTGAACACCTCGACCTCGCGCCCGTCACCGGCAAACTGCCCCTCGACATACAGCGCCGTGCGAACCTGCCCGCCCACTTCGATCAGCAGGTCGTCAAGGTCGTCCCCGGTACGCGTCAGCGTCAACTGCCCGCGGTTCAGGCCCGCGCCGAAATCAAGGCTGTCGGTCCCACCGGCATCGACCACGAAATCGCTGTCATAGCCTTCATCGAAGCGATAGGCATCGTCGCCGGTGCCGCCACGCAACGCATCATTGCCTGCACCGCCATCAAGCACGCCACCGCTTGTGCCGGTGCTGATCACATTGTCCCCGGAATTGTCCGACGCGCCCACCAGCGCCTCGAACTCGGCGCGTGTCATCTCGGTGCCGTCCGCGAAAACAAACCGTTCCACACCGGCAGAAAACAGCGGATCGTCCCCCCATGAACGGGGGGCCTCCTCTCCCGGGGGCGGCAACGGCCCGCCCGAGAAAAAGCTCTGCATCTCGTCCATTTCATGCCACCGCTCAAGGGTCACAACCTCACCCGTGCGGCGCTCCGTGCCCCAATTCCCCTCCGCGCGGAACTGGTTTGAAATCAACATGCTGTCCGCCTGCCCTGCTATTTCAATGCGCAGGTCATCCAAAGATGCGCCCGTTCGGGTCAGCGTCAGGTCATCCACCGTAAGGCCCGCTCCGAAACGGAGCGTATCAATCTCGCGCAATTCACTGAGGTCATAGAACGTGAATTCGTTATTATCGGGGTAATATGCATAGCCCTGCGCGGTTTCGATAATCACATCCTGCCCGGCACCGATGCCAAAGTGATACTCATCACCGCCGCCCGATCCGCGCAATGTGTCATTGCCCGCGCTCTGAACCAGATCATTGGCAAAAATATCGCCCGTCGTGATGTCGTCACCCGCACTGACCGCCATATCATCACTCAGCAGGTCGGCCAAAGTTGTCACGGTGCCATCACCGAACCGCAATTCGCCCAGCCACTCGGTCTGGAGAATGGTCACGCCATCATAGTCCTGACGCGCCTGGATCGCGTCGTTCACGGTCACCGTGGTGCCATCGACAAGGGTGATGTGAAAGTCCTCGAACAGCGGGCCAAGCCGTTCGATAGTCACTTCGCCCGGCAGCACCTCGGATTCGAAGGCCAGCCGGTCCACCTGCCCGGTGATCACGTTGTCCCCGTCCCCAAGGCCAATGGAAACCACGTCCGTTCCGCTGGTGGAGTCAAAGAATATCTGATCATACCCCCCGCCCGGTGCGAACAAGTCATCGCCACTCGCACCCGAGAAATTACTCCTTGTTCCAACGAAAATCTGGTCGTCCTCGCTCGGCGCATAAAGATCGGCAAGAATGGAATCGACAGTGACGGTTTCACCCGTCTCCGTGAAATACAGCGAATCCATCCCCGAGAAATTGTCGCCCCACGCCGACCCGACCAACCGGATCACTGACCCATCCGGCATCGCCACGCGCAGCCCCCAGGCCGAGGGGTCATCGAACTCGTAATAATCGCTCAGCCCGTCGATATCGACCCGCTCGATGGAATAGGTCAAATCCCCCGATGCGATACCTGCTCCGAACTGCGTGGTCAGGCCCTCATTCGTGCCCAGGACCAGATCGCTACCGTCGCCAAGGCTCCACTCGACAGTGCCGCCCCCACTCGTGGAGATGATCAGGTCATCCCCCGCACCGCCGATATAGGTATCCTGGCCAAAGTCGCCTTCCAGCCGGTCGTCATCCGCCCCACCGTCAAGCAGGTCATTCTCCCACCCGCCAAACAGGGAATCCTCCCCCTCTCCGCCGTTCAGGGTGTTGTCGTCGCGGTATCCGCTCGGAGTGTTCCCACGATCACCGCCATCAATCAGATCATTTCCTGCATCACCCGAGAGTGTGTCGGGCCCGCCTCTCCCGTTGATCGTATCATCCCCAAGACCGCCGGAAATGTCATTTCCGTTATCATCGCCCGTCAGCAGGTCGTCATCGTCCGAGCCGACCTCGGGTTCGATATTGCCGTCGATCAAGTCCATCACTTCGGGCAAGGTATAGACGTAATCATCGCCCGCGAAGGTGTAACGCTCTACATGGCCGCGGGTATTGTCCACGATGAATTGCGCCCCAGACGGCTCATGCAGGAAGGTCAGTTTCGTCGCCGCCCGCGATACCGTCAGCTCATCGAAGGCAAACCCGATCTCGACCAGATCGCCCCGGTCCTCATCCACGAATAAATCGCGATAGAAACTGACTGGCCGATCCGGATTGAAACGACCGTAACCATGGTCTTCCACGACATCCTGACCGCTCTCTGCGTTGAAAACGTAAAGATCATAACCTCCCAACCCGACAAAGGTATCGTTGCCCGGACTGAAAAAGCCGAAAGCCTCCTCGCGCCCGCTGCCTGTCAGCCGGTCATCGTCGGGTGTATCCTCCATCAAGTATGACAGGATGTCGTCAGACGTCAGGTCAAGCCCGCTTTCGAAACGGAACCTGTCGATAATGAAATGCGCATTGGCGAACTGGTTGAGGATTTTCACCTGCTCCCCCGTGTCCGCGATGGTGATCAGCAGGCTGGACTGGTCACCGAACGCCGGGCGCTCGAAGATCAGGTCGCCCGGTTCGATCCCGGGGCCGAATTGCAGCGTATTGGCTGGGCCGAAGGTGCGATCATCCACGATCTCGTCGTTGCCATAGCCCCGCCCGAAAACATAAGTCGTCGCTTCTTCGCCCCCCATCAAAACATCATCGCCCGCGCCTCCATCCAGCACCGTGCCCGTACGTTGGAAAAGCGTGTCATCGCCATCTGTCCCGGTTTCGACCAGACTTGCGAAGAGCGCTTCCAGATCGCCGAAATTCACCTGCTCGCCATCGGCGAACCGTAGCGCGATGGTGCCAGAGTTATCGGCCATCAGAAGGTTGCGGAAGGTCAGCGTTTCGCCGGTGGCATTGATGGTGATCACCACATCGTTGCCAATCGGCCCATCGTTGCGCCCGATGGTCACATCATCACGGGTCAGGCCCTGCATCTGCACGATATTTTCGACATCGCCCGTCGCACCGGCAAAGAAAATATCGGCATCCACCTCGTCGTTGCCCTGACCTTCCCCCCAAAGCAGGATCTCGTTCTTGTTGCCCCATTTCAACTCGTCGTCACCGGCGCCGGTCAGCGCCACTTCCGTCGGGATGAAAAACTGTAACCCGAAAAGCGACGGCGAGATCATCGCGTCATCGCCCGCACTGCCCATATTGGCATCGACAAGCGTGAAATAATCCACCCCATCAAAGCCCGCGGCGGCCAAACGCGCCTCCACATCCGCCTGATAGGCCGCGCCCTCGTCCCCTGCGGCCTTCACATCCGTGAACGACAGGTAGACGCGATCAAGCATCATGACACCGGCCTGGATATGGGCGAACTTCTCGGCCCACTCTACCGGGGCTGTATCGAATATCTGATCCAGCATATCGCCCGACACCGTACCTGCATCAAGGTCGATGAAGGCCGCGTTGTTGAAGGCGATCTGCGGGATCATATCGGCCCCCACCCCACCGGCCGCCGCGAATTTCACCATGGTGTCGCGCAGGATCATCTCATATTGCAGGTCCAGGATCTGCCCCGCGGTACTGCGCGGGTTCGGGCCGCTCCACTGTTTGAAATCGGTATCCGAAACAACCTCGATCAGCGCGATCCGTTGACCATCGGCGCTGGCCCCCCGTCCGAACGCTCCAACGCCCTCGATCCTGGCCCAGCGCATCAGCACCGCTTCCACCGCCTCGCGGAACCCCGGCAGATCGCTGCCGTCCATCGCAAGCACGCCTTCGACCATCTGGCGCAGCGTGCCATCCTCGGCCATCGCCACATGCAGATCGGGCAAACCGCCCGTTCCCACGATATCGGGCAGCGCCGCGACCCCCTCGGTCAACGCGCTCTTGTCATAAATCGTGTCGAACTGGTTGAAGCGGAACCATACATCCGACACTTCCTGCGTTCCGCCCGCGCCCGTCACGTAAGTGCCGGTATCGGTAATCAGGCTGTCCTCGATCTGGCGATCCCCCGCCACGGCATCAAGCGAGATTTCCGAAACGCCCACCTCGTCCAGCGCAAACAGTTCCCCCTCGTCCGAGCGTCCATCGCCATCCAGATCGCGCCACATCCGCAGCGATCCATAATACGTGTCGGTCGCGTTGATGACCCCGTCGAGGTTCAGGTCATAGGCCGCCAGCGCATCGAACCCGCTGCTGAACCGCTCGTCCAGCCCGCCAGCACCGACAAGCCGACCGCCATCTTCGAAACCCGGAAGCAAGGTGGAATTTCCATTCGCGCCCGAGAATGTGTCGCCATAGCCAAACAGCTCCTGCGCCCCGTCGATCACGCCATTGCCATTAAGGTCGATCGCCAGAATTCCGTCGTCGGCATTCACCCATGCGGTGCGTTCGGCATCCCCATCCGCGTCGATGTCGAAATAGGCCGCACTGTCGTTCATCCGGATGATCTCGATCCCGTCACCATCCAGATCGAACACCAGCGGCGACGCAAAGCAATCCGGCGGCGACCATTCCGTGGGGTCCTTGTCTTCGTCCTCAAGCGTGATCCCCAGATCACCCTGCGACCACCCCTGAATGGTGATTGATTGGCCACCCATGGTGACGGTCAAGCCACCGCCACTGCGCTCGTATTCCTCGCCATGGTCACCAATGTACTTGTCGTCTTCATCCCCCCTGTTGTTGGGCTGATCCCCCTCGTCCCGGCAATGTCTCGAACCATCGTCTTCCGGCGCCGGACGCGTCGCCCCGTTCAGCTTGGCACCGTTGAAGAAAACTTCGCCTTGTCCATCGCTATCCGAAACAGTGTCGCCATCCTGGGCATAATAGGTATCCGCCCCCGAACCACCTTCCAGACGGTCACTTTCAGGGCCATATCCGCCACGGAGTTCATCGTCGCCGCTGCCACCGTAAAGGGTGTCGGCTCCCTCTTCACCATTCAGGGTATCGTTCCCGCCGTCACCGAAAAGCGTGTCGTTGTCATACCCCCCGAGCAGGGAGTCATTCTCGCCACCGCCCCGCAGTTCATCGTTCCCTGTGCCGCCCCCAAGCGTATCTTGCCCTTGGTGGCCGAAAAGGTCGTCGTTTCCTGCACCGCCCCAAAGCGCGTCATTTCCCGAGGATCCGTCTACGTGCTCAAACCCGCTGCCTCCGAGGAAATAGAGTTTCGAGGCGCTGTTTCCTCCACTGTAGGCCGCACTGCTGCCGCCAAGCAAAAGCTGCACCCCGCCACGTGCGGCAGGCTCGGTATTCGACTGCCCGACGTGGTCAAGATCGAACGCCTTGGTGACAAGATTCAGCCCATCCCACACCATGAACGCGAACTTGGCCTGATCCTCGGCAAGAAACAGGCCGCCGGGAGAGCTCAACACAGTTCCGATTTCACTATTCGCAACGGACGCCCCGTTTGAATCCTCGGCCCATCCCCAGCTTTCGGGCGCCCCGGGGGCGGCAGAACTCAAGCCTGAACCGGCAAGCGCCTCGGACTGTGCATCAAAGGGGTTGAATTCCTCTATCGAATAGCTTTTTTCCAGATTTCGCGCATCGTTGAGCCAATTCACCTTCATACCATTGGTGATCGAAATTCCAGAATTCTGCGCCTCCACCAAAAGGTCATTGACTTCGTCCATTGGCGTCGACGAATTGAGCCCCGCTTTATACAGAGCCTCAAATACCGGGGTCCCCGATGCATCATGCAGCTTTAACGTGTCATCAAAGGTACCCGTTAGGAATTCGAACAGGTCTTGAACTGCGTCGTCAATTTTTACGTAACTGGCAACCTTTTCATAGGCAAAAGTCAGCCCCGCGACGACAACGGCGCCGGTCGCGATTGCGGCCACAGTAGCCCCACCCACGACAGATGCGGGTAATAAAAAGGCTGCTGTTGCAGAGGCAGCCACGCCAGCAACGACACCAACTGCAAGTTTTGCACCCGTATCCGCGGCAAGGACATCCCATGTATCATCTGCGTTTTGCACGAAACTGACCGCGACCGTCGTAGTCGCTCCAATAGGTCCCGGGATAAGAGATCGGACGTTAATATCGATCTCCTTAACACCACCACTCGCGGCGGTCTCAACCAAGCTCGTGAAGAAATTTGCAAGTTCAAAGCTTGCCTGTTCGATGAAGGGCGTATTTGAATCGGGAAGCTTTGTATAAACCACGGCCATGTTTGAATTCCTTGGGTCTAGGGAGTTACGAAAAATAGCTGATCAGGCCTGCTACGAATAATGCAGCAAAGACCCTGATCCCGGATTTGCGCGCCAGTCTGTAATACGCATCCGAATAAGCCTTGTTGATGGGGTCGTCCTTATCGGGGCCGGGCAACAACCGGAGCATCCCAGAATGTCGATTTTCGCAAGAATGGTCTTCAGGATAGAATTCGCTGTGTATCCTCCTGATTTTAAACCAAAATCCATATCCATAATACCCCGCGTAAATAATTAACCCCAAAACGATTGCGCCAATCAGGGCCCCATATTCTTCGGACCCGACAAAGTCGTTCAGGGACGCGGCGACGAACGGCAAAGTCATTCCTGAAGTCCCCAGGAGGGCAAATGCCGGTGCGAAAATTGACCTCTTTCAAGCGCGCTGATGAAATCAAGCACTCCTCCTGTGAGGCGGTAAATTTTGTTCGTTGCATAGCAATTGTGAGAGCTCATCACTCACCCACCGTCTTAAATTCTCTAATCAGCCTGAAGCCCGTGAAATCACGCCGACTCGTCTCGGATGGGCGTGTCCTTCTGGCGGGTCGAAGATTATCCATGCCACTTTGAAACCCACCTCCCTTGGCAACGCGCCGATGTGCGCTTGCATTGACCGGGCATGTCGCCGTGCGCGCGAGGTAGGCGCTATCAGTCGGCAGTCCCAAATGCTCGTCTGACCAACAAGACCGGGTGAATTCCCACACATTTCCCGACATGTGACGCACCCCCCATCCGTTCGCAGCGTCAAGCTCGTCCACGGCGACCACGGTATCGCGGTTCTTGAGATGCGGCAGGCGAACACCAAGGGTCTGTTCGGTTACGCGCCCAAGGAAATTGGCCTGAGTGCTGTCCAGATCATCGCCCTGCGCAAACCGTGTCGTCGTGCCCGCCCGCGCCGCGTATTCCCATTCCGCTTCAGTCGGCAGACGGTAAACATCATCCCCGACCTGGCTGTTCACCCAGTCTGCAAACTCCACCGCATCCAGGAAAGAAACATTGATGACAGGGTGATCTGGCCCCAAGGACACGTAGCCGCGCTGACTGAGGGTGCGATGATCGGGTACATGCGAACAGCCCCCCGCCTCGACGCAGGCCATCCATTCTGCATGTGTCACCTCGTTGCGGCCGATCGCATAAGGAATGTCCATCTCGACCAGGTGACGAGGGTGTTCATTTCGAATTATGTGTATCTCATCACGCCCACGCTGGCGAAAGGTCGCGTCCTTGCCGAACATATCAAAGGGGAACCGCGAGGACTCTTTCGTCGCCCCCATCATGAACGCCCCCGGCGGGATCACGATCATCTCCGGGCAAACGTCGCATTCGCGAAAGCGCTCCAACGGCGCGACGACCTCCCCGGTGCTCAGTTGGTATGACTCATCGCTATCGGCATGTCCGGGCGCGGCGCAGAGGGCTAGACCGGCAAAGCAGACACCAAGGCCCCACTTTGCCCGTGCCGTATTCCACCTCATGGAAAAAGGAAGACAGGAAAGCAATGCCCTAACCAATCGCACCAAACAGCCCCCAAGCAATCAACTTATTGGCGATTGGAACTTCATCAGCCTCATGAAGTCAACACCTAGGAAGGTTTGTATAAACCACGGCCATGTTTGAATTCCTTGGGTCTAGGGAGTTACGAAAAATAGCTGATCAGGCACCGAAAGCACCACCGCTGTTTTGGTGCCTCGACATATCGCCCCGGTCCGTAAAATCCTCTACCATTACCTATTCTCCTTTTCGAATACTCGTAAAATACGAAACCCCCAGAAGTCGCGTCTGCGATCTATTGTGGGGCGATATCGACGCGCGGGTCGCAAGCTATCCATGGTGGACCCGTAGTCCCCTCCCTTCGCGACGATTCTTTCACAAGGCCTGCGCGCTCGCGTGTGCTCCAGGTAGGCGCTCGACGTGGGCAGCCCCAAATGGACGTGGTGGTCACAGGAAAGAGTGAACTCGGCGACATTCCCGGACATGTGCCGCAGGCCCCAGGAATTGGCCGCATCAAGCGCCCCAACTGGAACAGGGCCATAACGGCTTACCAAATCTGGAAGTGGCATGCCCCGCAGCTTTTCCGTTGCGCGCCCCGAAAAATTCGCCTGATCGGATGTCAGATCGGAGCCTTGCGCAAAGCGTGTTGTCGTGCCCGCCCGCGCCGCATACTCCCATTCAGCTTCGGTCGGCAATCGGTATACATCCGCGCCGACCCGCCCATTCAACCAATCAACATAGTCCTGAATATCAAGAAAAGATATGTTCACCACAGGATGATCCGGGCCAAGATCACGATAGCCTTCTGGCGTCAAAACCCGATGATCAGGTTTGTGCGTGCAGGCACCGTCATCCACACAGTGCATCCACTCTCGGTGGGTGATCTCATTACGAGCCATAGCATAGGGAATATCAATCTCCACCCTATGACGCGGATGTTCAGAGGGCATGATGTTGATTTCGTCGGGACCACGTTTCCGGCCTGTCGCGCCCTCACCATAAAAATCGTACGGATTGCGCGACTCGCCCGGTATCGCCCCCATCATGAACGCCCCCGGCGGGATCACGATCATCTCCGGGCAAACGTCGCATTCGCGAAAGCGCTCCAACGGCGCGACGACCTCCCCGGTGCTCAGTTGGTATGACTCATCGCTATCGGCATGTCCGGGCGCGGCGCAGAGGACTAGACCGGCAAAGCAGACACCAAGGCCCCACTTTGCCCGTGCCGTGTTCCACCTCATGGAAAAAGGAAGTGAGGAAAGCAATGCCCTAACCAACCACACCAAACAGCCCCCACGCAAACAACTTATTGGCGATTGGAACTTCATTACGCTCATTGAGTCAACAGGCAACACCGGAAATCGATTCTTGCAAATATCTGCATACTCCCTTCAACCTAGCAGCCTGATACCCCCTCAGGTTGAGACTGGCCCGGCCTCGAACCCACGCGCGCTTGATCATCGGGGCCAACTGCGGCACCCTGCGCCATATCAAAAGAGGGGTCTCAATGACGTTTGCCCGTATCAAGTTGCTTGGTGTGTTATTTCTGATGTCCCTCGGGGGTACACTTTGGGCACAGGGCTTCGACAAGGGACGTGATGCTTATAATAAGCGCGACTTCGCGACCGCTATGCGGGAGTTGCGCCCGCTGGCGGAACAAGGCGATGCCCGCGCCCAAACCCTCCTTGGACAAATGTATTCCGAAGGCTTCAAGCTGGGAAACGATACCTTGGAAAGAGATGAGGCCAAAGCTGCTCAATGGACGCGCCGCGCCGCCGAGCAAGGCCACCCCCAAGCCCAGTTCAATCTGGGTAAAATGTACGATGGCGGCCATGGCGTCTCCATGGATCACGCTGAAGCGGCACGATGGACACTTCGCGCGGCCGAACAGGGCCATACCCTTGCTCAGCATAGCATTGGGGTGAACTTCCTTGTCGGTCAGGGCGTCCCGGAAGATGGCGCAGAAGCTGCGAAATGGCTACGCCGCGCAGCTGAAAAGGGGTATCCGATCGCGCAAAGGCAACTTGGCGAGCTTCTCGCAAGGGGCGACGATGGTATTCCGCAAGACGAGGTTGAAGCCTTGGGGTGGCTCGGACTTTATGCATTGCAAACAGGGCGCGATCCCGCCCATTTCAGGCTCGGGGTGCGCTACGAACACGATCCCACGGATTTCGTCAGGGCGTATATGTTTTACGCTATTAGCAAGGCCAACGGCTTTGAATATGCAACCGAAGCCATAGACAGTGTATCCGAAAAGATGGCTACCGCTGAAATATCAAAAGCCCAGGCAATGGCCCGTGACTGCCTGCACAGCAACTATATCGACTGTGGGTGGCGAACTCCGTCTACGCTCGAAAAGTAGGGATGGGTCAAGCCCTGCCCAACAGATCATCGCGGCAAGAATGGGCGCGTCCGTGCAGCGCCCCTGACTTACCCCGCCACCACCTGCCCCTGGTCCAGCTTCACCACCCGGTCCATCCGCGCGGCCAGTTCAAGGTTGTGGGTGGCGATCAGCGCCGACAGCCCGGTATCGCGCACCAACCCCACCAGCGCCTCGAACACCCGCTCCGAGGTGGCCGGGTCCAAATTCCCCGTCGGCTCATCGGCCAGCAACAGCCGCGGCTCATTGGCCAGCGCCCGGCAAAAGGCCACCCGCTGCTGCTCGCCGCCCGACATGGCCGAGGGGCGATGCCCCGCCCGCTCACCGATACCGACACGGGCCAGCAGTTCCTCGGCCCGCAGCCGTGCCTCGGCCTTCGGCATCCCGTTGGCCAGTTGCGGCAATACGATGTTCTCTTCCGCCGTGAACTCGGGCAACAGATGGTGAAACTGGTAGACAAACCCCACCTCCCGCCGCCGCGCAATGGTCCGCCGCCGGTCCGACAGCCCGGTGAAATCCACGCCCCCGATGGAAACCGTCCCCGCGTCCGGCGTATCCAGAAGCCCCGCGATATGCAAAAGCGTCGACTTGCCCGCGCCCGAGGGCGCCACCAAGGCGACCATTTCACCCTTGCGCACCTGCAAATCCACGTCCTGCAAAACGCGCACCTCGGCCTCGCGCCCCTTGTTATAGGTCTTGGAAACCCCCTCCAGCGCCAACATCACCTCACTCATAGCGCAGCGCCTCCACCGGGTTCATCCGCGCCGCCCGGCGCGCGGGGAAAATCGTCACGACAAAGGACAGGCCCAAAGACAGAACCACCGCCGAGACCACATCGGCAAACTGCAACTGCGCCGGCAAATGGTAAATCCCCCGGATCGACGGGTCCCAGACCTGCCCGCCCATCATCACGTTCACGAAACTGAAGATCGGGTCGATGTAGATGGCAAAAAGGCAGCCAAGGATCACCCCGAACACCGTGCCGATGATCCCGGTAAAGGCCCCGCAAATGAAAAACACCCGCAAAACCGATCCTTCGGTCAATCCCATGGTGCGCAGGATGCCAATATCGCGGCCCTTGTTCTTGACCAGCATGATCAAACCGCTGGTGATATTCATCGCCGCGATCAACACGAGGATCGACAGGATGATGAACATCACGTTGTCCTCCACCTCCAAGGCGCGCAAAAACCCGCCGCTGGCATCCTTCCACGTCCAGACCTGCGACCGATCCCCGGCGGCCCGCATCAGATCAAGGGTCATCTCCTCCACCCGGTCCGGGTCGGCCACCATAACCTCCAGCTCGTCCGCCCGCCCCTCGCGGTTGAAAAAGCTCTGCGCCTCACCGAAGGGCAGGTACACCCGCACCCGGTCGATGTCATAGCGCCCGGCGGTAAAGACATAGACCACCTCATAGGCATTGACCCGTGGACTGGTACCAAAGGCCGTCTTCACCCCGTTGGGCGAAATCAGCTTGATCTTGTCGCCAAGGCTCACGCCCAGTTCCCGTGCCACGCCCGAGCCGATGGCCACGCCCTCGGCGAACCGTTCGATATCGCCCTGCGCGGTCTCGGGGTCGGCCACGCGCGGAATGGTCTTGAGGTCCGCGGGCTTGATGCCGAACACCTGCACCCCCGCGTTGCGGCTGCGGGCATTGGCCATGACCTGCCCTTTCACCAAGGGGGCAACCCGCTTCACGCCGTCCACCTTGCGCACCTGCGCGGCCATGGCATCGTAATCCTCGATCGTCCGGTCGACACGGCCTGTCTGCCCATCCACCTGGCCGCTGTTGTAAACCGTCACATGCGCATTCGACCCAAGGATCGTATCCACGAACTCCGCCCGAAACCCCGACCGCACCGCCAGCGTGGCAATCAGCGCGAAAACCGCCAATGTAATGCCAATCAGGCTGATCCACGTCATCACGCTCACGCCACCCTCGGCGCGCTTGGCACGCAGGTAACGCCATGCGATCATCCACTCGAAAGGGGCAAAGGGGGCTGGGCTGCTCGGCACTGGGAAAAACCTCGGGGTTTGTTTTGCGCAGACAGTGATCTGTAACATGATCCGGGTCAAGGTCAGCCCACCCCGACCCGCGCAACAATCCACCGAATGAAACTGGGGAATCATCGAAATGCCTGCCGCCGCCCTGATCCTTCTGTACCTTGCGCTTGCCCTCGCCCCCCTCGGGCTTGCCTGGGCGCAAGGCCTGCCCCCGCGCGGCCCATGGGACGAACTGGCCAGCGGGCTGGGCCTTGTGGCGCTTGCCATGATTCTGCTGGAGTTCCTGCAACTTGGCCGCTTCCGCACCACCACCGCAAAGGTCGGCAGCGACGTGGTGATGCGCGCCCATCAACTTCTGGCCCGCGTGGCCCTTGGTGCGGCCCTGCTGCACCCCTTTCTCTATACTGCCCCGATGAAACAGGCCCCCGTCTGGGACACCACCCGCCAAACCGCGATTGACGCCTCTTGGTCCGGCCTCTGGCCCGGCATCGCCGCATGGCTTTTGCTTGGCGCACTGGTGGCCTCCGGCATCGGGCGCGACGCCCTTGGCATCCGTTACCAGACATGGCGCGCCCTGCATGGGCTTGGTGCGGTTCTGGTGGCGGGCGGCGGCACGCTCCACGCCCTGCGCGCAGGGCGCTACAGCGCCGATCCCGCGCTGGCCGCCCTTTGGCTGGCATTCCTCGCTCTCGCCCTTGGCGCGCTCCTCTGGGTCTATGTCATCTCGCCACTCAAACAATTGCGCCACCCCTTCCGGGTGGCCTCCGTCACCCGCGCCGCCGAGCGCACATGGCGGCTTCGTCTTGCGCCCGACAGCCGCCGCCCCTTCCGCTACCGCGCCGGGCAATTCGCATGGCTCACCATCAGGCATCCTGTCTGGTCGCTCAACGACAATCCCTTTTCCATCGCTTCCGCCCCGGCCCAAGACGACGGGCTAGAGTTCATCATCAAGGAGTTGGGCGATTCCACCTCGCGTCTGGGGCAACTTCAGCCCGGCACGCGTGTTTGGGTTGATGGCCCACACGGCCACCTCACACTTGACGCCCACCAAGAGGCCCCCGGCGTGGCCCTCATCGCGGGGGGCGTCGGTATCGCCCCGCTTCTGGGCCTGCTGCGTGAATTGACGGCCACCGATGATCCGCGCCCAACCACCCTGCTCTATGGCAATCGGGTACAGGAACAGATCGTGGCGCGCGACGAGTTGGACCGCCTCACCGAAACCCATGGCACCGAAATCGTCCATATCCTCTCCGAGCCGCCCAAGGGCTGGACCGGCCCCACCGGCCAGATCGACGCGGCCCTCCTGCGCGCCCATTTCGGCACACCCAATCATCGCGATTGGCTCTATGTCCTCTGCGGCCCGCCTGCGATGATCGAAGCGGTCGAATCCACCCTCATCGACATGGGCGTGCCCGCCTCCCACATCCTGTCCGAGTTGTTCCGCTATGATTAAGTTTCTGGAAAGAACCCCAAGCGCACGGCGCATTAAACTCACGGTCATTTTCATGACCGTGGTGTTAACACTCGCTCTGTTTGGGTTTGTTATGCGTGGGGTGATCTAAAAGTTTCGTACGACTCGTACGATCCCCCAAGCGGCAGAGCCGATTTTCGTACGAAACTCGCGTACAAAGCGTACGACTCGTACGAAACTCAGGCTTCCGCCGCCTGTGGGCGCTCTTTGCGCCGAAACACCCGGCCCAAACCCGCCATCAGACCCACCAAAAGACCATAGCCTGCCACGAAGCCAACCCCGGCAAAGCCAAGGCCCTCCGGGGTCACCGGCACTGCTGGCTTGAAATCACCCCATGCGGCGCGCGCCACATCCGCATCGGAAAAATACAGCGGATTCAATGCCTTTTGGATGTTCGTTGATCCTTTCAAAGCGGCTAAATCCGCGCTCAACCGCGCATGTCTTTCCAAAACCTGCCCCATGGATTGCGCCCGCGCCTGCGCCATCCGACTGCCAAGCGCCAGTTCCGCAAGGGCCGCGTCACGGCTCAACCCAAGGCTCTCGGCGTCTGCATCGAACTGCACCACGACGCCCGAAAGCTCATCCACGGCACCTGAAAGACGCTGTGTATATTGTTGAGAATACTCAGGAAATTGGGACAGGCCAGCCGCACAAGCCAGCCCGCCGGTCACGGCGATCACCCTGAAAATCATCTGCTCTGCCTCTTATTTTTTCAGGCAGTATACAGCATTTACATCCAGGTGTGGAACGACCGTTTCGCCATCGGTTCGACCATGCCCGCGCCGTGATGGACGTGATAGATTTTGGCAATCTTTTCAACGGCTTGCTCGGGCGGCAATTCTTCGCTCGTGCCCGTCCGGCGGCAGGTCAGCTCAACCACACCGTTCTTCAATCCACGCGGCCCAACAGTGATCCGCCACGGCAACCCGATCAGGTCCATGGAGGCAAACTTGCCCCCGGCCCGTTCATCGCGGTCATCGTAAAGCGGCTCAAGCCCAAGCGCCTCGACCGATCTGTAGAGGGCTTCACAGGCCGCGTCCGCCTCGCTATCCCCTTGTTTTAGATTGACAATCCCCACGTGGAAGGGCGTCACGCCCTCGGGCCAGATGATGCCCTTGTCGTCATGGCTGGCCTCGATGATCGCGCCCACAAGGCGGCTCACGCCGATCCCGTGGCTGCCCATATGCACCGGCACCGGCTTGCCATCCTTGCCCTGCACCGTCGCCCCCATGGGTTCGGAATACTTGGTGCCGAAATAGAAGATCTGCCCAACCTCGATCCCGCGTGCCGACCGCTGCCGCTCTTGCGGGATTTCGTTGAACAGGGCCTCGTCGTGGGTCTCGTCCGTGCGCGCATAACGGGACGTGAATTCTTCAAGGATTTCCTGACATTGCGCGACGTTGTTATAGTCGATTTCGCGCTCGCCAAAGCGCAAATCGGTGATCTCGCTATCGTAGAACACCTCCGATTCACCGGTCTCGGCCAACACTAGGAATTCATGGGTATAGTCCCCCCCGATCGGCCCGCCATCCGCGCGCATCGGGATCGCCTGAAGGCCCATCCGCTCATAGGTGCGCAGGTAGCTCACCAAGTGGCGGTTATAGGCGTGAAGCGCATCTTCTTTCGTCAAATCAAAGTTGTAGCCGTCTTTCATAAAGAACTCACGGCCCCGCATCACCCCGAACCGGGGCCGGATTTCATCGCGGAACTTCCACTGAATGTGGTACAGCGTCAGCGGCAAATCCTTGTAACTGCCTACGTGCGAACGGAAAATATCGGTGATCAATTCTTCGTTCGTCGGCCCATAAAGCATATCGCGCCCGTGCCGGTCGGTGATACGCAGCATCTCTTCGCCGTAATCGTCATAACGCCCGCTCTCACGCCACAGGTCCGCCGATTGCAGGGTCGGCATCAGCATCGGGATATGGCCCGCGCGCACCTGCTCCTCGTGCACGATATTTTCCAGCTTTCTCAACACCTTGAAGCCCAAAGGCAGCCACGAGTAAATCCCCGCGCTGGCCTGCTTGATCATTCCGGCGCGCAGCATCAGGCGGTGGCTGGCGATCTGGGCCTCGGCCGGGTTCTCTTTCAGAACGGGCAGGAAATAACGGGACAGGCGCATCGGGCATACCTCACGGCAATTGGCGTTTTTCCCCGTTTATGGCCTATGACGCGCGCATACAAGTCGCAGAACCACCCTTTCCTGCATGCGCCTCTTGAAAGCCCTGCCCCCATGGGCGATGTAGATCACAGGGATCAGGGCGAGCAGTATGGCATTACCAGTTGCGACACAAATGAGATACTGGGGCATCGCATCGGCGGTGTTCCTTGTGACCCTGTGGTTTCTGGGCGATGTCATCCTGCCGTTCGTCCTTGGCGGCGCGATTGCCTATTTTCTTGATCCTGTGGCCGACCGCCTTGAAAAAGCCGGGTGCAGCCGCGCCGTTGCTGTCAGCATCATCACCTTGATTGCATTGATGATTTTCGTGGTCATGGCGCTACTGGTGGTCCCGACGCTGATCGAACAAACGCTTTCCCTGATCAATACCGCGCCGCAACTTTTCAACGATCTGCACAGTTTCCTGACGGACCGTTTCCCACAGTTGATCGATCAGAACTCGACCCTACGGAAGTCGCTTATCGTGGTCGGCGAGACAATCCGCGACCGGGGCGGACAGGTTTTGGATACCGTGCTCGGCTCTGCCGCATCCCTGATCAACATCATCGTTTTGTTTGTCATCGTCCCGGTCGTCGCGTTTTATCTTCTGTACGACTGGGATCGCATGGTGGCCAATGTCGATGACATGCTGCCACGCGATCATGCCCCCGTGATCCGCGATCTGGCAAGCCAGATCGACGAGACCCTCGCCAGCTTCATTCGCGGCATGGGGACGGTTTGCTTGATCCTTGGGACATATTACGCCGTTGCCCTGATGCTTGTTGGCCTGCAATTCGGCCTTGTCGTGGGGTTCATTGCCGGGCTGATCACCTTCATCCCCTACGTGGGGGCCGTCGTGGGCGGTGCATTGGCCATCGGCCTTGCCCTGTTCCAGTTCTGGGGGGATTGGCTGTCGATCGGTCTTGTTGCCGGTATCTTCGTTCTGGGCCAGATCGCCGAGGGCAATTTCCTGACCCCGAAACTCGTTGGCCATTCCGTGGGCCTGCACCCGGTCTGGCTTATCTTTGCCCTGTCAGTCTTTGGCGCGCTTTTTGGCTTTGTCGGCATGCTTGTTGCCGTCCCCGTCGCCGCCGCCATCGGGGTTCTCGCCCGCTTCGCCATCGGGCAGTACAAGGACAGCCGCCTTTATCGCGGACTGGACAGCCGGGACACCGAATAATGCCTGAGCAACTGAGCTTTGACCTCCCGGTACGCGAAGCACTGGGGCGCGATGATTTCTTCGTCTCTCCCGCCAATGCCGAGGCCGTGGCGATGACCGAGGGGTGGGAAGGCTGGCCGTCTCGCAAGCTGATCCTCATCGGGCCGCGTGGCGCGGGCAAGACACATCTGGCGCATGTCTGGGCCAGCCTGTCCGGGGCGCGCATCCTGCAAGCCACGCAGTTGGGCGCGGCCGACATTCCCGATCTTGCCACCGGGCCGGTGGCCGTCGAGGATGCCGAAACCATTGCCGGAGACCGCGCACTTGAAGACAAGCTGTTTCACCTGCACAATCTCACACTGGCCGAGGGCAACAGCCTTCTTTTAACGGCAAGCAAGCCCGCGAATCTGTGGTCTCTGTCCCTTCCTGACCTGGCAAGCCGCATGCAGGGCACCCCCTATACCACGCTGCACGAACCCGACGATTCCCTGTTGGCCGCGGTTTTGATGAAACTCATGGCCGACCGTCAGTTATCTCCGTCACCAAGCGTTCTGACATACCTGACACGCCGCATTGACCGGTCCTTCGAGGCCGCACGCGATGTCGTTGACCGGTTGGATGCTATAGCCCTTGCTACGGGCCGGCCCATCAACCGTGCCCTTGCGGCAAAGGTGCTGGACAAGCGCGACGGGTGACGGCACACTTCGTCACCTTTCCGTTACATGCCAAAGCCATAAGGCCCACATGACACATGCTGATTTCCTAAAATCCCCGTTTCCAGATGCCATCGAGATGCCCGAGGTGACCGCGGATGTCCCGGGCCGGTTCTATAATCGAGAACTCAGTTGGCTGGGGTTCAACTGGCGCGTTCTCGAAGAGGCACGTGATGGCCGCATTCCCCTTCTGGAGCGCCTGCGTTTTCTCTCGATCTCGGCCACCAATCTGGACGAATTTTACAACGTACGCGTCGCTGGCCTGCGCGAACTGGCCCATGCGGGAAACACAACGCCAGCCGCAGATGGCCTGACCCCGGCGGAACAACTCGTCCTGATCAACGAAAACGCCCGTAGGCTGCTCAAATCGCAACAGGACACTTACGAGATCTTGCGCGGCGAGATGGAGGCAAACGACATCGAGATTCTGGATCTCGACCACCTGACCGAATCCGACCGCACATATCTGGCCGATGTGTTCCTGACCAAGGTGTTTCCGGTTCTTTCTCCTCTGGCAATCGATCCGGCGCATCCCTTCCCCTTCATTCCGAACCTTGGTTATTCGCTGGCCCTGCAATTCGAACGCAAATCGGACAAGCGCCCGCTTCAGGCCCTGTTGCCCATTCCGCAGCAGATCGACCGCTTCGTCACCCTGCCAGCCCCCGAGGGCAAGCATCGGTTCCTGCCTCTCGAAGAACTTCTCCTGCTGCATCTCGACAGCCTATTCCCGGGCTACAAGTACAAAGGGCATTGCGCGTTCCGCGTCCTGCGGGATAGCGATCTTGAGGTCGAGGAAGAAGCCGAGGATCTGGTACGGGAATTCGAGGTGGCACTCAAACGTCGCCGCCGGGGTGAAGTGGTGCGCATGAAAATCTCCTCGGGCTCGCCCGAGGCCCTGCGCCGGGTGATCATGGACGAATTGCATGTCACTCCCGACGAGGTTGTCGAGGTCGATGGCATGATCGGTCTGGCTGATCTCAAGGAATTGGTGATCGACGCGCGGCCCGATCTTCTCTGGACGTCCTTCACACCGCGGGTCCCCGAGCGGGTGCAGGATCACGATGGCGATATGTTCGCGGCGATCCGGCAGAAGGACATGCTGTTGCACCACCCCTACGAGACCTTCGACATGGTGGTAAGGTTCCTGGCCCAGGCGGCGCGAGATCCGAACGTGGTGGCGATCAAGCAAACGCTGTATCGCACCTCCAAGGATAGTCCCATCGTCAGCGCCCTGTGCGAAGCCGCCGAAGATGGTAAATCCGTCACGGCGCTTGTCGAGCTCAAGGCGCGGTTCGACGAAGCCGCAAACATCCGCCAGTCCCGGCGGCTGGAGCGCGCGGGTGCGCATGTGGTTTATGGCTTCCTCGATCTCAAAACCCACGCCAAGATCTCCACCGTGGTTCGTCGCGAGGGGGATCAGTTGGTCACCTATACCCATTACGGCACCGGCAACTACCACCCGATCACCGCCAAGATTTATACCGACCTCAGCTTCTTCACCTGCGATGCCAAGCTGGGGCGCGATGCGACCAAGGTGATGAACTATCTCTCGGGCTATGCCCAACCCGAGAAGCTGGAGAACCTTGCCATTTCACCGATCACCCTCAAGCCCCGCCTGCTTGAAATGATCGACAAGGAAATCGAACACGCCCAATCCGGCAAACCCGCCGCCATCTGGGCCAAGATGAACGCGCTGATCGAGCCCGATGTGATCGACGCGCTTTACAAGGCCAGCCAGGCCGGTGTGCAAATCAGCCTGGTGGTGCGCGGCATCTGTGGATTGCGCCCCGGCATCAAGGGCCTGTCCGAAAACATCCGGGTGAAATCCATCGTCGGTCGGTTCCTGGAACACTCGCGCATTGTCTGTTTCGGCAATGGCGCGGGTCTGCCTTCGAAAAAGGCGCGGGTCTACATCAGCTCCGCCGACTGGATGGGCCGCAACCTGAACCGCCGTGTCGAAACGCTGGTTGAGATTGAAAACCCCACCGTCAAAGCCCAGATCGTAAGCCAGATCATGGCCGCAAATATGGCCGATGTCGCACAAAGCTGGGTCATGGCGCCTGATGGCAGTTTCACGCGGCTACCTGTCCCGGAAGGTGAGTTTGCCTTCAATTGCCACCGGTTCTTCATGGAAAACCCGTCATTGTCGGGCCGCGGCTCTGCCGGGGCCTCGGATGTGCCCAAGCTGACCCATACCGAGGATTGACCCTTAGACGGGGCTGTCGCATACAAAGCACAGGAACCAGCCGAGTGGACCATGGACGGCGCAAGCGACTCCACACAAGATGATGGTGGCCCATTCGGTCGCCCCCTCTTTGACAAACCCTCGGCCCGCGCGCTTAGCCGCGTGGGTGTCGTGGATGTTGGATCAAACTCGGTGCGTCTTGTGGTCTTCGATGGTGCGGCCCGCAGTCCGGCTTATTTCTACAACGAAAAGATCATGTGTGCGCTTGGCGCGGGCATGTCCGAAACCGGGCGGCTGAACCCCGAGGGCCGCAAGCGTGCACTCAGCGCGCTGAAACGGTTCAGGCTCTTGGGCGAAGGGATGGGGACCGGCCCGCTTGTCGCCGTGGCCACGGCGGCCGTGCGCGAGGCCGAGGACGGACTGGATTTCCGTGCCGAAGTCGAGGCCGAAACCGGCATCCGCCTTTGGGTCATCGACGGCAAGGAAGAAGCCCGGCTTTCGGCACAGGGCGTGCTATTGGGCTGGCCCGGGTCGTACGGTTTGGTCTGCGATATCGGCGGGTCCTCGATGGAACTGGCCGAAATCGACGGAGGCGAGGTTGGCAAACGCATGTCATCTTCGCTTGGACCGCTCAAATTGCGTGACCTCAAGGGCGGCAAGAAAGTCCGAAAGAAAGTTATTCGTGAGACCGTGGCCGAGATGCAAGACGCGCTCGGAGAGCAGAAAAACCGCCTGTTCCTTGTAGGCGGGTCATGGCGGGCCATTGCCAAGGTCGATATGGAACGGCGCGAGTATCCCCTTCACGTTCTGCACGAATACCGGATGACGCCCAAATCGGTCCGCGAAACGGCAAAGTACATCCAAAAGCAAGATATCGAAGAGCTTCGAAATCGCGCGGGCGTCTCCTCGGCGCGGATGGCGCTTGTGCCCTATGCCATCGAAGTCCTGCGCGAGGTGGTCAAAACCTTCAAGCCCCGCGACATCGCGGTTTCGAGCTATGGTATCCGGGAAGGCCTGCTTTACGAGCAAATGCCGCAGCAGTTGCGCGACCGCGACCCATTGATCGAGGCCTGCCGCTTTGCCGAGGCCAAGGATTCCCGCGTGCCGGGCTTTGGCAAAGTCGTCTATGAATTCATTCAGCCGATCTTCCGGTCCGCCAAGCCCGACCGCCGCCGCATCATAAAGGCGGCCTGCCTGCTGCATGACGTATCCTGGCGCGCGCATCCCGATTACCGCGCCGAGGATTGCTTTGACAACGCTACCCGGGCCAATCTGGGCGGTCTGAAACATTCCGAACGCGTATATCTGGGCCTTGCCCTGCTGCACCGCTATTCCAACAAGCGTGAAGGCACCCGGTTTGAGGACCTGACCGACCTGATCGATGACAAAAGCGCCAAGGAGGCCGAGGTTCTGGGAAAGGCCCTTCGCTTTACGGCGATGCTATGGCTCAAGGAAGATGCCAAACTGGGCGAAATGCGGTGGTATCCGAAGAAGAGAAAACTGGAATTGCGGCTATCCAAAGAAGCGGCGCCGCTATTTGGCGAGGTCGCTGAATCCCGCTTCATGTCCTTGGCAGAAGCGCTTGAAGCCGAAGCCATAGTTAAAACCGCACGCGGCTGATCCCGCCGATCAAATCTCGATTTCACCGTCGTCCAAAGGCGCCTTATCCATTTCTTCCGGCGTCTTCTTGCGTAGGATGATATCACCGTTGGGCAGCATCTCGGGCGGATGGTATGCGGAGAAATCATCGATCTGTTTCATCAACTCGGCAAAAGCCGGTCCCATCTCATCGACAAACCGCCTCAGTTCCGGGCCCATCCGCTCGGCCAGACCTTCGAGGTCTTTCATGGCCGGTTCCATTTCACGCATGATGCCTTCGAAAAACATCTGCGCGCCACGCTCCATGAGGGTCAGACCATCATCGGTATCCCCCTCCTGCGCGGCAAGCGGGGCCGCCAACGTGATGGCAACGGCAAAAGCAACAACCTGTTTCATGCCCAAGATATAGGGACATCCATTCAGAGTTTTAAGTCGGCAGCTCAACATCCATGGTCACCGGGAAATGATCGGACGCCGTGATGAGGGCATCGCGCAACTCGGGCACCTTCCAGCACCCGGGATCGTCGAACGGGTGCCAGATACGCCAATCCGGGCCCTTCGCGGCCAGATCGGGCGATACCATGATATAATCCAAGAGCGCCTGAAGATAGCGTTTTTCGGAGGACAGGTAGAACCGTGCCGTGGTGTTCATCGCCCCGATCTTGCGCGTGAGCGCCCGGCGCGCATGCGGATCATAAAGCAGGTGCCCCTCATCACCGCCTTCGCCGGTTATGATTTCGACCGAGGACCGCCCGAAAAGATGCTCGTACTCATCAAGGCCGGGACCATCGTTCAGATCCCCCATGACGATCATCGGCTCCCCGGCCTCCAGGTGCTGTTCCACCCGGTGCCGCAGCCAAACGGCCTGTGCCTGTTGTTTTCGGCGGTTCGCAATGGCCATGCGCATGATCTCGTCATGGGTCCGCGCCCCGTGCGGTGCCTTGGATTTCAGGTGCGCGCCGATCATGCGGAAGGCAAAGCCACCCGAGGTGGTACAGGCCAATTCCAGCGGTGGTTTCGAAAACTCCACAAGGTCATGACTGTCGTCGATATCCAGATCGATCCGAAACACGCCATCAAAGCGCGGGGCCTGCGCCGATCCCTTCTTGCCCGTTGGTTCCCCTTTTGGATCATGCGCGCAGGTCAGCACGTCAGGGTCATACATCAGGGCGATTTCCTGCTGCGTATGGTTTTCAAACCCCACCACGGCCCGGCGCGCCCGCAAATTCATGAATCGCGCGAAATTCTCAAGCGCGGGCACCGTGGCGCGTTTGCCATTGTGATCGGGGGCTTCGATGACCATGATTGCATCGGCATCCAAGGCGGTCAGGACAATACCGATCGCCGTTATCTGATCCTGCCGGGTAATGTTGTAACGGCTCGACCATTCCCCATCGACAAGCATGTTGCCGTCATCATCGAACAACGAATTGAACCATTCGATGTTATAGGTGGCGATCCGCATCCCCGGCCTCCTTGCTGATTTCCTCCCACGCGCGGTTGAGGTCGACCACCCGTTTCTCGGCCATTTTCACGGCCTCCTGCGGCACACCTCGGGCGATCATCGCATCCGGATGGCTATCGCGCACCTGCCGACGCCACGCTTTGCGGACCTCCTCCAGTGGCGTACGCGGATCAACGCCCAGAACCGCGTAAGGGTCGGGCTTCGCATCCGGCACGAAGCGGCTTCTCAACCGTTTGAAATCCCCATCCGGCAACCCGAAAATCTGGGCCACACGGCGCAAGAAAGCATCCTCGTTGGGGTGATAGGTGCCATCGGCCATGGCAATATGAAACAGCCCCTCCATCAAATCGCACAATGTACCATCCTGATCGCCGAACATGCGCTTGATCCGCGTGGCATAATCTTCGAAGCCCGCCACATCCTGTCGGGCAAGGTTAAAAACCCGCGCCGCTCCGGCCTCGTCATCGCGGGCAATCTGGAACACCTCGCGAAAGGCCGTGACCTCGTCGCGCGTTACTAGGCCATCGGCCTTGGCCATCTTGGCGCTCAGGGCAATCACTGCAATCGTGAACGCCACGCTACGCTCGGGCGGCGTGCGCAAACGGTCAAAGACCGCACTCAGCCCCTCGCCCTTGGTCAGGGCCGAGACAGCCTCGGTTATCCGGGTCCAAATAGACATTTCTTGAACCTATCCAAGTTGCGAATGAATGTCAGTGCGCGCTCAAAGAAGTTTTTGCAACAGGATCAAGTCCATCCATCGCCCGAACTTCCACCCGACCTGCGGCAGGACAGCCACTTGGGCGTACCCCATCCGCTCGTGAAAGGCGATACCGCCCGGGTTTTCACCGCTCACGCCGGCAATCATGGAATGGAAACCCGCCTCACGGGCATGATCTTCAAGCGCCTGCATCAAGAGCCGCCCGATACCGCGCCCGCGCGTCCCCGGGGATAGAATGATGGTATGCTCGCCCGTCCGGGCATAGCCGACACCGCCCCGGAACTGACCATAGGATGCAAAGCCCATAAGCCCGCCCTCCTCGGCCAACAGAAAAGCGTGACGCGACGATATCTCTGCGCTCAATCCCTCGACAGTCTTCTGGGTACTGTTGAAGGTGATTGCCGTGTCGCGGATGACCGGGTTCCAAAGCGCGGCAATCGCCTCGGCATCTTCGGGCTGTGCCTGCCGAATGATCATGTGAGGACCCGCAGGCCCGAGGGCGTCATGATCTCCGCTCTCAAGCCCGGCGCACCGACCTCAAAAACCATGCGCATATCTGATAAAACAGGTGCCAATTGGTCCGATAGTGCCCCCGCCTCGGGATGCGCCACGACCAACCGCTGCAACCGACAGCCCGACGCGGCCAAACGCGCCGCCGGATGCGCGGCACAATCCCACTGCATCAGCGCCGGAAAACAATTGTCGAATGGAAGCCGCCCGTCGCGCGGCACCGCCATCCGCCAATTCAAATCGCCACGCGAAAGGGCCACTTGCGTGCCGGTCTCAGGAAAGCGCGCCACCATGGCCTCCAGGTCATCGCTTCGACAAATCCAATTGCCAAGCCGCGGCGCGCCCTGCATCCGGTCAAGATCGAACCATCGGGTTACACCCGGGTCCGGGGCCTTCGGGTCGATCGCGATCACCTCAAGATAAAGGCCATCCTCCAACCCCAGAAGCAGGTTATGAGTGCCGAAATACGGATGCCGCCCGCCGGGCTGCAAAGCCACGCCAAGCCCCTCTTCCACTGCCGCGCGACCCTCGTCCAGATCGCACGCCACCACGGCCAGATGATCAAGCTCTAACATGCCGTCCCCTTTTTAACGGCCAACAGCTTATCCAAGCCACCACAGGTCACAACCCTAATGCGCTTTTAGTGACAACAAATATCCTGAGGGCGGGTTGACCCCCAAAAGGGATTCAACCCGGAAAGGGTAAAGCCCCCCTCAAAAGCAAATCAGGCCCGCGCCTCACGGATCAGGCGCAGAATATCCTGCGCCGCTTCGGGAATGTTCGTCCCCGGCCCGAATATCGCCTTCACCCCGGCATTTTTCAGGAAGTCATAATCCTGCTGCGGGATGACACCACCACAGATCACGATGATATCGCCCGCGTCCTTGGCCTTCAGCGCCTCGATCAACTGCGGCGCCAACGTCTTGTGACCCGCCGCCTGACTGGAAATGCCAATGACGTGCACATCGTTGTCGATGGCATCCTGTGCAGCCTCGTCGGGTGTCTGGAACAATGGCCCCACATCCACGTCGAACCCGATATCGGCAAAGGCCGTGGCAATCACCTTAGCGCCCCTGTCGTGCCCGTCCTGACCCATTTTGACCACCAGCATCCGCGGGCGTCGTCCTTCGGCCTCGGCAAAGTCATCAACCGATTTCTGGATCGCGGCAAAGCCTTCGTCGCCTTCGTAGGCTGCGCCATAGACCCCGGCCAGCGTTTTCACTTCGGCGCGGTGACGCCCGAATTCCTTTTCCATCGCCATGCTGATCTCTCCCACCGATGCGCGCTGACGGGCAGCGTCCACCGCCGCCTCCAGAAGATTACCGCCCTCTTTGGCGCGGCGTGTGACCTCGTCCAAGGCCCCCTGACAGGCGGCCTCGTCCCGCTCGGCGCGGATTTTCTCAAGCCGCGCGATCTGGCTGTCGCGCACGGCGCTATTGTCGATGTCCAGAAGGTCGATCGGGTCTTCGCTGTCGCGGCGGTACTTGTTGACCCCGACAATCACCTCGTCGCCGCGGTCGATCATCGCCTGACGGGTAGCCGCCGATTCCTCGATCCGCAGTTTGGGCATGCCCGAGGCCACGGCCTTGGTCATACCGCCCATCTCCTCGACCTCTTCCATCAACTCCCAGGCTTTCTCGGCCAGATCGGCGGTCAGCTTTTCAACGTAGTAAGAGCCGGCCAGCGGATCGACCACATTGGTCACACCGGTCTCTTCCTGCAAGATAAGCTGCGTGTTCCGGGCAATCCGGGCACTGAAATCGGTGGGCAGGGCCATGGCCTCGTCCAAGGCATTGGTATGCAGCGATTGCGTCCCGCCCAGAACCGCGCTCATCGCCTCATAGGCGGTGCGGATCACGTTGTTATAGGGGTCTTGTTCCTGCAAGCTCACGCCGCTGGTCTGACAGTGGGTGCGCAGCATCTTCGACTTGTCGCTTTGCGCGCCGAATTCGGTCATCACCCGGTGCCACAACAGGCGCGCGGCCCGCAGCTTGGCCGCCTCCATGAAGAAATTCATACCGATGGCAAAGAAGAAGGACAGGCGCGGCGCGAATTTGTCCACATCCATTCCCGCCTCGATCGCGGCGCGCACATATTCGCGACCGTCAGCCAGGGTATAGGCCAGTTCCTGCACAAGGTTCGCGCCCGCCTCCTGCATGTGATAGCCCGAGATCGAGATCGAGTTGAAGCGCGGCATCTCGTTCGAGGTGTACTCGATAATATCCGACACGATCCGCATCGAGGGTTCGGGCGGGTAGATATAGGTGTTGCGAACCATGAACTCCTTGAGGATGTCGTTCTGGATCGTGCCCGACAGGTCCGCGCGGCTCACGCCCTGCTCTTCGCCCGCAACGATGTAATTCGCCAAAATCGGAATCACCGCACCGTTCATCGTCATCGACACGCTGACCTTTTCCAGCGGGATACCATCAAACAGGATCTTCATGTCCTCGACACTGTCGATGGCCACACCGGCCTTGCCCACATCGCCCACCACGCGCGGGTGGTCGCTGTCATAGCCTCGGTGCGTCGCCAGATCGAAGGCCACGGAAACCCCCTGTTGACCCGCCGCCAGGTTGCGGCGGTAGAAGGCATTGGACTCCTCCGCAGTTGAAAACCCCGCGTATTGACGGATCGTCCAAGGGCGCCCAGCATACATCGTGGCACGCGGCCCACGCGTGAAAGGCGCCTGCCCGGGGATCGAGCCAAGATGATCGAGCCCTTCGACATCCTCCTCGGTGTAAACCGGGTCTATGTCGATTCCTTCAAGGGTTTTCCACGTCAACTCCTCGACGGCGCGGCCCCTGAGTTCTTTCTCGGCGATGCTACGCCATTCGTCTTTCTTCGATGCCATTTTCATGTCCTCTTGTCGTCTGGTCGGCGCGCGGTGTTTGCCCCGCTGTCACCGGACCGGTTTCCTCGATCAAAGTCGCCAATCCATCCGCCCCGTCGCACAGCCAAAACAGATCGTCCTGGTAGGCTTCCTGAAGGGTGGCAATCTGGTCTTTCGTGAAGGGCATCCAGCGACCCTCGCCTTCTGGAAGGCGGTCCGGGTCAAGCCCCCTGTCCCGCAGGATCTGGCGCAGTTGCGCCAACCTCGGAGATTGGTTCATCCATTCGCGCGCATGTTTGTCCGGCAAACCGGTTAGTCCCGTCATTCGAGCGAGTCGATCATCTGATCTGCCACCGAAAACCTCATAAGGCATCACCGTCAGCGGTGATCCCGGCACGGCACAAGCGACATCTTCGATCACCTCGCGCCAATGGCGGGACTCGTCCGCAATTCCTGTCAAATCATGCGCCCGCGGCAAGCGGTGCCCCCTCGCCACGCCAAACGCCAGCGACGAGGCCCAAAGCATGTCGTGTTGACGTACGGACAGGACGACCCGTGTTTTCGCACCGGAAAAGACATATGCAAACCGGGCCATGCGTTGCCCGGCATCCGCATAAAGGCGCAGATCGCGCAGGTTACGTCGTGGCGCGCCCAGCATGTTTTCATCGCTGACAACCAAATAACGCAAACCTCGGGCCGCAGCCTTGTCCAGTTGAACCGAAACCCTACCTTTTGCGCGATCCAGTTGGGCTTGTGCAGGTCCCGCCCCCGCCACAGGCATAACGCCCCGAAACAATCCGGCACGCGTGCGCCGGGGTCCCCAAAATCCGATACCACGGGCCAGAAGGCTCTCTGAATTTTCGCGCATATAATGCTGAAAACAGGTCGTTGCCGTCCTATGGGCGCCGATATGCAAGATCACATCCATTGTTTCACGGGCCTTTCGCCGATCTGCCGCGTTGTGCGGTCTTCTGACAAACTGTCCCGCACAGGATGGGCGTCGAAACCTGACGAAGCGATTAACGGTAAAATTTTCCCGGTCACGAGGCCATTCAACCTTCGCAATTCGGCCCTGTCCCCCTATATCTTGGCGGACAGGAGAGTGCATGAAACGTATATTAGCCCTTGTTTTCGTGATGTTTTCGCCCGTAGTCGCCTGCGCACAGGACGATAGCGCGCCATCACAATCAGTGCCGCCCGACATCATCTTGCCGGGCGAAACGGCAGATTTGAGCGAATTTCTCTGGATAAAGCGGCCACTCATTGTCTTCGCAGATAGCCCTGCCGACCCACGGTATACACTGCAAATGGAGTACCTGACCGAACGGTTGGAGGATCTGGATGAACGGGACATCGTCGTTCTTACCGATACCGACCCCAGTGCCGACAGCGCGCTGCGCGAAAGGCTGCATCCACGCGGATTCATGCTGGTACTTATTGGCAAGGATGGCACCATATACCTGCGCAAACCGCTGCCTTGGGATGTTCGCGAAATCTCGCGCGTGATCGACAAGATGCCGATGCGCCAACAGGAAATGCGCGACAGGCGTGGCGGAAGTTGAATAGCCCTGACCATCATGCCTGCGCCCCGCGCGCCACGACCAAAAGGCGGTTGCGCCGATCCACAAGCATCAACAGCCCGCTTTTCACGTCATAGGCCACCATGTTGCCAACGCCATCAAGCGCGTGGCGAAAAGCGGTTTCGATGGTGGCGTCCATGCAAGCGCGCGCCTCAAGGCCCGCACGGCGCATCTGCATTCCCCTTGCGCGTTCGACATTCATCACGGTTACGAATGCAGCATCCGGGCTGTGCCCCCGGTCCTTTAACAATGCCAAGTCTTCCCGCGCCAAGAGTGCAAGCATCTCACCCACTCCATTCGCGACGGGCATTGCCGCCTTGACCTGATCGTCGGCGAGGCGAAACACGCCCGCCACGCAGGGCCTGCGGGCTTCATATGCGACGGTGTCACGAAGTGAAAAATACTGCCCCAGCCGGTCGCGCATGGCAGGCTCATCCTCGGGGCCGCAGCCCGCGACCAACCCCGCCGAGGCCACTGCCAAGATCGGCAAAAGCCCCCCGCCCGGGATATGGTCACAGGCCGCAAGCATGGCGTTATTCGAACTCCATGATCACGTCATCCACGGCAAGGCTGTCGCCCGGCCCGGCGTTGATCTTGGTCACGACGCCCTGCTTTTCGGCCCGCAGGATATTTTCCATTTTCATCGCCTCCACGGTGCACAGCGCCTGCCCCTCCTGCACCTCGTCGCCTTCAGACACGTTCACCGTGACAATCAGGCCCGGCATCGGACAAAGCAGCATCTTGGATGTATCAGGCGGCAGTTTCTCAGGCATTAACGCGGCCAGTTCGGCCTGACGCGGGCTGCGCACATGCACCTTGAGATCGGCCCCGCGGGTCCGGATGCGGAAGCCGCCCGAAACCTTGCCCACCTTCAGGATCAAGGGTGAACCATCAACCATAAGCTCGGCCAGTTGATCGCCCGGCGTCCAACCACTGGTCACCCGCAGGGTTTGGCCGTCTTCGAAGGTAACGCTCGCCCCTTCCTTGTCGGCCGCAATGGTCACTGCGAATTGTTCACCTTGCAAGCTGACGACCCAATCCTCGCCGACATGGCGCTCGTGGTTGTCCATCCGGCCTGACACGCGCGTGCGGCGTATCTCGGCCACCCGGTGCATCGCGGCACAGCTTGCCGCGATCCGGCGCAAGGTATCCTCGCCCAACGTCACACCCTCGAAGCCCTCGGGATATTGCTCTTCGATAAAGGCGGTGGTCATGTCGCCCTTGATGAAAATCTCGTGGTCCATCACCGCCGCCACGAACGGCAGGTTGTGACCGATACCTTCCACCTCGAAACTGTCCAAGGCCACGCGCATCGCCTCGATGGCCTTCGGACGGTCCGGCCCCCAAGTACAGAGCTTGGCGATCATCGGGTCATAATACATGGAAATCTCGCCGCCTTCATAAACGCCGGTATCGTTGCGCACCGCGGTTTCCCCGGAGGGGGCATCGCCATGCCATGTGCCGTTCACCTGCATCGGACCTGCGGCCACCTCCTGCGGCGGGCGATAGCGCGTCAAACGGCCAATCGACGGCAGGAAGTTCCGGTACGGGTCTTCGGCATAAAGCCGGTTTTCAATCGCCCAGCCGTTCAAGGTGATGTCATCCTGGCTCATCGCCAGTTTCTCACCGGCGGCCACGCGGATCATCTGCTCCACAAGGTCGACGCCTGTGATCAACTCGGTCACAGGGTGTTCCACCTGCAAGCGGGTGTTCATTTCGAGAAAGTAAAAGTTCTTGTCGCCGTCGACGATGAATTCCACCGTCCCGGCGCTGGCATAGCCCACCGCCTTGGCAAGCGCGCAGCTTTGCTCGCCCATGGCCTTGCGGGTCGCCTCATCAAGGAAGGGGCTGGGCGCCTCTTCCACCACCTTCTGGTTGCGGCGCTGGATCGAACATTCCCGCTCGCCCAGATAGATGCAGTTGCCGTGCTGATCGGCCAGAACCTGAATTTCGATGTGGCGCGGTTGGGTGACGAATTTCTCGATGAAAATCCGGTCATCGCCAAAGGAATTCGCCGCCTCGTTCTTGGACGATTGGAACCCCTCGCGCGCCTCGTCATCGTTCCAGGCAATCCGCATGCCCTTGCCGCCGCCACCAGCCGAGGCCTTGATCATTACAGGGTAACCGATTTCCTGACTGATCTTGACCGCCTCTTCGGCATCCTCGATCAACCCCATAACCCCCGGAACTGTCGAAACCTCGGCATCCTGTGCAATCTTCTTCGACGTGATCTTGTCGCCCATGCTTTCGATCGCCCCTTTGGGCGGCCCGATAAAGGCGACGCCCTCGGCTTCGAGCGCCTCGGCGAATTTGGGATTTTCCGACAAGAAGCCATAGCCGGGATGCACCGCTTCGGCGCCCGTCTGGCGAATGGCCTCCATCACCTTGTCGATTACGATATAGGATTCATTGGCGGGCGGTGGACCGATATGCACGGCCTCATCGGCCATCTGCACATGCAGGGCCTGCGCATCGGCGTCCGAATAAATGGCCACGGTCTGAATACCCATCTTACGGGCGGTCTTGATCACCCGGCAGGCAATCTCGCCACGGTTGGCGATCAGGATCTTCTTGAACATACTACGTCCCCTCTTTCGGTTCTTGGCCTGGCGCATGCGCGCGCCGGCATGACATGAAAAAACCACCGGCGCGGGCGGCGCCGATGGTCCGATAGCTTGACTTGCACGCCGGGCGACGGCGCGATGTGAATTCAGTTACAACGGTCCGGGTAGGCTTGGCAGTAGGCCACGTTGCCCGCAGCCCCGACAACCGCACCGGCGGCAAGGCTGCCGTCCAGCACCGCAGCGGTGCCCACGCCCGCGCCCGCGCCGAAAAGCGCCTGCTCGGGAACCGAGTCGCCGCAGGCCGCGAGGCCCAGAATGCTACTGAGGGCCATACCCTTGAGAACATGTGATTGCATTGGTCTGTGCCTTTCGATGAATGGGACGGTATCGTCGCCACACTCAACCCCAAAGCCGCCCTGTTATCCAAGTCACAGCTTCGAGATAACGGTGAATGCGCAAGCCTCCGCTCATCACCGCAAGCCTTTGACCCGCAAGAAAAAAGAGGCGGCCTGCGCCAAATTGCACAGGACCGCCTCCAAGGGGAAGGGTAACGGATCAGACTTTGCGTCTTGGCCCATTGGGGGGGGGCCACCACTACGGTTTCGACATTGGCCGAGGCCTCGTCCCCCGCCAAGCCGACAGGCATATCAAAATCCATTTCGGCTGCATTTTGCGCAAAAGTGCACCCCATGGGCAAAAAGGTGCCATTTTGGCCCGGATATACCCTCAGTCCTCTCACTCCCAGCCCTCATCGTCTTCGAAAGCTTCAGGAAAAGACGCCCGCGCGACGGGCAGATCGAGAATCAACAACGCGTCGTAACTGGCCGGATCGAAAGGATCCTCGGCCGGTTTCACTTCGCGACCGAAAAGCCAGCTCAGCCGCCCGGCATCCAGATTGCCGCGCTCGAAGGGCTCATCGCCGAAATGCTCCCAAAGCGCCTGCACGAACCCCGCATCGGCCCGACGATCAGCGGCCTTGCGATCACGAAAGCGCTCCCGCCGGGTGATCGGCGTGGCCCCCTTGGGGTTGGCGCGGCGAATGGTGAACTGGTAATCCGTTCCGGGAAGGCGCCCGGGAAACCCACGATGCTTCAGCATGACGCGCCCTCCGGAAAACAAGGGCGCTGCGTGGCTGTCAGGACGGGCGCTATGGCCCGTCCTGCATAATCCACAGGTGGATTACTTGTACTTGCCGGTGTAGGTCGGCTCGGTCGAGATGGGCTCGGGCTCAACCACGACGAATTCTTCTTCGGCCGACTGTTGGGCGCAGGCCGCCACGAAGGCAACCAGACCAATGGCCAAAACGCTCTTGATGCTGTTCGACATATTTGTCTCCTGTCTGTAAACGCGGGCAAACGCAGCGAAAATCGCCCCGCCGACCCTACTTGCGAGGTATGGGTTACTTGGGTGCAACCACTTTTCATCATATCCGACTCGCGGTCAATTGCATACTTTAGGCAGGCAAACGCCCGCGTATGTGGCCGCAAAGCCTCAACCATTGAGGTATTCTCACGGCATTCCGCAACATCTTGTGGCTGCATCAAAACATCTCCCAGATACAGCCGCCCTGATCCAATCGGTAGGCTTCGAAAACCTGCGTGACATCAGGATTGATCACACCGAATTCCGACTCACGATCTGCAATTGAAATGACAATCTGGCGCGGCTGCGGCCCGATATTCGACAGCCGCGGCACGGCGTAGCTGTTACAAAGGTATTCCAGATCGGTCATCGTGGTCTCAAAATCCTCTTGCCCGGTCAGATCAGGCGCGACAAAGCGAAAGCGGTAGACAAGCCCGTTTCCGGGTTCGTTCCAAAGCATCTCCTGCAACTGCGCCGTCAGTCCCGAGGGCAGAACAAGGCGCTCCTCCTTCGCCTCGTCCTGCTGGGCCGCCGCAACACTGGCCCAGAGGGTCAGGGCGGCGAATAAGAGCCTGAAACGCACCACAGATCACTCCCCTCTTACAGCGGGATGTTGTCGTGCTTTTTCCAGGGCATCTTGCGCTTCTTGTTGCGCAGTGCGGCAAAGGCGCGACTGACACGCTTGCGGGTGCTGCGTGGCTGGATCACCTCGTCGATGAACCCGCGCTCGGCGGCAACAAAGGGATTGGCAAAGCGATCCTCGTAATCCTGCGTCCGCTTGGCGATTTTCTCCTCGTCGCCCAGCTCCGAACGATACAGAATCTCGGTCGCCCCCTTGGCGCCCATCACGGCGACCTCCGAGGTGGGCCAGGCATAGTTGATGTCGCCACGCAAATGCTTGGACGACATCACCACATAGGCCCCGCCATAGGCCTTGCGGGTGATCACCGTCACCTTCGGCACGGTCGCCTCGCCATAGGCAAAGAGCAACTTCGCCCCGTGCTTGATCACGCCGTCATGCTCCTGCCCCGTCCCGGGCAGGAAGCCGGGCACGTCAACAAAGGTCAGGATCGGAATTTCATAGCAATCGCAGAACCGCACAAAGCGCGCCGCCTTGCGGCTGCTGTCAATGTCCAGACATCCGGCCAGCACCATCGGCTGGTTGGCCACGACCCCCACGGTCCGGCCCTCAAGGCGGATGAAACCGGTGACGATATTCTTGGCGAAATCCTCCTGAATTTCATAGAAATCGCCTTCGTCCGCGACCTTGGTGATCAACTCCTTCATGTCATAGGGCATGTTGGGATTGGCCGGCACGATGGTATCAAGGCTGGGCTCGGCGCGGTCAACGTCATCAAAGAACGGACGCACCGGCACCGATTCCTTGTTGTTGAGCGGCAGGAAATCGACAAGGCGGCGCACCTCGGCCATGGCCTCCACGTCGTTCTCGAAGGCGCCATCGGCGACCGAACTTTTCTTGGTATGGGTCGAGGCCCCGCCGAGCTCCTCCGCCGTCACCTGTTCATTCGTCACGGTTTTCACCACATCCGGGCCCGTCACGAACATGTAGGAGCTATCGCGCACCATGAAGATAAAGTCGGTCATCGCCGGGGAATAGACCGCGCCCCCCGCGCAAGGGCCGGTGATCACGCTGATCTGCGGCACCACGCCCGAGGCTTCGATGTTGCGCTGAAAGACCTCGCCGTAACCGGCAAGGCTGTCCACGCCTTCCTGAATACGGGCGCCGCCCGAGTCGTTGATGCCGATGACAGGCGCGCCGTTCTGCATCGCCATATCCATGATCTTGCAGATTTTCATCGCATGGGTGGCCGAAACCGAGCCCCCCAGAACCGTGAAATCCTGGCTGAAAACATAGACCTGACGACCGTTGATCGTGCCCCAGCCGGTCACGACGCCATCACCGTAGGGCCGGTTCTCCTCCATCCCGAAATCGGTGCAGCGATGCGCGACGAACATGTCGAACTCTTCAAAGCTGCCTTCGTCCAGCAACAGGTCGATACGTTCACGCGCCGTTAACTTGCCTTTGGAATGCTGGCCTTCGATCCGGCGCTCTCCACCGCCCAAGCGGGCCTCGGTGCGGCGCCCTTCGAGTTCTTGAAGAATATCTTTCATGACGGTCCCCTTGCGATTTTGCAGGGACCATAAGGAAAACAAGGTCTGGCACAAAGACATTTCCGGCAAATTTGCAAAGAGGTGCAAACCTGTATCTGCATATCTGAATAACTGCAAAATTGAACGAATCTGTGCAGTTCGCCACAGACCCCTGTGCATGGACAAAACGGATAGGCGGGCCTAACGCTGGATTATGAGTGATCGCCCCATCATACGTTTTCTGGATCGCAGCACCCCGCCGCATATCCTGACGCTGATTTTGCTGGCCGGAATCTCGGCCCTGGCGATGAACATCTTCCTGCCCTCGCTGCCGGGGATGACGGCCTATTTCGAAACCGAGTATCGGTTGATCCAACTCTCCGTGGCGCTCTATCTCGCCGTGAACGCGGGCCTTCAGATCGTCATGGGGCCGATCTCGGACAAGCTGGGCCGCAGGCCGGTGATCCTTGGGGGGCTGGGCATCTTCCTGATTGCCACGCTGGGATGCATCTTCGCGCCCAACATCCTGATTTTCCTGACATTCCGCATGATCCAGGCCACCGTGGTCGTGGCCATGGTCCTTAGCCGCGCGGTGGTGCGCGATATGGTCCCCGAGGCCCAGGCCGCAAGCATGATCGGATATGTCACCATGGGCATGGCCGTGGTACCGATGATCGGCCCGGCCATCGGCGGCGTTTTGGACCAAGCCTTTGGATGGAAAGCGAATTTCTGGGCTCTGTTCATATTGGGCGCCGCTGTTTTCTGGCTTACTTGGCGCGATCTCGGGGAGACGGCGCCGAAGTCGGGTCATAGCCTGTCACAGCAGTTTCGCAACTACCCCGAGCTTCTGACCTCGCCGCGGTTCTGGGGCTATTCGCTGGCCGCCGCCCTCGCCTCGGGGGCGTTCTTTGCCTATCTCGGCGGCGCACCCTTCGTCGGGGACCGGGTGTTCGGCCTCGACCCCGCGACGCTGGGTATCTATTTTGGCGCGCCTGCGATCGGTTATTTCGCGGGCAATTTCATCTCGGGGCGCTTTTCGGTCCGGGCCGGTGTCAACCGCATGGTGCTTTGGGGAACCCTTGCCAACGCAAGCGGTATCGGATTGAATCTATTGCTTTTTTACGCGGGCCTCGGCACACCTCTGACCTTCTTCGGCCTGATGACCATGATGGGGCTGGGCAATGGAATGCTGATCCCAAACGCCACCGCCGGTGCCCTGTCGGTCCGCCCGCACCTGGCCGGGACGGCCAGCGGGTTGTCGGGGGCGATGATGATTGGCGGGGGCGCGGCCCTTTCGGCACTGGCCGGGGCCCTGCTGGGGCCGGAAACGGGGGCCTTCCCGCTTTTGTGGATCATGCTGTGCACCGCGATCGGGGCGATTGCCGCCATCGGGCTGGTCATCTGGCGGGAACGCAGCCTGACCATGGCATAAAACGTACGAGTCGTACGTTTGACCCCCTGTTTTCGTACAAAAATCATCACCCTGTCCGCTCCTTTCGTACGAGTCGTACGAAACGCGCCAGAATCCCCTTTACGCCTGATCCGCAAATTTGCAAAACATCATTGCAACACGGCAAATCTGCAAACCATCCAAGCGGGGGATCGCCACCATGCCAACCCAGAAACTCTATGCCGGGGCCAAACTGCGCGAGACACGGCAAAGGCTGGGACTCACGCAAAAGGATTTCGCCAGCAAGCTGGGCGTTTCGCTGCCCTATCTCAACCAGATGGAGAACAACAACCGGCCCGTCAGCACCACCGTGGTTTTGGCCCTCGCGCAGGAGTTCGGATTCGACGTCACCGAACTTTCCACCGGCGATGCCGAGCGCATGGTCAGCGATATGCGCGAGGCGCTGGCCGACCCGGTTTTCGCCGATGATCCGCCGCCGCTGTCGGACCTGCGCCTGACGGCCTCGAACGCCCCGGCCCTTGCCCGCGCCTTTCTGGAGCTGCACCGCACCTACCGGCAAACCCACGAGCGGCTGGCCAGCCTTGACGAGGCCCTTGGCCGCGAAGATGCCCGCACCCAGCCCAGCCCATGGGACGAGGTGCGCGATTTCTTCCACTATTGCGACAACTACATCGACGCGGTCGACCATGCCGCCGAACGCTTTGCCCAACCCACCGGCGCGCAACGCGGCGTGCGCGACATCGCCCAAGACCGCCTGTCGGACATGGGCATAAGCGTCAGCCTTGCCGACACAGGAAAGCTGCGCCACTTCGACCGCGACAGTGGCACGCTTTATCTTTCGTCCCGGGCCGAGCCGGAAACCCGCACCTTCCAGATGCTTTTGCAGGTGGCGCTGCTGACGCAAGACAAGCTGATCGAAGCCACGCTCGATCTGGCGCGGTTCCAATCCGAGGCCGCCCGCGCCATCGCCAAGATGGGGCTGGCCAATTACTTTGCCGGTGCGGCCCTCATGCCCTATGGCATGTTCCTTGAGGCGGCACAGGAAACGCGCCACGATCTGGAAATCCTTGCCAATCGGTTCGGGGCCTCCATCGAACAGGTCTGTCACCGGCTAAGCACCCTGCAACGCCCCGGCGCCAAGGGCGTGCCGTTTTTCTTTGTCCGGGTCGATCAGGCGGGCACCATCACCAAGCGCCACAGCGCCACGCGCCTGCAATTCGCCCGTTTCGGGGGGGCCTGCCCGCTGTGGAACGTGCACCGCGCCTTTGAAACCCCCGGCCGCTTCCTGCGCCAACTGGCCGAAACGCCGGATGGCGTGCGCTATATCAGCCTTGCACGGGATGTCAGCAAACCGGGCGGCAGTTTCGGTGCGCCGGTGCGCCGTTTCGCCATCGCCCTTGGCTGCGAGGTGAAACATTCCGACGCCTTGGTCTATGCCGACGATCTGGACCTGACCAATGCCCGCGCGTTTGAGCCCATCGGCATCTCCTGCCGGATTTGCGAGCGCACCGATTGCCATCAACGCTCGGTCCCGCCGCTGGAACGGCAATTGCAGGTCACCCCGGATGAGCGCGACGTGCTGCCCTATCGCGTTGGCTGACCGATGCTCTGGCGATTGGCATTGCTCATCGGGCTATTGACCGGGGGCGCTTGGCTGTCTCTGGGGGCGATTGAACGCGCGATCATCTATCCCTTTGACGCAACACGCGTGCCCCCCGCCACCGCCGGTGCGCCGAACATGCAAGAGGTGGAGCGCGCGGGCCTCATCACATGGCAAGCCGCCGCGAATCCGGGCCATCCCACCATCTTCTACCTGCACGGCAACGCCGGGAATCTTGCGGATCGCACGGGGCGGTTTTCGCGGTTCATGGCGCGCGGCTATGGCGTGATCGCGCCAGCCTATCCCGGCTCCTCAGGAAGTGCGGGCAGCCCTTCGCAGGAGGGTATCTCACAAGCGATCCGGGACATCTGGCACGACCTGCCGCGCGATGCGCGCGTGGTGATCTATGGCGAAAGCCTTGGCACCGGCGTGGCGATGCAGCTTTTGGGATCGGTCGTGACCGACGCGGAAAAGGGCCTTGCGCCCGCCGGCGTGATCCTTGAGGCGCCCTTTACCTCGGTCCGCGATGTGGCCTCGGCGCTTTACCCCGGGATTGAGCCGCTGCTCGACCATCTGACGCAGGAATGGGACAGCATGGCATGGGCCGCAAACCTGACCATGCCGCTTTTGGTGGTCCACGGGCAGAACGACAAGATGATCCCGCCCGCACAGGGCCGCGCGCTGTTCAACGCCGCCCCGAGCGCCGACAAACGTTTCCTCCACGTGCCCGGCGCAGGCCACACCGACCTGTGGCGCAGCGATACCTTGCCGGTATTCTGGAACTTCATTGATCGCATCAAGTAACTTATATATTGCATTGATATTAAAAGCAAAAAGGCGACGCATTGCGCCGCCTTTCCAACAGGTCCTTCCGGCCCTTACGCCTTGAGCATCTGGTACAGTTCATCCTTCAGCGCACTGCGCTTCTTGCGCATGTCTTCCTCGGCGAACTGGCTCATCGGCTCAACGTTGGTTTCGGCCCGGTGCACGGCACGGTTTACCTCGTGGTAATCCTCGGCCAGCTTGGCGAAATGCGGGTCCGAGGATTTCATCTCGGTGATCTTGTCGGCCAGCTCGGGGAATTCCTCGTGCAGTTCGTGGGGGGTGTGGGACATGTCGCGCGACTCCTTTGGTTATCGTTGGTCCGACGCAGGCTAGTCATTTGCGGGGCATCGCGGCTTTGATACGGATCAAACGGCGGGCGATTTCGGCGCCCGCCAGCGCGCTTTTTGCGCCTCGACAGCTGATGGGCCGCCTAGCGCTGTGCCACCTGCCAGTCGGGGTTCACCCAAGGCTGCGCGTTCTCGGGCGGCAAGGGGGCGCGGCCAAGGATGTGGTCGCTGGCTTTCTCGCCCACCATGATCGACGGCGCATTCAGGTTGCCGTTGGTGATCCGCGGGAAGATCGAGCTGTCGGCCACGCGCAGGCCCTCCACCCCGATCACCCGCGCATGGCTGTCGACAACGGCCATGGGGTCATCCTTGCTGCCCATCTTGCAGGTGCCGCAGGGGTGATAGGCGCTTTCGGCATGTTCGCGGATGAAATCGTCGATCTCGTCATCGCTCTGCACATCGGCGCCGGGTTGAATCTCGTGGCTGAGGTAGGGTTTGAAGGCCGCCTGCGCGATGATCTCGCGCGTGAGACGGATGCATTTGCGGAACTCCTGCCAGTCGCTCTTTTCGCTCATGTAGTTGAAGCGGATCACCGGATCGTCGCCGGGGTCAGAACTGCGCAGGGTGATCGAGCCGCGCGATTTGCTGCGCATCGGCCCGACATGCGCCTGAAAGCCATGGCCTTCGGCGGCAGCCTTGCCGTCATAGCGCACGGCAATGGGCAGGAAGTGGAACTGGATGTCGGGGTAATCGACGCCTGCCTCCGAGCGGATGAAGCCACAGGATTCGAACTGGTTCGAGGCGCCCGGGCCGCTGCGGGTGAAAAGCCATTGCGCCCCCACCCAGGCCTTGCCGAAAAGGTTCCAGTACTTATACAGGCTCACCGGCTGACTGGCGGCCATTTGCACGTAGACCTCAAGATGGTCTTGCAGGTTCGCGCCAACGCCGGGGCGGTCGGCCTGAACGGTGATGCCGTGATCCGAAAGATGCGCGGCGGGACCAATGCCCGACAGCATCAAGAGCTTGGGCGAGTTGATCGAGGAGGCCGCGAGGATCACCTCGGCGCGCGCGCGGATGACCTCGGTGCGGCCTTTCACCTGCGCCTCGACGCCCACGGCGCGGCCCTCTTCAATCACCACCCGCTGCACGTAACAGCGCAGCAGATCGCAGTTTTCACGCGCCAGCGCGGGCTTGAGATAGGCATTGGCCGCCGACCAGCGTTGCCCTTTGTGGACGGTCATGTCGAAGGGGCCGAAGCCCTCTTGCTGTTCGCCGTTGTAGTCCTTGGTGATGGGATAGCCCGCCTGCCCGCCTGCCTCGATAAAGGCACGGGTCAGCGGGTTTTTCATCGGGCCGCGCGTGACATGCAACGGCCCGTCCGTGCCGCGCCACGAGGCATCACCGCCATGGCCGCCGTCATGCCAGCATTCCTGCCGCTTGAAATAGGGCAGCACATCGGCATAGCCCCAGCCCTCGGCCCCGCTATCGCGCCAATGGTCATAGTCATGCGCATGGCCGCGCACATAGGCCATCCCGTTGATCGAGCTGGAGCCGCCGATGACCTTGCCGCGCGGACAGGCCAAACGCCGCCCGCCCAAATGCGGCTCGGGCTCGCTTTGATAGCCCCAGTCATAGCGGCGCATGTTCATTGGATAGCTCAATGCACCGGGCATCTGGATGAACGGCCCGGCATCGGTGCCGCCATGTTCCAGAACCAGCACGCTGTGCCCGGCCTCGGACAGGCGATAGGCCATGGCGCAGCCCGCGCTGCCCGCGCCCACGATGATGTAATCGGCTTCCATTGTCCCGTTCCTCCGGAGTTAACGCGTCAGAAGGGGGCCTCGGTCTCGCCCATGCGGACGTAGACGGATTTCACCTGTGAATAATGGGCGATCGCCTCTTTCGAGTTCTCCCGCCCCACGCCCGAGGCCTTGACCCCGCCAAAGGGCACCTCGACCGGCGCGTCGTTGTAGGAGTTGATAAAGCAACTGCCCGCCTGCAACTGCCCGATCACCCGGTGACCGCGTTGCAGATCGCGGGTATAGACCCCGGCGGACAGGCCATAGGGCGTGGCGTTGGCCCGCGCGATCACCTCGTCCTCGTCCTCGAAATCCAAGACACTCAATACCGGGCCGAAAATCTCTTCGCGGGCGATGGTCATATCGTCGGTAACATCGGCAAACACCGTGGGTTCGATCCAGCATCCCGGCTTGTCGATGCGATTGCCGCCGGTGACCAGACGCGCGCCCTCGGATTTGCCCGCCTCAATGAAGCCCAGCACGATCTGAAGCTGAGCCTCGCTGACCATCGGGCCGAAACTTGTGGCCTCGTCCAGCGGGTCGCCGATCACCGCGTCTTTCAGGCGCTCGGCCATGCGGGCCAGAAACGCCTCCTTGATGGATTTATGCACGAAAACCCGCGTGCCGTTGGAACAAACTTGGCCCGTGGAATAGAAATTGCCCAGGATCGCGCCCGAAATGGCATCTTCGAGGCTGGCGTCGTCAAAGACCACCATGGGGGATTTGCCGCCCAGTTCCATGGTGACATGCTTCATCCCCTCGGCGGCGGCGGCATAAACCTTGCGGCCCGTGGGCACAGAGCCGGTGAGCGAGACCTTGGCAATCCGCGGATCGGTGACGAGGGGCGCACCGACACCGCCCTTGCCTTGGACCACGTTGAACAAGCCTGCCGGGGCGCCCGCCTCCATCAAAATCTCGGCGACCTTGAGCGCGGAAAGCGGCGTGGTTTCCGAAGGTTTGAACACCATGGCATTGCCACAGGCCAAGGCCGGGGCGGCCTTCCAACAGGCGATTTGCGTGGGGTAATTCCACGCGCCGATCCCGGCGCAGACGCCCAAGGGCTCGCGGATGGTATAGGCCCAGTCACCGCCCGGAAGCGGGATATGCTCCCCCGTCAAGGACGCCGCCAGCCCGCCGAAATATTCAAGCGCATCCGCCCCGCTGGTGGCATCGGCGACGCTGGTTTCCTGATAGGGTTTGCCGGTGTCCATGGTCTCCAGCACCGACAGGTCATGGTTGCGTTCACGCATGATGTCGGCAGCCCGGCGCAGGACACGGCCCCGCTCCATCCCCGAGAGCTTGGCCCATTCCTTTTGCGCGGCCTCGGCGGCGCTGATCGCGGCGTCCAGCACCTTGGGTGTGGCCTCGTGCAGTTGCGCGATTTTCTCGCCCGTCGCCGGGTAGATCACCGGCAGCGGCGTGCCGGTGTCATCTTCCATGTACTGGCCATTCACGAAATGGCTGGCCTCGGGTTGGGTTGGATAGGTCATGTCGCCTCCGGCGGGAGTATTTGGGGAAAGATGAAGGGGTTATTCACCACGCGGGAAGCGTTGGTTTTCTTCCACATCGTTGAGGTCCATATGGTTGCGCATGTAGCGTTCCGAGGCCTTTTGCAGCGGTTGGTAATCCCACGGATAATAGCCGCCCTGCCGCAGCGCCTCGTAGACGACCCAGCGGCGGGCCTGACTTTCGCGGACCTGCGCGTCGAACTGATCCAGCGACCAGCGGGCATCGGCCATGTCGCTGAAATGCTTGAGGGTCTCGGCATGGGCCGGGTCATCGGCAAGGTTGGTCAATTCCTGAGGGTCGGCGTCGAGATCGAAAAGTTGATCGGGGTCGAGCGCGCAGCGGGTGAATTTCCACTGACCTTCCCGCAAGCAGACGAGCGGCGCATAAGACGCCTCGGCAGCGTATTCCATGGCCACGGGGGCGTCGCGGGTGGTGCCCTGCCCCTGCGGCACGAGGCTTTGGCCTTCGGTCCACGGTGCGACCTCCTCCATCGAGACACCGGCCAGATCACAGAGCGTCGGGCAGACGTCGACGTTGCTGACCGGCTCGGTCACCAGCCCCGGCTCCATCGTGGGCGAGGAAATCATCAGGGGCACGCGGGCCGAACCCTCGTAGAAGGACATCTTGAACCACAGGCCCCGCTCGCCCAGCATGTCGCCGTGATCCGAGACGAAGAGGATGATCGTATCCTCTTCCTGTCTCGTGCCGCGCAGGGCCTCCATCACCTCGCCGATCTTGTCGTCAAGGTAGGAAATATTGGCGAAATAGGCGCGGCGGGAGCGGCGGATATTATCCTCGGTGATGTCGAACGACCGCCAGTCGTTGGCGTCGAAGATGCGCTTGGAATGGGGGTCGTGATCCTCGTACTCCATCGCCGGAACCTCGGGCAGAAGGTGCTCGCAATCCTCGTAGAGGTCCCAGTATTTGCGGCGCGCGACGTAAGGGTCATGCGGGTGGGTGAAACTGACCGTCAGGCACCACGGGCGGTCGTCATGGCCGCGGCCCAGGTCATAGACTTTGCGGGTGGCGTTATAGGCGACCTCGTCGTCGTATTCCATCTGGTTGGATATTTCGGCCACGCCCGCGCCGGTGACCGAGCCCATGTTGTGATACCACCAGTCGATCCGCTCACCGGGTTTGCGGTAATCGGGGGTCCAGCCGAAATCGGCGGGGTAGATATCGGTTGTCAGGCGTTCCTCGAATCCGTGCAGCTGGTCGGGGCCGACGAAATGCATCTTGCCCGAGAGGCAGGTCTGGTAGCCCGCGCGGCGCAGGTGGTGGGCATAGGTGGGGATGTCGGCGCAGAATTCGGCGGCGTTGTCGTAAACGCGGCTGCGCGAGGGCAGCAGGCCGGACATGAAGCTTGCCCGCCCCGGGGCGCAGAGCGGCGAGGCGGTATAGGCGTTGCGGAACCGCGTGGAGCGTTCGGCCAGCGCCTTGAGGTAGGGCGCGTGCAGCCACTCCGCTGGTCCATCGGGGAACAAGGTGCCGTTGAGCTGATCCACCATGAAGATGAGGATATTGGGGCGCTTTGTCATGCTGTGCTGTCCTGTGCCAATGAGGTGTCGAGATAGTGAAGAAGAACGTCGATAGCGGCCTCGGGGGCGATGCCGCCCTCGCCCAGTGCCTGCCGGATATAAAGCCCGTCGATCATCGCCGCCGTGCCGCGCGTGAGGGTCCGGGCGCGGGCGGGGGCGATTTGGCGAAAGGCATGGTGCAGGTTCGACCGCAACCGCCGCTGGTAGATATGCAGCAAGCGCCGGGATGCCTCGGAGCGTTGCGCCTGCACGTAGAAATTCAGCCATGCCGAAACCATCTCGGGGCGGAATTGCGCGGGGGTGAAACTGGCGCGGATCACCGCCTCGACCCGATCACGCGGGGATTTCGCCATGCTGAGCGCGCCGCGCACCTCGGCGCCGTAGAGGCCGAGGATATGGCGCATGGCGGCGGCGAAAATCTGTTCTTTCGAGCCGAAATAGTGATGCGCGAGCGCCGAGGACATCCCCGCCCGCTTGGCGATCTGGCTGACGGTCACATCCAGCGTGCCGCGCACCCCAATCTCGTGAATCGTGGCCTCCAGCAGCGCCGAACGGCGTATCGGTTCCATCCCAAGCTTTGGCATCGTGGCGTCCTACGTACTTGCAAGACGTGGGTAAATGCGTTTAATTGACTCGTCAATCAATAAAAAACAGGACTGAACTTTCGAAGGAAAAACAATCTGAACTATCACGTTGCGCTTCATGCGCGCGTCATAATAACGTCGGAAATGTAACAACGGTGTCGCTTCCACGACATGTGGGTGCGACAGGTTGACAACGCCCTGCCCCGCGCGGGCCTTGGGCGAAACCGAACATGACACAGGGAGAATAGAACATGTCACTAATCAAAGGCGGACTTCTGGATCGTCGCGGATTTCTCAAGACCACGGCGGCAGGTGCGGTAGCGGCCACCCTGCCCCTGGGCGGCGCCATGGCCCAGACACCCAAGCGCGGCGGGCACTTGCGGGTTGCCAAGGGCCACGGCCAGACCACCGACACGCTGGACCCCGGCCAGTGGGAAAACGGCTACATGTTGGCGCTTGGCTTTGCGGTGCATGGCCGGCTGACCGAGGTGGCCACCGATGGCAGCCTCGTGCCGGAACTGGCCGAAAGCTGGGAAGCCTCGGATGACGCCAGCGTCTGGCGCTTCAAGATTCGCAAGGGCGTGACGTTCCACTCGGGCAAGCCGATGACCGTGGAAGACGTGGTCGCCTCGATCAACCACCACCGCGGCGAAGACTCGACCTCGGCCGCTGGCCCGATCGTGGAACCGATTCAGGAGATCACGACCGAAGGCGACGACACGGTCGTTTTCACCCTCTCGGGCGGCAACGCCGACTTCCCCTTCATCCTGTCCGACTATCACCTTGTCGTCTGCAAGGCCGAGGGCGAGAGCATTGACTGGAAATCGGGGGATGGCTGCGGCAGCTATGTCCTGAAAGATTTCAAACCCGGCGTTTCATCGGCCTTCGAACGCAACCCGAACCACTGGCGCGATGACGTGGCGTGGGTCGACAGCTGTGAATTGCTTGCGATCGTCGATCAGAACGCCCGCACCACGGCGCTTGTCTCGGGTGACGTGCACGCCATCGACCGGGTTGACCTCAAGGCCGCGGGCCTACTGGGCCGCAACGCGGGCATCGAGGTGGAATCGGTTGCCGGGACACAGCACTACACCTTTGCCATGTCGACCAACAAGGACCCCTACACCGACAACAATATTCGCCAAGCCCTGAAATACGGCGTCAACCGTCAGGAACTGGTCGACAAGATCCTGTTCGGCTATGGCTCGGTCGGCAATGACCATCCGATTGGTCAAGGGCAGCGTTTCTTCAATACCGAGCTGGAGCAGAAGACCTATGACCCCGACAAGGCCAAGTATTTCCTCAAGCAGGCCGGTCTGGACAGCATCGACGTGACGCTGCACTCCTCGGATGCGGCCTTCTCGGGCGCGGTCGATGCGGCCGTCCTGTACCAGGCTTCGGCCAAGGAGGCGGGCATAAACATGAATGTCGTCCGCGAGCCGAAAGATGGCTATTGGTCAGACATCTGGATGAAAAAGGCCTTTACCGCGGTCTACTGGGGCGGTCGCCCCGTCGAGGACCAGATGTTCGCCACCGCCTACAAATGCGGGGCCGCGTGGAACGACAGCTTCTGGTGCAACGACCGTTTCGAAGACCTGCTGGTCAAGGCACGTGCCGAACTGAACGAGGACAAGCGCCGCGAGATGTACTGGGAAATGCAGGACCTCGTCGCCAACCAGGGCGGTGTCGTCATCCCGATGTTCGCCAATTACGTTTCGGCCAAGTCCGACAAGGTCGTTCATGGCGAGATGGCCTCGAACTGGGAAATGGACGGCGAACGCTGGATGGAACGCTGGTGGATGGCCTGATCGCAGGCGCATCGGCCTAAAAGCCGTTTGACAAGACAGGCGTCGGCGCGGACCATCGCGCCGGCGCTGCCATTTGGGCAGAACTGAACCAAGAAAAATAGGGAGAGACCCGATCATGACCCTCAAGACAACCCTGACCGTCGCCGCCACGCTGGCCGCCACCACGGCCCCCGCATGGGCCGATTGCGGCACCGTCACCTTCTCGGACGTGGGCTGGACCGATATCACCGCCACCACCGCCGCCACGACCACCGTGTTGCAGGCGCTTGGCTATGACACCGAGATCAAGGTGCTATCGGTGCCGGTGACCTATACCTCGTTGGCGGCTGGTGACATCGACGTGTTCCTGGGCAACTGGATGCCCACCATGGAGGGCGATATCGCCCCCTACCGCGAGGCGGGCACCGTCGATACCGTGCGCGCCAACCTTGAAGGGGCGAAATACACGCTGGCCACCAATTCCGCAGGCGCGGCACTTGGCATCGACGATTTCTCAAAAATCGCCGACCACGCCGAGGCGCTTGATGCCACCATCTATGGCATCGAGCCGGGCAATGACGGCAACCGCCTGATCATGGACATGATTGCCGACGATGCCTTTGGCCTTGAGGGCTTCGAGGTCAAGGAAAGCTCGGAACAGGGGATGCTGGCACAGGTCGAGCGCGCCACCCGCCGCGATGAGCCGATCATCTTCCTCGGCTGGGAGCCGCACCCGATGAACGCCAATTTCGACATGACCTACCTGACAGGTGGCGATGACTGGTTCGGCCCCAATCTTGGCGGTGCCACGGTCTATACCAACACCTCCGCAGGCTATGTCGAGGAATGCCCGAACGTCGGCAAACTTCTGCAAAATCTCGAATTCTCGCTGGCCATGGAGAACGAGATCATGGGCGCGATCCTCAATGACGGGGAAGACCCCGCCGATGCGGCCGCCGCATGGCTCAAGGCCAACCCCGAGGTGCTCGGCCCGTGGCTTGAAGGCGTGACCAGCAAGGACGGCGGCGACGCGATGGACGCCGTGAAAGCATCCATGAAGTAAGACGCCGCAGGCGGCCTCCGGGCCGCTTGCCAATACAACAAAGCCCCCGGCGATGCCATTCTCCGGGGGCTGACAAGGGATGGTAGAAAGCGATCAGATGAACTGGCTCACCGATAACAAGATCCCCGTGGGCGATTGGGCCGCCGGGGTGTTCGACTGGCTTCAGGACAATTTCTTTGTGGTGTTCGATGCCATGTCGATCGCGCTGGAGGCGCTGATCGAGGGTATCCTCTGGGTGTTGCAATCCCCCCACCCCCTGATCGTGATCGCGGTTTTCGCCGGTCTCACCTATGCCCTGCAACGCCGCTGGCAACTGGCCGCCGGGGTCATCCTCGGCTTTCTCTTCATCGTCAACCAAGGCTATTGGGAGGAAACCACCGAAAGCCTGACGCTGGTTTTGTCGGCCTGCGTGGTCTGCATGGGCGTGGGCGTGCCAATCGGCATCGCTGCCGCCCACCGGCCCCGGCTTTATGCCGCCATGCGCCCGGTGCTGGACCTGATGCAAACCCTGCCCGCCTTCGTCTACCTTATCCCGGCGATCGTCTTTTTCGGCATCGGCATGGTGCCGGGGCTGATCGCCACGGTGATTTTCGTGGTCCCCGCCCCCATTCGCCTGACGCACCTTGGCATTTCCTCGACCCCCACGGCCCTGATGGAAGCGGCGCAAGCCTTTGGCGCAACCCCGCGCCAAGCGCTTTGGAAGGTGGAGCTGCCCTATGCCCTGCCGCAGATCATGGCGGGTCTGAACCAGACGATCATGCTGTCGCTGTCGATGGTGGTGATCGCGGCGCTGGTGGGGGCCGATGGCCTTGGCGTACCCGTCGTGCGCGCGCTCAACTCGGTCAATACCTCGCTGGGGTTCGAATCGGGCTTCGTCATCGTGGTGGTCGCCATCCTTCTGGACCGCATGCTGCGGATGGAGCGCAAGGGATGAGCACAGCCGTTACATTCGACAAGGTCTCCATCGTCTTTGGCGACGCCCCGGAAACCGCCCTGCCCCTGATGGATCAGGGAATGGAACGCCCCGACATTCAAACCAAGACCGGACAGGTGCTTGGCGTGCACGACTGCTCGACCGAGGTCGAGGAAGGCGAGATCGTCGTTCTCATGGGCCTGTCGGGTTCGGGCAAATCCACGCTGTTGCGGGCAGTGAACGGTCTCAACCCCGTGGTGCGCGGCAATGTGCAGGTGAGCGACGGCAACAGCATGGTGGACATCACTCATGCCGACGCGCAAACCCTGCGCCACATGCGCCAGACGCAGATCGCCATGGTCTTCCAGCAATTCGGCCTGCTGCCATGGCGCACGGTCCGCGAAAACGTCTGGCTGGGGCTGGAACTGGCGGGGCTTTCGAAATCCGAACGCAGCGCCCGCGCGCAGGCGCAGCTTGACCTTGTGGGCCTGTCGGACTGGGCCGACCGCAAGGTGGGCGAACTCTCGGGCGGCATGCAACAGCGCGTGGGCCTGGCCCGCGCCTTCGCCACCGAGGCGCCGATCCTTTTGATGGACGAACCCTTCAGCGCGCTCGACCCGCTTATTCGCACGCATCTTCAGGATGAATTGCTCGACCTTCAGGCCAAGCTCAACCGTACGATCATCTTCGTCAGTCACGATCTGGACGAGGCCTTCAAGATCGGCAACCGAATCGCCATCATGGAAGGCGGGCGCATCGTGCAATGCGGCACCCCGCAAGAGATTTTCACCAACCCCGCCACCGACTACGTGGCCGATTTCGTGGCCCACATGAACCCGCTGGGCGTGCTTTGCGCGCGCGACGTGATGGAACCCGCACAGGGCACCCCAAAGGCCAGCGTCGGCCCCGAGGCCACCATCCGCGAGGTCATGGAGGCCGCCCAAGGCTCCGAAGCGCCGGTCGGCGTGATCGAGGGCGAAAAGGTGCTGGGCCAGATCACCCGCGCGCGGATATTCTCGAAGCTGCTCGATCCACGGGGAGGGTAAGGGCAAGCCAAGCCCAAGCCGCTGCCTCGGCCCGCATTGTTGATCAATCCTGCGCGTTTGAGAATTGACGGCAATGCGAAGGGCGCGGAGGTTGCAAAGTTTGGCACGTTTCCCAACAAGCAGGCCTTCGTGCCATGCGCGGCGGTGCTACGCGCCTTGATTTCCGCGCAGCCGCAGAAGCCCGCTCGGTCCCGCAAAACAGCCAACCCAGGCAACCACTTTGAACGTAAGCTTGTATCACCCTGATTACCTCATAGTATGTCCGCGCCGGGTTGACCCCCTGCCATTCTCGGCAAACCATACAAAACACACGTACGTTTCGTACGTTTCTTACCGCGCGGCCTGTTAATCCGCCGCGCGTCGGTCAAACGCACCGACGCGATACCGACGTTTTACCGACGCGGTGCAGATCAAGGCTTTTGGCGTTAACTCAAGGGCTTAGCGTCGATTCGGGGCCGAAAGCCTCACGCCGCCTCCAAAGCCGCCAGAACATCCGCAATCAGGTCTTGGGTATCCTCGATCCCTAGGCTCAGCCGGATCAGCCCGGGCGTAATGCCAAGCGCCTGCTTCTGATCGTCGGGCAGGCGCTGGTGCGTCGTGGTGGCCGGGTGCGTGGCGATGGATTTCGCATCGCCCAGGTTGTTGGAAATCACCACGATCTCAAGCGCATTAAGAAAGCGGAACGCCGCCTCCTGCCCGCCCGCCAGATCAAGCGAGACAACCGTGCCGCCCGCGCCCATGATCTCTTGCGCAAGGTCATATTGCGCGTGGCTTTCGTGACCCGGGTACAGCACTCGGGCCAGTTTCTCATGGCCCTGCAAGGCCTCGGCCAAAGCGGTCGCCGTCGCCGCCTGCGCGCGCACCCGAAGGTCCATTGTTTCCAAGCCCTTGAGCATCACCCAAGCGGTAAACGGCGACATCGATCCGCCGGTGTGCTTCATGTAGGGTTCCACCGTCTTGCGGATGTAATCCGTGCTCCCGAGGATCACCCCGCCAAGGGCGCGCCCCTGCCCGTCGATATGCTTGGTGGCCGAATAAACCACCACATCCGCGCCCTGCTCGATCGCCCGCGAAAAGACCGGCGTGGCAAAGACATTATCGACCACGACCCTCGCCCCCTTGGCATGGGCCAGTTTGGCCACCTCGGGCAGGTTCACCACATTCAGCGTCGGGTTGGCGATGGTCTCGAAAAACACCAGTTGGGTGTCGTCGCGGATGGCCGCGCGCCATTGCTCCAGATCGGTGCCATCGACGAAGGAAACCTTGACGCCGTAACGGGTGAGCACCTCTTCCAACACGTAAAGGCACGATCCGAACAGCGCCCGCGCCGCGACCACGTGATCGCCCGCCTTCAGCATCGAGATCAACGCGCCAGAGACTGCGGCCATCCCCGAGGCGGTGGCAAAGGCATCCTCGGCGCCCTCAAGCCCCGCGATGCGTTCTTCGAACATCGCCACCGTCGGGTTGCCGTAACGCGCATAGATATATTCATCCGGGCCTGCGGATTCGAACCGCGCCGCCGCGGCTTCGGCGCTATCGTAAACGAAACCCTGGGTGAGGAAGATCGCCTCGCTTACCTCGCCCCATTGGCTGCGTTTCGTTCCACCATGCACCAGCTTGGTGCGCTTGTTCCAACTGTCGCTCATATCGTCCTCCAGCAGGGCCTCGCCCGCCCATGAAAAAACCCCGTTCGCGGCCAAGCGAAAGGGGTTGCCTCATGCTTCGCCTCTTTAGCGGAATGTTTAACGTGGCCCGCAATCCGGTCACAAATCGCCACGGGAATCGCATTAGCGCCTGCGGTGTGACCCGTCAACACCGTCACGCAGCTTTAACAAAGCCTTCAAGCAACTGTCGTAGGGTTTGACTATCCGCTAACCACAACATCTTGCGGTGGATGGGTGGAACCATGCCAGTTTTGCAGATCAACGCCGGGCCGGATGGGCCAGGACTTCACGGAACGCCCCGGGATTTGATCCCGGCCTTGCGGCAAGGGCTGAACCGCGGCGGCCCCATCGTCATCATGATTCACGGGTACAAGTTCGATCCGCAACACCACGAAACCTGCCCGCACCGGCATATCCTGTCGCTCTCGCCGCGCCGCGACTGCGCCAAGGCCGTAAGTTGGCCGCGCGGCCTCGGGTTCGATGGGCTGTCGCGGGATGAAGGGCTGGCCATCGCATTCGGCTGGCCTGCGCGCGGCACGATCTGGGGCGCCTATGACCGCGCCGCAAAGGCCGGGCGCGCCCTCGCCACCTTGATCGACATGATCGGACAGATCGCCCCGGGGCGCCCCGTGCACCTTCTGGCGCATTCTCTGGGCGCGCGGGTGGCGCTGACCGCCCTGCCCCATGTCGGCGCGCAGCGGGTTGGCCGGGTGATCCTGTTGTCGGGGGCGGATTATGGCGAAACCGCCCGCAGTGCCTTGCAAAGCCCCGCCGGGACCAACGCCGAGATCATCAATGTCACCAGCCGCGAAAACGACCTGTTCGATTTCCTGCTGGAGCGTCTGGTCGCCCCGCCGAAACGCGGTGACTGGACGCTGGCCCATGGCATGCCGCTGTCCCGCAATACCCTGACCCTGCAACTGGACCACCCCGAAACCCTGCGCGTCCTGCGCAGCGCGGGATTCGGGATCGCCCCGCCGGGCGGGCGCATCTGCCATTGGTCGTCCTATATCCGGCACGGGGTCTTTCCCCTCTACCGCGCGCTGCTACGGCGGCCCGACGACCTGCCACTGGTGCAGTTGCGCGCGGCCCTGCCCAAGGGCTGCGATCCGCGCTGGTCACGCATCTGGCCTGCGGGTTGGACAGTTCCTAGCGGCGCAACCGCCCGCCCCCAAACGCCACTCTGACCGCTTTTCATCTTTCCCAAAATACTCCGGGGAAACGTTGAAAATCCCAGATTTTCAACGGAGGGGCAGCGCCCCCAATCGGCGCGCGTCAGCGCGCTCAAACCGGCGTGGCGAAGCCACTCCTTTAAACAGCTTTGCTCAAAACGGCCTTGGCCGCGCACCCGCGCTTTGCGGCGGATTGGGCACCGACAGATAGGCCGCCTTGGGAATATCCACCAGGCCGCGCAGGCCCAAGGCCGCGCGGTCCGTTTCCTCCAAGGCGTCTATCGCCTGTTTCACCGCCGCCCGGATGGCCCCGGCGTCCTGTTGCCCGGCGGTGATCAGCGGCAGGCCCGGGCTTTCCCCGGTCCAGCACAGCACGCGCAGGCGGCCGGACAGCTCGCCATGATCCTGCATCAGGCGCCACGTCACCCCATCGAGGGCGGCGATGTCGGCCTGCCCCTCGGCCACGGCCCGCGCCGACAGGCGGTGGCCATGGGTCTGCACCCGGTTCTCGAACCAGAATCCATGTTCGGCGCACAGCGCATAGGGCGCCGCATAGCCCGAGTGCGAGAAGCTCTGGTTATAGGCAAACGTCGCCTCGCGATACGCGGTCAGGTCGTCCCGAGGATCATCGGCGCGCACCACCACGGCGCTGCGGTAATGCCCCGGCGCGCAGCCATCCAGCCCATAATCCGGCGTCCCGACAAGTGCCACACGGTCATGCAGCCACAAGCGATAAGGCATGCCGCAGGTCTGGCTGAGCAGCAGGTCGGGGGCGGTCCAGACCTCGAACTCCCCCGCGTCCTGCGCCAACACCTCGGGGGCTTCGACCCCGCGTTCGGCCAAGGCCGCCCGGATCAGAGCCCAAAGCCGCGCGGTGGCCGCTTCGGTTTCGGGCCGGGCATACATCATGAGGTTGGCGATCATTCCTCGCCCTCGTCGTCCTCGGTGCCATACTGCCGGAACAGGGCGCCTTGCGTCATGAAGAACAGGAAAATCGCCGCCGTCAGGCCGAAGGTCTTGAAATAGACCCAAGTCTCCTCGCTCATGGTGCGCCAGACAAGCTCGTTCAGCACTGCAAGCCCAAGGAAGAAAAAGCAGATTCTCTTGGTCAGGATCAGCCAGCCTTCATCGCTCAGCGGCATGACCCCATCCATCAGCGATTGCATGTAGGATTTCCCCTGCATCAGGCCAAAGCCCAGAACCCCGCCGAACAGCAGGTAGATGATCGTCGGCTTCATCTTGAAAAACCGGGGGTCGTTGAACCACACGCTCATCCCGCCAAAGACCACGATCAGAACCGCCGTGACCACCTGCATCTTCGACAGGTGCCCCGTAAGCCACCAAAGCGCGCCCATGGCCAGAAGGAAAACGGGAATGAACCCGGCGGTCACCACGATGAACCCGTCATAGTCCTGCCCGCCGATGGTAAAGACCTCATCCTTGAGCCACAGGTAAGCCACGAAGAAGGCCAGGATCGGGCCGAACTCCAGCGCCGGTTTGATCATCGGGTGTGTTTTCTGCTCGCTCATCGGGTCCTCGCCTGTCATCCGCCCATCTCAACTATCACAGCGCCCGCCGCGATCAATGCCATCAATGCAATCCGTCGCGGCCCGACGGTTTCCTTCAGCACCAGCCAGCCGATCAGCGCCGCGAACACGGTCGAGGTTTCGCGCAAAACGGCGGCCTCGCCCACCTTGTCCAGCCGCGTGGCCAGCATCACCGCCCCGAAAGAGCCGAACGCCACCAACCCGCCAATCACCCCGCGCAAAATCAGCGGCGAAAGGGCGGGCGGCGTGGGCATGTTGCGCCACCGCGAACAGGCCACCACAGGCATGATCAGCCCGTCGACAAAGAAAAACCACGCCAAGAAGGTGAATGGGTCCGCCGCCGCGCGAATACCATAGGCGTCATAGGTGGTGTATAGCGCCACGAACAGCCCGGTCAGCACCGCCAGGCCAAGCGCGGCAGGCAGGGTTTCCCGGTCAATCGGATAGAACCGCAGGTTATAGGCCGCCAGCCCATAGATCCCGGCCAGAAGCACCCCGACACCCAGCCATTGCAGCGGCGTGAAGCTTTCTCCGAACAACAGGTACGCCCCGATCACCGTAAACAGCGGCCCGGTTCCCCGCACCACCGGGTAGACCACCGTATAGGCCCCGCGCGTATAGGCCATGGCCTGCAGTACCTTGTAGGCCAGATGGATCACGAAGACGCCCGCGAAGATCGGCCACATATGCGCCCCGGGCCATGGCACCACGAACAGCGCCAGCGGCGCCGCCATCAGCCCATAGGCCCCGTCGATTGCCCCACGCATCAGCCAAGGGTCGTACCGCCCCTTCTGCATCGCGCCAAAAGCCGCGTGCAAAAGCGCCGCCATAAGGGCCAAGGCCAAGGCAAGCCTGTGCCCCGCCTCAGTGCCTTCCAGCGAGATCAGCCAATCACTCATCCCCTGCCCCTCGCGCTTTGCGGCCGAGGCGTGCTAGGCTTGCCCGAGCTAGACAAAGGCACCCCCATGTACGACTACGCCTTCGACACCATCGCCAACGAGCTTTCGGGCACCTTTTCCGCCGTCTCGCCCCTGATCGCGGGCACCCGCCTGACCGCGGCCCTGGTTCTGGGCGCTTGCATCGGGGCCGAGCGCGAACACCGCCACAAACCGGCGGGCCTGCGCACCCACATGCTGGTCTCCATGGCCGCCTGCCTGTTCATTCTGATCAGTCAGCAACTGGCCGCCCTGCCTTTCGGGGCCGAAGATTCGCTGCGCGTCGACCCCCTGCGCCTGATCGAGGCGGTGACGGCGGGCGTGGCCTTTCTGGCGGCGGGGATCATCTTTACCTCGCGCGGTCAGGTTCACAACATCACCACCGGGGCCTCCATGTGGTTGGCGGGCGCGATCGGGCTGGCCTGCGGGGCGGGCCAAATGCCGCTGGCCGCAATGGCCACGGCGATCGTGCTGGTGGTTCTTTATCTCGTGCGCCTGCTGGAGACATGGATGGGCACGCATTAGGGCCCCCGCCCTCACGCCTCCAACCCGGTCAGGGCGGCGGCGAATTCCTCGGGGTCGAAGGGCGCCAGATCGTCAATCTGCTCGCCCACGCCAATCGCATGAATCGGCAGACCGAACTTGTCGGCCAAGGCCACCAGAACACCCCCCCGCGCGGTACCGTCCAGCTTGGTCATCACCAGCCCCGAAACATCCGACAGCTTCTGGAAGGTTTCCACCTGTGACAAAGCGTTCTGCCCGGTGGTGGCATCCAGCACCAGAAGGGTGTTGTGCGGCGCGCTTTCGTCCTTCTTGCGGATGACGCGCACGATCTTGGCCAGTTCCTCCATCAGGTCCTGACGGTTCTGCAAACGGCCCGCAGTGTCGATCATCAACAGGTCCGCGCCCTCGGCCTGCGCTTTTTCCATGGCGTCATAGGCAAGGCTGGCAGGGTCCGACCCTTCGGGTGCGGTCAGAACCGGCACCCCGGCGCGGTCGCCCCAGACCTGAAGCTGCTCGACGGCGGCAGCCCGGAAGGTATCACCGGCGGCAATCACCACCGACTTGCCCGCCGCCTTGAACTGGCTGGCCAGCTTGCCGATGGTCGTGGTTTTGCCCGACCCATTGACGCCCACCACCAGAACCACCTGCGGGGTCTTGGGATAGATCGGCATGGGCCGCGCCACGGGGTCCATGATGCGGGCGATTTCCTGCGCCAGAAGTTCCTTGATCTCCAGCGTCGACAGCTTCTTGCCCATGCGCCCCTCGGCCATGTTGGCAGTGACGCGCAGGGCGGTATCCACCCCCATGTCGGCGGTGATCAGCAACTCTTCGAGCTGCTCCAGCATATCGTCGTCCAAAACCCGGCGGGTGACGGTTTTCTTCCCCTCTCCGCGGCCCAGAAGACGGCCCAGAAAGCCGGGCTTTTGCGGGGCTTCGGCACGGGGTTCATTGGTTGGAATTTCAATTGGCGTGGGCGACGGCGCGGGGTCGGGGCGCACCGGGGTTTCCTGCGGCATCTCACCGGGCATTTCCGGCGGGGCCGAAGGCGGCACTTCGCTGGGCGCGGGAGGAACCTCTTGCGGGGCGGGCTCGGGCGACGGCTCCGGCATGGGCACCGGCACAGGCTCGGGTTCCGGCTCAGGCTCCGGTTCAGGCTCAGGCTCCGGTTCTGGCGTTGGTTCCGGCTCGGGGGCCGGTTCGGGTTCGGGCTCCGGCTCGGGTTCGGGCTCAGGTTCAGGTTCCGGCGTCGGCTCAGGCTCCGGCGCGGGTGTCTCCTCGGGGGACTCGACAAGCTCCTCCTCGCCGCCCTCCTCGACAATCGCATCCAGACCATCCTCGATCTTGGACGAGGATTTGAACAACCGATCCTTGAGTTTCTTGAAAAACGCCATGCGTCCTCCGCTGGGTTGATGTGACTGCCGAAAACCGGTCAACCGCCTTCCGCTTTACTGCGGATCATGAGGATTTGAAAGGCTTGCCCCCTGTCAGCCGGTAAAGCCCCAAAGGATCAGCCCCTGCGCCGCAATATAAAGCGCCCAGAGCGCCACCGAAACCGCCCGCTGGCGCGGGTGATCGGGGGACATGCGGAACATCTGCACCGCAAGCAGGGTATCCGAGGCGATGAACAATCCCGCCCCCAAAGTCACGATCCCATAGCCCACAGGCAGCATCAGCGCCGTCAGACCCATGCCGGTGATCAGTACCACGTAGCCCCGCACCGGCCAGCGCAGCGCGCCGGTAAACGGGGCAAGCCAAACCTCGCTACTTGCCGCATAGATAAGCAGCATCGCGGCGGGCACAAGCGGCACAGCCCCCTGCGCCAGTCCCGCAAAGACCCAGATATAGGCGATATGCGCGGCGGCAAACGCGACAAGGCCGGTCAGGAAGGCCGCTTCGCCCCGGCGCGACAGCGACAGATCGCCAAGCGCCGAGAGGGCCAGCCCCACCACCAAGGCAAGGGGCGCGACGGCGGCATAGGCCATCCCGGCCATGACCCCAAGGGGCAGCGTCTTGATCACGCTCCGCAGGGCCGAGGGCTCCCGGTGGCAAAACCACAGGCCATAGGCAAGGGCCGCACCCCCCGCGAGTCCTGTCCAGAGCGCGGTCACACCTCGTCGGGGAAATGTTTCATGGTCAGGCGAATCGGGTTGGGCGCCGCCTGCCCCAAGCCACAGATCGAGGCATCCGCCATGGTCTGGCACAGCTCTTCCAGAAGGTCCTGATCCCAGGCATCGGCCTGCATGAGCTTGACCGCCTTTTCACAGCCCGCCCGGCACGGCGTACACTGGCCACAGCTTTCATCCTCGAAGAACCGCAGCATGTTCAGCGCGGCCTCCTTGGCACTGTCCTGATCCGACAGGACCACCACGGCGGCCGAACCGATGAAGGAGCCATGCGGTTGCAGCGTATCGAAATCCAGCGGCACGTCGTTCAGCGTGGCAGGCAACAGCCCCGAGGACGGACCGCCCGGCTGATAGGCCTTGAAGGCATGGCCCTCCAGCATCCCGCCGGCGGCCTCGATGATATCGGTGATGGTCGACCCGGCGGGCAGAAGATGCACGCCCGGGTTTTTCACCCGCCCCGAGACCGAGTAGGAGCGAAGCCCCTTGCGCCCGTTCTTTTCGACGTCCGAGAGGATCTCCTTGCCCTCGCGCAACACGCGGGTCACCCAATAAAGCGTCTCGACGTTGTTCACCAAGGTCGGGCGGTTGAAAATGCCCACCTGCGCCACGAAGGGCGGGCGGTGGCGCGGCAAACCGCGCTTGCCCTCGATCGACTCGATCATCGCGCTTTCTTCGCCGCAGATATAGGCCCCCGCGCCGCGGCGCAGTTCGATATAGCCCGGCGCGACGATCCCGGCCTCTTCCAGCGCGGCAATCTCACGGCGCAGGATTTCCAGAACAGCGGGATATTCATCACGCATGTAGATAAAGCAGGTCTCGGCCTCGACGGCCCATGCGGCGATCAGCATTCCTTCAAGGAAAACATGGGGTTGCCGCTCAAGGTAAAAGCGATCTTTGAAGGTCCCCGGCTCGCCCTCGTCGCCATTCACGGCCAGGTAACGCGGCCCGGCCTCGGCCCGCACGAAGCCCCATTTGCGCCCCGAGGGGAAGCCAGCCCCGCCAAGCCCGCGCAGGCCCGCGTCCAGCAACTCCTGCTGCACGGTCTCGAAATCGCCGCCCTCGCGCAACTCGGCCAGCTTCTCGTAACCGCCACTTGAACGATAGTCGGCAAGCCCTTGATATTCCGGGATTTCCGCATGAGTATCATTCGCCGCAATCGCCGCCTGCACCTTCTCGGGCGTGGCGTGGTCGATATGCTTGTGGCCAAGTTCCAGCACCGGCGCGGTATCGCAGCGCCCCATGCAGGGCGCACGCAAAACGCGCACTTCGGACGGGTCCAACCCCTCCTCAAGCGCCGCCTGCAATTGCTGTGCGCCCGCCAGTTCGCAGGCCAGCGAATCGCAGACCCGGATGGTCAGTGCGGGCGGCGGGGTTTCGCCCTCTTTCACCACGTCGAAATGGGCATAGAATGTCGCCACCTCGTAAACCTCGGCCTGCGCGATACGCAGTTCCTCTGCCAGAGCGCGCAAATGCGCCGCCGACAGGTGGCCGAACTTGTCCTGAACGAGGTGCAGGTATTCGATCAACAAATCACGCCGACGCGGCCCGTCGCCCAACAGCTCACGCACTTCATCCCACGCCTGATCCTCAAGCTGACGGCCCTTGGGCGTATGCCGCCCCTTGCCCTTGCCCGATTTCCATACGCCTTTGCGTTCATCCAGTGCCATGCGTCGTCCCCTGATGATCTTTGCCCATGGGATAGTGCGCCGCCCCACGCCATGCGTGGCCAAAAGCGACATTGAGACAGCCGTAAGCGTTTCAGCCGCCGCAAAATTCCCCCTGTGCTGCCCCGGTAAGGCCGGATTTACCCTTTCAACTATACAACAATCCAAACCGGGATGACATCATGGGCCTTTTCGCCGTCGCCACGCTAGCCCCCGTGGGCCTGATCGCCATGGCCGCCCTTTATGGCGGGCCTTGGGGCTGGGCCGCGCTTGGCTATATCACGGTTCTGGTCTTCATGATCGACAGGCTGACCGCACGCGAGGCGAAGAATGCCGACCCGGAGGCCGAATTTCCAGCCGCAGATCAATTGCTTGTCACCTTGGGGCTGGCACATTTCGCGCTTCTGGCCATGGCGCTCTGGGCGGTGGCCGGGCCCAGTGGGCTGGCCACGCTCGACCGTATCCTCGTGTTGCTGGCCTCCGCCCTTCTCTTCGGGCAAATCTCGCACCCCGTGGCGCATGAGCTGATCCACCGCCCGCCCCGCGCCCTGCGCTTGATGGGGCGATTGATCTATACCTCTCTCCTGATGGGCCATCACGCCAGCGCGCATATGCTGATTCACCACGCCCATGTCGGAAGCGACAAGGACCCCAACAGCCCACCCCGCGGCATGGGGTTCTGGCGCTTTGCGCCGCGCGCATGGTGGCAGTCCTTCATAGGCGCCTACAGGGTAGAAACGCGGCTCAGGCGCGGCAAGCTCACCCTGTCACACCCCTACGTCATCTACACCGTCGGCGCGGTCGGCCTCATCTCGATTGCCGGGCTGTCGCTGGGCGCCGGGGGCATCGCCGCGCTCTGCGTCATGGCGATCCATGCACAGATCCAGATCCTGATGGCCGATTACGTCCAGCACTACGGCCTGCGCCGCGCGCGCATGCCCGATGGGCGGCTGGAACCTGTCGGCCCGCAACATTCGTGGAACGCGCCCGAGTGGTATTCCTCGGCCATGATGGTCAATGCGCCGCGCCATTCCGATCACCACGTCAGCCCGAACCGGCCCTTTCCCGCACTGCAACTGGATCAGGCGCGCATGCCGACACTGCCCCGTTCCCTGCCGGTCATGGCCTGTATCGCCACCATCCCGCCCCTCTGGCGGCGGATAATGGACCCGCTTTGCGAGGCGTGGCGCCCCGGCTGGCAAGTGGTGGAAAACACCCCCACGGCCCGCGATATCCCGCCCGCCGTGCTGGCCCGGGCGCGCACGGGTGGCGTGCTCCCCGGCTCTGTGCCAGACTGGCGGCATGACACACCGCGCCCTGACCCTCTGCCTGATGATGGCAAGCGCCCCGGCCATGGCCGCCGACCGGCCGATGACCGCGGCGGAGTTTGAGGCCTACACCACCGGCAAGACCTTCTATTACGGCAACGGCGGCGCGCCTTACGGCGCCGAGGAATACCTCGAACACCGCCGCGTGCGCTGGTCGTTCCTTGATGGAGACTGCAAGGAGGGCCGCTGGTTCACCGATGAGACGGGCCTGATCTGTTTCACCTACGAAGACCGCCCCGAGCCGCAATGCTGGAGTTTTCTGGACAGCCCCGGCGGCCTGATCGCCCGGTATGAAAACGATCTTCAGGAAACCGAGCTTTACGAGGTCCGCAAAAGCGACGAACCACTGGACTGTCCGGGGCCGAAGGTCGGCGTCTAGGCAGTCAGGCGAGCCTCAGAACAGACTGCCCTGATCCGGCGGCGTGCCCTTCGGCTTGGTGGATTTGCGCGCGGGTTTAGGCCCCGCCCCCTGCCCGATGTCCAGCACACCATCGGCAAATTCGATCTCAAGGGCGCGTGCCTTGGCCGCCTCGGCCTTGGTGGTGACGACATCCCCGTCGCCCCGCACCACCGCGTAACCACGCTTCAGCGTCGCCTTGTAGCCCAGCGTTTCACGTAGCCGTTCAAGTCCGTCCAGACGATCCCGCCACCCCTGTTGCTGCCGGGTGGCGGCATCGGTGAACCGCCGCGTCAACCCGTCAAGGTCGCGCCGCTTGCCTTCTATGTCACGCTTCAGGGTATGCAGGTTCAGCCGCGCGGCGGTATTGTGCAACCGCCGCCGGTCGCCCTCGACCCCCCGGCGCAACAGCCCGGGCCGCAACGCACCCGCCGCCTCCGACAGTTTCACCCGCCGCAGTTGCACCCCCCGGATCAGCGCGGCAGGCAAGCGATCACTCCATGCATCCAACCGCTGGCGCGGCACCTCGACAAGCGTCTCGACCCGCGGCAAGGCGCGCGACAGATCGCGCAACCGCTGCCCCCGTGTCGCCACCCCTTGGGTCAGGGCATGGGTCAGGCGCGCGTCCTGATTGTCCAGCCACGCCAGCAAGTCCAGCCGCACCGGAACCGCCAGTTCCGCCGCCGCCGTGGGCGTCGGCGCGCGCTTGTCCGAGGTATAGTCGATCAGCGTGGTATCGGTTTCGTGTCCGACGGCGGAAATCAACGGAATGTCACTGGCCGCCGCCGCCCGCACCACCGATTCCTCGTTGAACCCCCACAAATCCTCGATCGACCCACCGCCGCGCGCCACGATCAGCAAATCAGGCCGGGGCAAGGCGCCCCCCGGCGTCAGCGCATTGAACCCCTCGATCGCGCGGGTCACCTCGGGCGCGCAACGCTCGCCCTGCACCGCCACCGGCCAGATCAGCACCTTGCGCGGAAACCGATCCCGCAAGCGATGCAGAATATCCCGGATCACCGCCCCCGAGGGCGAGGTCACCACCCCGATCACCTCGGGCAGAAACGGCAGGGGCCGCTTGCGTTCGGGCGCGAACAACCCCTCGCCCGCCAGCGCCTTCTTGCGCGCCTCCAGCATCGCCATCAGCGCGCCGACCCCCGCCGGCTTGATATCCTCGATCACGATCTGATAGCGCGACTGCCCCGGGAAGGTGGTCAACCGGCCCGTGGCCACCACCTCCATCCCCTCTTCGGGCTGCACGGGCAGGCGCGCCGCGATCCCTTTCCAGATCACCCCGGCCAGAACCGCGCGATCGTCCTTGAGGTCCATATAGACATGGCCCGAACGCGGGCGACTCACCCGGCCCACCTCGCCGCGCACCCGGACATGGGAAAACTCGCCCTCGATGGTGCGTTTCACCGCCCCCGAAATCTCGGAAACGGAAAATTCCGGGGCGTTTTCGCCCTGCATCGGATCGTCTATCAGGTCGGACATCGCGCGCGCCTTGTGTCTGCTCTGCACCCACCTTAGAACGCCTGCCAAGCAAGGCCAAGCAGGAGACCGGCAGATGAACATCCTCATTCTGGGAAGCGGCGGGCGCGAACATGCCCTCGCATGGGCGGTGATGCAAAACCCCAAGTGCGACAAGCTGATCGTGGCGCCGGGCAATGCCGGGATCGCCCAGATCGCCGAATGTGCCACGCTGGACATCGAGGATGGCGCGGCGGTGGTCAATTTCTGCGACGGAAACGCGATTGATTTCGTCATCATCGGCCCCGAGGCCCCGCTGGCCAAAGGCGTGGCCGACCGGCTGCGCGATGCGGGCCTTCTGGTTTTTGGTCCGTCCGAGGCGGCGGCAAGGCTTGAAGCCTCCAAAAGCTTCACCAAGGAAATCTGCGACGCGGCCCTAGCCCCCACCGCGGGCTACGGTCATTTCACCGATGCCGAGTCCGCCCGCGCGCATATCCGCGCCAATGGCGCGCCCATCGTGGTCAAGGCCGATGGCCTTGCCGCGGGCAAGGGCGTGATCGTGGCCGAAACCGAAGAACAGGCGCTTGCGGCCATCGACGACATGTTCGGCGGGGCCTTCGGCGGCGCCGGCGCCGAGGTGGTGATCGAGGAATTCATGGAAGGCGAAGAGGCGTCCTTCTTCGTGCTCTGCGACGGGACCGACGCCCTGCCCATCGGCACCGCGCAGGACCACAAGCGCATCGGCGAAGGCGACACCGGCCCCAACACCGGCGGCATGGGGGCCTATTCCCCTGCCCCCGTCCTGACCGACGCGGTGGCGGCGAAAGCGCTGGACGAGATCATCCGCCCCACCCTGCGGGTGATGGCCGAGCGCGGCACGCCCTACCAGGGCGTGCTCTATGCCGGGCTGATGATCAAGGACGGCCAGCCGCGCCTTGTGGAATACAACGTCCGCTTCGGAGACCCGGAATGCCAGGTTCTGATGATGCGGCTGGGCGCGCAGGCGCTGGACCTGATGCAGGCCGCCGCCGAAGGGCGGCTGTCCGAGGTCAAGGCCCAATGGGCCGATGACCACGCCATGACCGTGGTGATGGCCGCCGAAGGTTACCCGGGATCTTATGAAAAAGGCAGCGTGATCAAGGGGCTGGAGAACTGCCCCGAGGACAGCTTCAACATGGTCTTCCATGCGGGCACCGGCGAAAAGGATGGCCAGATCATCGCCACCGGGGGCCGTGTCCTGAACGTCACCGCGCGGGGGGACACCCTGCAAGAGGCGCGCGACCGCGCCTATGCCATGGTTGATAAAATTGACTGGCCGCAAGGGGTCTGCCGCCGCGACATCGGCTGGCGCGCGCTCAAATGATCCTGCGTGACAAACCCGGGCTGCTGCAACTGCTCTTCGCGCTGCGCGGCTCGGTCCTGCCGCATATCTGGCCGCGGATTGTCGGGGTCACGGTAATCGCCGCCGCCCTTGTGGCGGTGGATCGCTATGCCGTCACCCTCACCCACACCAGCGCCGCCCCCTTCGCCGTCTTCGGCGTGGCCCTGTCGCTGTTCCTGGGGTTCCGCAACAACGCCGCCTATGACCGCTGGTGGGAGGCGCGCAAGCTCTGGGGGCAACTGGTGGCCGATAGCCGGGCCCTGGCGCGGGAAGCGGCCCTTTTCCTCGAGGACGACACGCGGCGCGAAACCGTGCAGCGCCTGACGCTGGCCTTCCTCCACCACCATCGGGCGCAATTGCGCGGTTTGCCCGCACCACAGGCCGCGCGCCGATGGCATGACACGGATTTCGGACCGGCACCGCATCCCCCCTGCGCCGTGCTCAACCGTCTGAACGACGAACTCATCGCCGGCAAACAGACCGGCCAGATCGACGGTTTCGGGCTCAAGGCGCTTTCAGAGCGGACCGGCCGTATCGCATTGGCACAGGCGGGCTGTGAACGCATCGCCACCACGCCCTTGCCTTACGTCTATTCGCTCTTGGTGTTCCGCACGACCTATCTTTACTGCTTGTTGGTGCCCCTGGCCCTGCTGGAACCCGCGGGCTGGATGACGCCCGCTTTCGTGGCGATGATCGCCTATGTTTTCTTCGGCCTGGCGGAAGTGACCGAGGAACTGGCCACGCCCTTTGGCGAAACCGTCAATGGCCTGCCGCTCGATGCCATGTGCCGGACGATCGAGATCAGCCTTGCCCCGCACCTTGGCGTGGAGCCGCCCGAGCGCCTGAGCCCGAGGAATTATTACCTGAGTTGAGTGGCTTCGGATCGCTTGCGCGATCCGACCGGGGCGAGGGGCGCTGCCCCTCGCGCTCCCCGGAGTATTTGGAGAAAGATGAAAGGGTCAGGGACAGGTCAACGCCGCGTTCAGGCTGTCGGGCCCGGTATAGGGTTCCATCGGGCGTAATGTGAGGCTGCTGCCTGACAGCCGCGTCACCATGATTTGCGACCAATCTCCGTTGGCGGTGACGATCTCGGGGCCGGTCCGGCAGGTACGGATACCGCCGGGGATGTGATCCCAGCCGATCTTGTGGTTGGTGAGGCCCTGCGCGGTGGCAACCTCGGTCAGCCGCCCCTCGTGATAGCGCCAGAGGCGCAGGGTTTGGGCAAGGTGAGGCCGGTCGATATAGGCGATCTCGATCGCCCCGTCGCCATCCATGTCCGCCGCGCCGATAGGGGCCAGCCAGCGGTTGCGCCGTCCGATATGGGGCGTGGCGGCGATGCGGCCCTCGGGGCCGTAAATCGCCAGCCGTGCCCCTTTGGTGAGACTGGATTCGACCGTGATGACCTCGGGGGCACCGTCGCCATCGAGGTCGGCCAGTCGTGGCGCCACGTCCTCGAAGACAAGGCTTTCCGGCACGGTCATGGTCAGGCGGCGGCCATCGGCCAGCGTCAGGCGCAGCGCGCCCCATTCCATCGCGTCGCCCAAGGCCCCATGGCCATAGCGCGTGGTGGGGGCGGCATACTCGGCCTCAAGGATCGTTTCTGCGCTGGCCGCCTGCGCCGCCAGCCAAAAGCACGACACCAGCAACGCGCGGCGGGCGGACCGGCCCCTGGGGCGCAACGGAACACGCCGCGCCCTGCGCATCAGATCTGCTTTTCGGGCATCCGCACCACGAGACCGTCCAATTCATCGGTCACCTTCAGCTGGCAGGTCAGGCGCGACTGTTTGGGATCGGGTTCAAAGGCGAAATCCAGCATATCCTCTTCCATGTCGTCCTTGGCGGGCAGCTTTTCGACCCAGGCCGGATCGACATAGACATGGCAGGTGGAACAGGCGCAGGCCCCGCCGCAATCGGCCTCGATGCCGGGAATGTTGTTGTCCCGCGCGCCTTCCATCACGGTCAGGCCATTGGCGACCTCGACCTCGTGTTTCGTCCCGTTGTGCTCGATATAGGTGATCTTGGCCATATGCTGCGCACTCCCCTTCACGTGGCAAGTTGTATGAAATCCGGATGACTCCTAGCCAAGCGATATAGGTCAGGCCAGCCCCATTTGCGACCCTTGACGGAAACAGTTGCGACAAATGCCGCAGGTTCCGCCTTTGTTCATGTAAATGGCCATTTCCACGCCCCGGCCGGCTTGCCGTTCCGCCCGCTTTCCCAAAGGTGCAAAACCGGGTAAACTGCACCGAAACCGCCCCTTGAGGCCGAGCACATGAAACCCAGTATTGTCCTTTTGCCGCTGCCGGTTGCCTTGGCCGCTTGCCAAAGCACCCTGCCGCTCACCGGCCCGGCAGAGCCCGAGATCGTCCAGACCGTGCAGGAGGCCCCCCCCGGCGCCGCCCCCGGCACCTGCTGGGGCAAGGATGTCACCCCCGCCGTGATCGAAACCGTCACCGAACAGGTGCTTTTGCAACCCGCCGAGGTGCGCGGTGACGGCACGGTTCTGGAACCCGCGATTTATAAAACCGAAACCCGGCAGGCCATCGTGCAGGAACGCCGGGTAACATGGTTCGAAACCCCCTGCGCCAGCGTGCAAACCCCTGATTTCGTGGCTTCGGTGCAGCGTGCATTGAAGGTACGCGGGCTGTATCGCGGCCCTGTCACCGGCACGATGGACGCCCGCACCCGCGCCGCCGTGCGCGCCTATCAAAAGCCCGAAGGGCTGGATTCCGGTATCCTGTCACTGGCCGCCGCCCGCCGCCTTGGGCTGGTGGCCGTTGAGCACCCTGCCGGGTAACCGCCTTTGACATCGCGCAAGGCGCATCACCCCCCCGCCCCCTAGCCTTGGCTCATAGTCCGCAGGGAAAGGCCACAGCATGATCGACGACGCCAAGCTGCACCGCATGGTCGCCCGCGCCATCCGCGCGCCCTCCAGCCACAACAGCCAGCCTTGGCTGTTTCGCCCCACCGATGGGGGGATCGACCTGTTGGCGGATCGCACCCGCGCCCTGCCCGTCACCGACCCCGAGGATCGCGAACTGACCATCAGCTGTGGCTGCGCGCTTTTCGGATTGCGGGTGGCCGCCGCCGCCGAAGGTTTGGGGGCGCATGTCACGCCCCTGCCCGACGGTCCGTGCGAAGAACGGCTGGCGCATCTGGCCTTCAATGGCCCTGCCGAGCCCGGTTTGCGCGCGCTCGCCTCGGTGATCGATATACGCCAGACATGGCGCAAAGCCTTCAGCGACAAGGCCATCGGTCAGGACATCCTGACCGACCTGCACGAGGCAGTGGCGCGCGAAGGGGCCTGGCTTTCCCCGTTTGAAAGCGAAAAGACCCGCGAGGCCACCGCGAACCTGGTGGCCGAGGGAGATGCCGCGCAATGGGCCGACCCAAGCTGGCGGCGGGAGCTTGCACAATGGATGCACCCCCGCCGCGCGGGTGATGGCCTCGCCCTGCCCGGCCTTGCCGTACCCGTGGCCCGGATGGTGATCCGCCGCTTCGACATGGGCTATGGCGTGGCCGCGCGGGATAGCGACCTGGCCGGTCATTCCCCCCTGTTGGCCGTGCTGGGCAGCGAGGGCGATACCCCCACCGATTGGCTGGCCGCAGGGCAGGCCCTGCATCACATGCTGCTTCTGGGTGCCAAGGCGGGTCTGGCGGCCTCCTACCTCAACCAGCCGATCGAAGTGATCCACCTGCGCCCCCGGCTACAGGCGCTTGCCGGGCACCCCGGGTATCCGCAAATCCTGCTGCGCATGGGGCACGCCGCGATGGATGACACGCCATCACCGCGACGGGACGTCAAAGAGGTGTTGATCGCCTGACCGCGGGCCATAACGGGGGCCGCCCCTTGCTCCTCGAAGTCTGGTCCCGGCTAGATCGTCACGCCCCAAAGCTGACTTTTGATAAAGAAACCTGTATGTTTCTTGCGAAGATTACGCGGGAGGGCCTCATGAGACTGATATACAACGGTATTTTGATAGGCGTGATATTCGGGGCCGCAACTCCGGCGCTCTCAGCGGATTTTCAGACGAGGATGATTGGCGGGTCCGTTCAGTTGGGCGGAGAACTGGTCATATCGATCATGCCTGGTGACAAAACGATGCCGTCAAACGCAAAATGTAGCGTCGAGGTGCCAGAGCCTTATTCCGGGCATCTCGAATTGATTTCATCCAATTGTTCCGCAATGAAAATCCAGCAGGCTTTCGAGCCCATTCGCGACGAAAACGGGTATGCTATTCCATCAACGGACGTGCCCTACAACCTCATCGTGGCCAATGAAAATGGACAGGAAGTGGGCCGCGTGAACGGCATTTTCCCTTACAACAATCAATTCAGCGACCTACGGATTCACATAAAGGATGTGAAAAATCCGGTTTCCCCCGGCGAGTCGTTTCAGGCCGTTGTGCTTGGTGCCGGAGAACCCATTTCTGAAAGCCTCCTGTGTCGGTGGGCCACTTACGGGCCGGTTGCCTTTGAGCCGATGTCCGAAAACAAGTGTTCAGGCCGGATCACAGCTCTGGAGCCACAGGGGCGTGATGGTGACATGAATGTCGAGATCGTCAACCTCAAGGATATGCATGCGGTCGGCTATGCGATTTCAAAGATAATCGTCGAATAGCCTCCGATACGGTGTCGGCTTCGGGCGCGAACACATCATGCGCTTAAAAGGCCCCCTGCCCCGAACGTGACCCGGGACCTCACCGCAAACAGGTGGTCGAATATACGAAACGTCCCGGGGCTCCACCCGTTCGCGCCTGAAACGCTCCCCCGGAGCGTTTCCAAGACGGCTGGGCTCCGCCCGTTCGGCCCTCAATCGCTCCACCGGAGCGATTGCAAGACGGCTGGGCTCCGCCCGTTCGCGCCTGAAACGCTCCCCCGGAGCGTTTCCAAGACGGCGCTCACTCCTCGCCCTGGGCCTCGGCGCGGGTCTTGCCCGAAACATTCATCGCCAAAGTCGCCGCCATGAATTGGTCCAAATCGCCGTCCAACACCCCCTTGGTGTCGCTGGTCTCGACGCCCGTCCGCAGGTCCTTCACCATCTGGTAAGGCTGCAAGACGTAAGAGCGGATCTGGTTGCCCCAGCCCGCGTCGCCCTTGGATTCATGCGCCTCGTTGATCGCCTCGTTGCGGCGGTCCAGTTCCAGCTGGTACAGGCGCGATTTCAGGGCCTTCATGGCAATATCGCGGTTCTGGTGCTGGGATTTTTCCGAACTGGTCACCACGATGCCGGTAGGCGCGTGGGTGATCCGCACCGCCGAGTCGGTGGTGTTCACGTGCTGCCCGCCCGCGCCCGAGGACCGATAGGTATCGATCCGGATATCGGCCGGGTTCACCTCGATCTCGATGTCGTCATCCACCACCGGGTAGACCCAGACCGAACAGAAGGATGTATGCCGCTTGGCCGCCGAATCGAAAGGCGAGATTCGCACCAACCGATGCACCCCCGATTCCGACTTCAGCCAGCCATAGGCGTTATGCCCGGAAATCTTGTAGGCGGCGGATTTGATACCCGCCTCGTCGCCCGCGCTTTCCGATTGCAACTCCACGGTATAACCGCGCTTCTCGGCCCAGCGGACATACATCCGCGCCAGCATCGAAGCCCAGTCGCAGCTTTCCGTGCCGCCCGCGCCGGCGTTGATCTCAAGGAAGGTGTCGTTGCTGTCGGCCTCGCCATCCAGCAGTGCCTCCAATTCCTTGGCCGCTGCGCGCTTGGCCAGCGCCTTGAGGGCCTCCTCGGCCTCGGTGACAACCTCGTCATCCTCTTCCATCTCGCCCAGTTCGATCAGGCCGGACTGATCCTCAAGCTCCTGTTGGATGCTGTCATGGGTCTCCATGGCATCCACGAGGCTCTGCCGCTCGCGCATCAGCTTCTGCGCCTTGGCGGGATCGTCCCACAGGTTGGGGTCCTCGACCCGGGCGTTGAATTCCTCAAGCCGGTGCTGGGCCGTCTCCCACCCCATCCGCTGGCGCAACAGCTCCAGCGATTTCTCGATTTCGGAAACAAGGGTCTGGATTTCGGCGCGCATTGCATTGGGTCCTTGGTCTGCTCAGATGCGGGTGATACCGCAGGGCGCGGAGGCGGGCAAGATCACCCGCGCCCGCTGCATTTGCTTTGGATGTCAGTAAAGGCCGCCGGAACTCATCGTCCCGAAGTTGGCCTTGCCGCCGACCGTGGCCTTCTGGCCGGTCGAGGTGGTGACCTCCTTGACCTGCTCCTGCTCGCCCGAGCGATAAAGATCAAGGTTTTCACCCATGGCAAACCCCCCGTCGAAGGTGATGCCGAAAACCGGTTCCTCGCCATCGCGGAAATACTCGGCCACCACATGCTCGCCACTGGCGTCATCCGACAGGCGCGCGCCGGTGAACCGGTCGATCTTGATGAAATGCCCGCCCGGCGGCACGCGGAAATCGGTCCCCCCGTATTTCTTGATGGCCTCTTGCATGAACTCTTGGAAGACCGGGCCACACATCGACCCGCCATAGGCCCCGCGGCCAAGGCTGCGCGGCTGGTCGAACCCGATGTAACAGCCCGCCGCGACGGTGCTGGTAAAGCCCACGAACCACACGTCCCGCGCATCGTTGGTGGTGCCCGTCTTGCCCGCCACCGGCACCGGCAGGTCGATCACCCGCGAGGCGGTGCCGCGATCCACGACACCCTTCATCATCGACGTCAACTGGTAAGCGGTAATCGCATCCATGACCTGTTCGCGGTTCGACACGATCCGCGGGCCCCGGTTCGGCGCGATGCCGGGATCGCCGCAATCGGTACAATCGCGCGTGTCATGCGAATATACCGTCTTGCCGTAACGGTCCTGCACCCGGTCGACCAGCGTGGGTTCCACCCGCTCCCCGCCATTGGCAAACATCGCATAGGCCGAAACCACCTTGTAAAGCGTGGTCTCTTCCGAGCCCAGCGAGTTGGCCAGGAACCGCCCCATGTTGTCATAAACGCCAAAGCGTTCGGCGTAATCGGCCACCACGTCCATGCCCACCTCCTGGGCCAGACGAATGGTCATCAGGTTCCGCGACCGCTCGATCCCCGTCCGCAGGGGCGTGGGCCCGTAGAACTTGTTCGACGAATTGCGCGGCCGCCACAAGCCCTGCGGCGTGTTGATCTCGATGGGGGCATCGACCACGATCGTCGCCGGGGTATAGCCACTGTCCAACGCGGCGGCATAGACGAAGGGCTTGAAACTCGACCCCGGCTGCCGCTTGGCCTGCGTGGCGCGGTTGAACACCGAATGCTGATAGGAAAACCCGCCCTGCATCGCCAGAACCCGGCCGGTTTGCACGTCCATGGCGACGAAACCACCCTCGGCCTCGGGCACCTGCCGCAGGCTCCAGCGGATGAAATCGCCGCTGCCATCCTCGGTCATCTTGCGGACGTGAACGACCTCGCCGCGTTCGAATTCATCCCGAAAACTCCCCGGAAGCCATGCAATATCCTTGCGCGGCACCACATGCGGCGCGGCCTCATCCGGGGCCACGCCCTCGATGCCCAGACGCATCTCCTGATCGCCGATCTCAAGCACCACCGCCGGATACCACGTGCCGTTCAACTCGATGTCGCGGGCCACCTTGGCCTCGGAGAGCGCCTCGCGCCACGCCTCCTCGCTCTCCAGGGCCTCCTCCGGCAGGACAACCCCGGTGCCGCGCCAACGGCCCCGCCCCCGGTCGTACTTTTCCAACTGGCGGCGCAGCGCCGTGGCCGCCTCGGCTTGCATCTCGGGGTCGATGGTGGCGCGCACGCTCAGGCCGCCGGTGAAAAACTCGCCCTCGCCGAAATCCTGGCTCAGCTGGCGGCGAATTTCGTCGGTGAAATAGTCGCGCGGCGGCAAATCGGCGCTGAACGGCGCGAAATCGCCATTTTGAACCGAGCGCAGCGGCGCGGCCACTTCCGCCTCGTAGGTCGCCTTGTCCAGATAGCCGTTCTCGTGCATCTCCCGCAGCACGAAGTTCCGGCGGCTCAACAACCGCTCCTTCTCGCGCACGGGGTGGTAGTCACTGGGCGCTTTCGGCATCGAGGCCAGTGTCGCCGCCTCATGCGGGGCCAGTTCCCGCAGGGTCTTGTTGAAATAGGTCTGCGCCGCCGCCGTCACACCATAGGAATTCTGACCAAGGAAAATCTCGTTGAGATACAGTTCAAGAATCTTCTCCTTGTTCAGGGTCTCCTCGATCCGGGTGGCAAGGATGATCTCCTTGATCTTGCGCTCGATCCGCCGGTCGCCGGACAGCAGGAAGTTCTTCATCACCTGCTGGGTGATGGTCGAGGCCCCGCGCACGTTCTTCCCGCGCGAGCGGACCGCCTCGACAATCGCCGCCGCGATCCCGCGCGCATCATATCCCCCGTGGGAATAGAAATTCTTGTCCTCGGCGCTGATGAAGGCCTGCTTGACCAGATCGGGAATATCCTCGGCCGGGGTGAACAACCGGCGCTCGCGGCTGAACTCGTCGATGATCCGCCCCTCGCCGGAATAAATCCGGCTGATGGTCGGCGGCGTGTAATTGGCAAGGCTTTCATGGCTGGGCAGGTCCTTGCCATAGATATGAAAGACCGCGCCGATACTCAGCGCGATCAGCATCACGCCCAGCGTCAGAAGACTGAACAGCGTGCCGAAAAATGATCCTATCGCCCTAAGCACAAACGCCCCCGCAGTAATTTGGACCTCATATAGGCACGGCCTTGGCCCACGTCAAAACACATCTGGCATGGCACCGCAGATGGGCCGCTCATTGCCGCACCAGATCGGCACGCGCCGCATCCTCCTGCCGCCACGCGGCAATCGCATCGCGCAGCGCGGCCCCCATCCGGCCCCGCCAGCCCGCATCGCGCAGGTTGGCCCTGTCCCGCTCGCTCGACAAAAAACCCAGCTCTACCAGAACCGAGGGAATATCCGGCGATTTCAGCACCGAGAACCCGGCATGCCGCAGGGGCCGCGAATGCAGCGGCAGGTCATGGGCCGCAAGGCTCAGGCGCACCGCCTTGGCCAGACGCTCGGCGCGCGGTTGGGTTTCCATCCGCGCCAGATCCATCAGGACATCGGCCACCACGTCATCGCTGCCGCGCAGGTCCACACCGGCCAGCATATCGGCCCGGTTGTGCCGCTCGGCCAAGGCCGCACTGGCCGCGTCGCTGGCGCTGTCGGACAGGGTGTAAACCGTGGCCCCATGCGCCCGCCCCTCGCGCAGCGCATCGGCATGAAGCGAGATGAAAATATCCGCCTGCACCCGATGGGCCACCGCCACCCGCCGCTCAAGCGAGACAAAGCTGTCATCGGTGCGCGTCAGGATCACCTCCATGCCGCCGGCCCGCAACAACATCTCCTTCAACTCGCGGGCAAACTGCAACATCAGGTCCTTCTCGGCCACGCCCCCGGCTTCGGCCCCCGGGTCGATCCCGCCATGGCCCGGGTCCACGACCACCATCAAGGGGTCCTCGCCCCGCTGACGCGGACGGCGTTCGGCCCTGAGCCCCTCCGAAGGCAACTCCCACCCCGGCAAATCCGGCGCGCCCGCCGCCGTGGCAAAAGCCTCAGCATCAGCCGCCCCCAGGACAACTTCCAACCTTGCCGCGCCCGTCTCGGGCGTGACCCGCAAATCGACGGTTTCGGGCAGGTATGGCCCATCCATATCCACCACCATCCGCGACCAGCCGGGCCGGAACCCGCCCATCCGCAGGGCCAAGGCCCGATCGCTGCGATCCAGCGCCCCGGCATCTACGCCCTGCCAATCCACCTCGCGGAAATCCATGACAAGCCGCGCAGGATCATTCAGGGTGAACACCCGGTACGGCACCCCCTGGCTCAAAGCCAGTTCAACGGACAGCCCGCCGCGCCGATCCTCCACGCCGCTTTCGTCGGGCAAAACCCGCGCCAGGCCGCTGAAGTCCTGCGCCGCGGCCAGCCCCGCCCAAAGGCAAACCACCATCACCCAAATTGCCCTGATCATCCTGCTCACCGCCGTTTTGGCTTAGTCTTGGGGGCAAGATACACCAAGGCCAAAGCCATTGCACCCACCCCGGCCTTTCTTCTTGGCAAAAATATCCCCGTGCCTTGCCTCGGAGATGGGGCGAGCCCTTGTTGGACATTCGGTCGTGAAGGTCCTGCGCGGACTCAAGGCCGCAGACCGCCGCGCATCGCCGGGCTGGCACCTGCCATTCCTCAAACCGTACAAAACGCCCCTAGGTTTCGTACAAAACTCACCACACACCCTGTTAACCCGCCGGGATACAGACAAAACCACCGACGCAATACCGACGTATTACCGATGCGGTACAGAAAGCGGTTTTCGAGCTTAACCAAGGGGTTAGCCCCCGATTCGCAGGCGATCTTTACCCCCGCGCCTCCATGAACCGCTTGAGCCGCACCAGCCCCTCCTCGATATCCGCCGTGCCCCGGGCATAGGAAAACCGGATGGTCCCGCCCCCGCGCTCGGGGTCGAAATCCAGCCCCGGCGTCACCGCCACCCCGGCCTGTTCCAGAATCTCGGCGGCAAAGGCGCGGCTGTCGTCGGTGATATGGCTGACATCGGCATAGACATAAAACGCCCCATCGGGCGGCGCGATCCGGTCGAACCCGGCCTTGGGCAGGCCCTCCAGCATCAACTGCCGGTTGGCGCGGTAAACCGCCATGTTGGCCTCAAGTTCCTCGCGGCAGTCCATCGCCGCAAGGGCGGCCACCTGGCTTGCATGTGGCGGACAAATAAAGAGATTTTGCGCCAGACGTTCGATCACCCGCACATGATCCTCGGGCACCACCATCCAGCCCACGCGCCAGCCGGTCATGCTGAAATACTTGGAAAACGAGTTGATGACATAGGCCTCGTCGCTGATCTCCAGCGCGGTCACGGCCTTGGCCTCGTACTCGATGCCGTGGTAGATCTCGTCACTGATAAAGCTGGTGCCATGCGCTTGCGTGGCCTCCATCAGTGCGGCCAGATCGTCACGGCCCAGCATCGTCCCACTGGGATTCGCCGGGCTGGCCACCATCAGCCCCGCCAGATCCTGCCCCTCAAGGTCACTCGGGACCGGCTGAAGGCGGTTTTCCGCCGCCGTCTCGATATCCACCGGCACAAGGTCCAGCGCCTTGAGAATCTGGCGGTAACTGGGATACCCCGGCGCGCCAATGCCCACCCTGTCGCCCGCATCGAACAAGGCGGTAAAGGCAAGGATGAAGCCCCCCGAACTGCCCGGGGTGATCACCACCCGCTCAGGGTTCAGATCGACGTTGTACCACTCGCCATAAAGCCGCGCGATCCGTTCGCGCAGGGCCGGCAGGCCAAGCGCCACGGTATATCCCATGGCATCCTCGCCCATGGCCCGCGTCAAGGCCGCGCGCGCGCCCTCGGGCGCGGGCGTGCCCGGCTGGCCCACCTCCATGTGGATGATGTGCCGCCCCTCGGCCTCGGCCCGCCGCGCGGCCTCCATCACGTCCATCACAATAAAGGGATCAACGCCGCTTCGGGTTGAGTTCCGCATCGCTTCGCTCCTAGACTGCGCCCAACACCGCCCGTTTCAACCGGAAAAGGCCCTGCCGTCAATGCACCTTCTCAGGCTCCTCGCCATCGCGCTGCTGGTCACGATGACGTTGGCCGCACCCTCGCGTGCGCTGACCCTGCTGCGTGATCCCGATATCGAATACGCGCTCCGGAAGCTGGCCGAACCCGTGCTGAAAGCCGCCGGGCTCAGCCCCTCGGGCACCGATATTCTGGTGATCGACGATCGCAACCTCAACGCCTTCGTGGTCGACCGCAATCATATCTTCATCCACTCCGGCCTTTTGCTGAAGATGGACAATCCCGCGATGCTTCAGGCCGTGCTGGCGCATGAGGCCGCCCATATTTCCAACGGCCACCTCGTGCGCCGCCCCATCAACCTGCGCAACGCCCGCACCGCCGCCGGGATCGGCGCGGCCCTGGCCGCCGCCGCCGCCGTGGCCGCAGGCTCGGGCGAGGCCGCCGCCGGGGCCGCCCTTGGCGCGCAAACCACCGCTCAGCGCCTGTTCTTCGCCCATACCCGGGCCGAGGAAAACGCCGCCGACCAATCCGGCATGCGCTACATGGCCAATGCCGGGATCGACCCGCAGGGCATGGTCGAGGTCATGGACATCTTTCGCGGGCAAGAAGCGCTCAGCGCCGCGCGGCAAGACCCCTATGCACGCACCCATCCAATGAGCGCCGATCGCTTCCGCGTGGTCAACCGTCTGGCGCAGGCCTACGCCGAGAAGACCCGCGACAACCAAAGCGCCGACTACTGGTTCGCCCGCGCCAAGGGCAAGCTTTCGGCCTTCCAGCGCAGCCCGAAATGGACCCTGCGCCGCGCCGGGGAAACGGGCTTTCGCGATGTCAGGCTGATCCGCGAGGCCGTGGCCCACCACCGCCGCTCCAATCTCTCGCGGGCGCTCAAATCCATCGACGCGGCCATCGCCAGCCGCCCCAAGGACCCGTTCCTTTACGAACTCAAGGGCCAGATCCTCATCGAAAGTCGCCGCTTCGGCGCGGCGGCCTCGGCCTATGGCCGGGCCACGCAACTGGCCCCGCGCAATGCGCTGATCCTCGGGGCCTATGGCCGCGCCCTTCTGGCGCAGGGCAAGGTGGGACAGGCCACCAAGTACCTCGAACAGGCCCGCGCCCGCGATGGCCGCGACAGCCGCGTGATGCGCGATCTGGCACAGGCCTATGCCAAGCAGGGAAACCGGGGCATGGCCTCGCTTCTCACCGCCGAACGCTACGCCATGCAGGGCCGGATGGAAGACGCCGGCCTGCACGGCCAACGCGCCAGCGACCTTCTGCCGCGTGGCTCCACCGGCTGGCGTCGCGCGCAAGATGTGTTATCTGCGGCACAACGTGCCGCCAAACAACGCAAACGGAGATAACCCGCATGACACGCCGCCCCCTTCTGCCCGCCATGGCCCTTGCCATGGCTTCACTCACCGCCCTGCCCGCGCAGGCCCTCGACCTCGAGGACATGAGCCAACCCGAGCGCGAGGCTTTCCGCGCCGAGATCCGCGCCTACCTGCTGGAGAACCCCGAAGTGATCATGGAGGCCGTCGCGGTGCTGGAACAGCGTCAGGCCGAGGCACAGGCGCAGAACGACGTGGAACTGGTCCAAGCCAATGCGCAGGCGATCTTCGACGACGGCCACTCATGGGTCGGCGGCAACCCGGACGGTGACATCACGCTGGTCGAGTTCATGGATTACAAATGCGGCTACTGCAAACGCGCCTTCCCCGAGGTGAACGACCTGCTGGAGTTTGACGGCAACATCAAACTGATCGTCAAGGAATTCCCGATCCTCGGCGAACAATCCGTGCTGGCCTCGCGCTTTGCCATCGCCACGCTGCAAACCCTTGGCGATGAGGCCTATGAGCAGATCCACGATGCGCTCATGGTCTACAACGGCGACATCACCCAGACCGCCCTCAACCGCATGGCCGAGGGCTTCGGCCTCGATGCCGCCGCGATCGAGGCGCAGATGGACAGCGACGCCGTCAACACCGTCATCGCCGAGAACCGCGCGCTGGCCCAACGCCTCAATATCTCGGGCACACCGTCCTTCGTGATGGAAGACCAGATGCTGCGCGGCTACCTGCCGCTCGACGAAATGCAGCGCGTCGCCGCCGAGATCCGCGACAACTGATGCGCCCTGCGCCCCTCTCCGGCCTGCCGCCCTTGGTGGCGGGCCTTTTCGCCTTGGCCGCACCCGCCGGGGCCGAAACCGATTTCACCGATCTGACCCCGACGGAACGCGCCATTTTCCATTCCGAGATTCGCGAGGCGCTTCTCGGCCTGCCCGACCTGACCCAACGGATCGCGCCCCCGCCAATCGACCCCTACGCCGACGCAGTGGAAAATGACCTCGCCCGCATCAAGGCACAGGCCGACCGCCTCTTTGCCCCCGACCTGCCGGGTTTCGGCCCCAAGGACGCCGCGCAAACCATCGCCCTGCTCACCCGGGCCGATTGCGCCCCCTGCGCAAAGGCCGAGGCGGATCTACGCAAGCTAACCAAGGGCCGCGACCTGCGGGTGACCCTGATCGACATGGATGAAAACCCCGATCTCGTGCAGGCGCTGGAGCTTGACCTCGCCCCCTCCTACGTGCTGCCCGACATGATGCTGCGCGGCCATATGCCCGCCATCGTGCTGAAACGTTACCTCACCCGCTAACGGCCAACAGCCTCTTGCACGCCCCGCGCCCCCGGCGCATTCTGCCGCGCATGAGCACACCCACATGGGGCCTTGTCGCCACGATCAAGGCCGATAGCACCGACATCCTGAACTTCGCCGCCCATCATCTCGATCTGGGGGCGCATCGCGTGCATATCTACCTCGACGAAGACGCGCCCGCGGCGCGCGAGGCCCTGATCGGCCACCCGAAATGCCGTGTCGTCCTCTGTGACGAGGGCTATTGGAAACGCCGCGCCAAACGCAAGGGACGCCCCGCGAAACACCAGCCCCGCCAGACGATGAACGCCACCCATTGCTACAACCGCAACCCGCAGGTGGATTGGCTGGCGCATCTTGACGTGGATGAATTCCTCTGGCCCACGGCCTCCCTGCCCGATCAACTGGCCGCCCTGCCCGATGACACCCTCTCGGCCCGCGTCCGGCCCATCGAGGCGCTGGCCCCCGACCCCGCCGACCCTCCGCCCGAAGGCCAGATCTGGGCCAAAAGCTGCGCCCGCCACCTCGGGCCGCGACGCGACGAAACCAACGCCATATACCCCACCTATGGCGACCACCTGAACGGCGGCTTCCTCAGCCACGTGGCGGGCAAGGTGCTTGTGCGCACCGGGCACGAGGGGGTCAGCCTGCGGATCCACAATGCCTTTCAGCACGGCGAGAAGGACAATGCCCCCGCCCTTCTGCCTGAAACACAGCTTGTCCATATGCACGGCCATGACTGGGACCACTGGCAGAAATACTATCGCTTCCGCCTCGCTCAAGGTTCCTACCGCGATGGCCTCAAAGCCGCGCCGATGGCCGATGGCGTGGCGCTGACCATGAACCAACTCTTTACCCTGCTTGAGGACGAGGGCGGCGAAGACGCCCTGCGCGCCTTCTATACCGAGGTCTGCACCGCCACCCCCGATTTGCGCGCCCGCCTCGCGCGCTTCGACCACCTGCACGCCATTCGCCTCAACCTGACCGGGAAACGCACCAAGCATTTCCCGGAAAGCTCTTGAAACGTTGATATTTCGGCAACAATCCCCATGTAGGAATACAGATCGTCGCGGCACCGGCACCTCGGATTGACCACGCCCCCCTTCTTCCGGTAAACGCAACGGCAATCGGGTCACATATGTGACGAACCACGGGGCCACACGGGCCCGACCCGAATCAGACGCGCGGGCCAAGGACGTGTCCGCAAACCATGGACACACATGACCAAATTCACTGATCTGAACCTGAACCCGAAGGTCCTCAAGGCCATCACCGAAGCCGGCTACGAAGAGCCGACCCCGATTCAGGCGGGGGCGATTCCCCCCGCCCTCGAAGGGCGCGACGTTCTGGGCATCGCCCAGACCGGCACCGGCAAAACCGCCAGCTTCACCCTGCCCATGCTGTCGCTTCTGGCACGTGGCCGGGCGCGGGCACGGATGCCACGTAGCCTTGTGCTTTGCCCCACGCGGGAACTGGCCGCGCAGGTGGCCGAGAATTTCGATACCTATTCCAAGCACCTGAAACTCACCAAGGCGCTTCTGATCGGCGGGGTCAGCTTCAAGGAACAGGACAAGCTGATCGACAAGGGTGTCGATGTCCTGATCGCCACCCCGGGTCGCCTTCTGGACCATTTCGAACGCGGCAAGCTTTTGCTGACCGGCGTACAGATCATGGTGGTGGACGAGGCCGACCGGATGCTCGACATGGGGTTCATCCCCGACATCGAACGCATCTTCTCGCTCACGCCCTTCACCCGGCAGACGTTTTTCTTCTCGGCCACCATGGCACCCGAGATCGAACGCATCACCAACACCTTCCTGCAAGCGCCCGAACGCATCGAAGTGGCCCGGCAGGCCACCGCGTCCGAGACCATCGAACAGGGCGTGGTGATGTTCAAACCGTCCCGCCGCGACCGCGCCGACAGCGAGAAACGCAAGCTCCTGCGCGCGATGATCGACGGCGAAGGCGACAAATGCACCAACGCCATCATCTTCTGCAACCGCAAGAGCGATGTCGACATCTGCGCCAAGTCTTTGAAGAAATACGGCTATGACGCGGCCCCGATCCATGGTGACCTGGACCAATCGCAGCGCACCAAGACGCTCGACGCCTTCCGCAACGGCGAGTTGCGCTTTCTCGTGGCCTCCGACGTGGCCGCCCGCGGCCTCGACGTGCCGGCGGTCAGCCATGTGTTCAACTACGATGTTCCCGGCCATGCCGAGGACTACGTACACCGCATTGGCCGCACAGGCCGCGCCGGTCGTGAAGGCAAGGCGATCACCCTCTGTGGTCCGCGTGACGAAAAAGCCTTCGACGCCGTGGAAAACCTCATCCAGAAGGAAATCCCGCGTCTCGACAATCCGGTGAAATCCGGCAAGCCCGAAAAAGCCGAGGCCGAGGCAAGCGACGAGACCAAACCAAAATCCAACCGGTCCAAATCATCGCGTTCGAAATCCGCCAAGGCCGCGGCCCCCCCCAAGGAGGACGCGCCGAAACAGGACCAGCCGCAGAAATCCGAGGCGAAATCGGACAGCTCCGGCAAATCCTCCTCGCGGTCCCGCGGCACCCGCGGTGGCGGCAACAAGGGCGGCAACGACAACCGCGTTGTCGGAATGGGCGATCACCTGCCGAGCTTCATTGCGCTCAGCTTCGAAGAACGCCGCGCGGGCTGATCCGTTTCCAAAAGGCGCGGCTACGCCGCACAGGTTTGATTGGATGAGGGGCTTTGCCCCGCTTGGGCCTCAATCGCTCCCCCGGAGCGATTGCAGGACGGCCCAACCTCCCCAGAGTATTTTTGGAAAGATGAAGGGGCGAATTGCCCCTCAAGCTGTGCGATTTTCGTACGAGTCGTACGATCCCGTTCAAACCGGCCCCGATTTTCGTACGAAAACCGGGGGGCAAGCGTACGACTCGTACGAAAGATCAGGCGCTCAGACGGCTGATGATGACCGTCACCTCGGGCCGCTTGCCGATCTCGTTTTGGGCGCTTTGCCGCGTGACCTTGCGCAGGCCCTCTTCCAGCTTGTCATCGTCCGTCAGGGTCTTGGATCCGGCCCGGCCCATGAATTGGCTCAGGTCTTCTTCCAGTACGTCCAGAAGCGGTGCGCGGCTTCGGCCTTCTTCGGGTAAGCCCTTGATTTCACACCAGGGTTCACCGAGCGGATCGTCATCTTCGTCAAGGATCACGTTGACCATGACGTGGCCGTTCAAGGCCATCCTGATGCGGTCACGCACCACGCCATCAAGCGCGCCGATCTTGACGCTCCCGTCAAGATAGGTGCGGCCTGTTTCGACATACTCGGCCACCTCGGCCCGCTCGCCGGTGAGGTCCACCATGGTGCCATTCGGGGCCAAGACGCCGCGTAAGCCTTTGGATTTGCTGATTTTTACATGCTCCCGAAGGTGACGGTGCTCGCCGTGCATGGGCACCACGAAATGCGGTTTGACCAGATCATGCAGCTTTTCCAGATCGGGCCGGTTGGCATGTCCGGAAACGTGGTAAAGACCGCTGGAGTCGTCCACCACGTCAACGCCCATCTCACTGAATTGATTGATGATTCTGATGACGCCGCGTTCATTTCCGGGGATGGTTTTCGAGGAAAAGAGGAACATATCCCCCTCTTTCATGGTGATCCCCTGATACTTGCCTTGGGCCAATTGGGCACTGGCCGCGCGCCGTTCCCCTTGGCTTCCGGTGACGATCAGCATGACGTTTTCGCGCGGAATTTCCTTTGCATCCTCGGGGCTTACGGTTTTCGGGAACTCCTTGAGCACCCCGGTTTCCACCGCCGCCTCGATCATTCTGCGCATCGCGCGGCCCAACAGGCAGATCGACCGCCCGGCCCGTTTGCCCGCCTCGGCCAAGGTTTTGACGCGCGCCACGTTGCTGGCAAAAGTCGTGGCCACGACCATGCCCTTGGCCCCCGCGATCAACCCTTCGATGTCACTGGACAGGCTGCTTTCAGAGCGTCCCTCATGTGCATTGAAAACATTGGTAGAATCGCACATCAACGCCTGCACGCCCGGCTCGGCCAAGGACGCCCATAGTTCTTCGTCAAAGGCTTCGCCGACGACAGGATCATGGTCGACCTTGAAGTCACCCGAATGCACCAGACGGCCCTTGGGCGTGTCGATGACCAGCCCGGAACTCTCTGGAATCGAATGGGAAATCGGCACGAAACCCACCTTGAAGGGCCCAACTTCGGTCACCTCCGGCCAGGCCGAAACCGTGCGCACCGATTTCTCGGTATAGCCTTTCTCGGTCATCTTGCGCCGGGCGATATTAGCGGTGAAGGCCCGCGCATAGATCGGCGCGCCAAGATCTTCGTGGAACTGCGCCACCGCCCCCACGTGATCCTCGTGGGCATGGGTGATGAAAATCGCCTCCAAACGGTCACGCCGTTCCGCAAGCCATTGAACATCCGGGAAAATCAGGTCCACGCCCGGTGTGCTGTCCATGTCGGGGAAGGTCACGCCAAGATCAACGAGGATCAGACGCTCCTTTCCCGGTTCGCCGTAGCCATAGACATAGGCGTTCATGCCGATCTCACCGGCGCCCCCGAGGGGCATGTAGATAATGCGTTCGCTGCTCATTGGGCCTCGGCCTTCTTGTTATGGTCATGAATCACGGTCAGGCCGTGCATCGTCAGGTCATCGTCAATTTCATCGAAAAGCATTTCGCCTTGGGCAAAGAGCGGGGCAAGCCCGCCTGTCCCGATGATCCGCATGGGGCGTTCGTATTCAGCACGGATACGGGCGCAGATGCCATTCACAAGGCCGACATAGCCCCAGAACACGCCCGACTGCATACAGTCCACCGTGTTGGTCCCGATGACTTTTGGTGGCTTGGTGACATCCACGTGCGGCAGGGCGGCGGCGGCCATGTGAAGGGCCTCAAGGCTGAGGTTCACCCCCGGCGCGATCCCCCCCCCAACATAGGCCCCATCATGCGCCACCACGTCAAAGGTGGTTGCGGTACCGAAATCCACCACGATCAGGTCACCGCCATGCCGGTCAAAGGCCCCGGCGGTGTTGACCAGGCGGTCAGGGCCAACCTGTGTCCCCGGATCGACGCGCGGCGCATGCGGCAAAAGGCACTCGGGTTTGCCCACCACCATGGGCCGACAGCCAAAGAACCGGTCGGCAAAGACCCGAAGGTTGAAAACCACGCGCGGCACCGTGGAAGAGATGATGACATCGGTGATGTCGGGCTTGATGCCATAATGATTAATCAGCGTGGAAAACCACGTGAAATAGGCATCCGCCGTGCGCGCGTGATGGGTCGAGGTGCGCAGGGTGCAAAGGAACTCCTTGCCATCCCAGATGGAAAACACCGTGTTCGTGTTGCCGCAATCAATCGCCAGAAGCATGCGCCGCCCCTTTTAGAAAAACACCTCGGCCGCCGGGATGGCGTGCCGTGTATCGCGCGTTGTTAGAACAAGATTGCCCGCTTCGTCCACCGTCTCGAAGGTGCCGGTGATCTCGCTGCGGGATGTGCGGGCGGTGATGACCTCGCCCAAGCGTGCGGCACGATCCAGCCACGCGGTGCGGATCGGACCAAAGCCATAAGTCGTGAACTGTGTTTCGTGCCGGGCATAGGCCTGTGCAAGGAGGGTCAGGAAAGGTTCGGGTCCCACGTCAGCACCAGTCTCGGACAAAAGCGAGACCGGACGCATTGCGCCCGGCTCAACCTCACCGACATCGGGCGCGTTTCGAAGGTTCACTCCGATCCCGATCGCCAGATGCGACAGGCGCGGGCCATGGCCCGCACTTTCCAGAAGGATACCCGCCAGTTTCCCACCATTCAAAAGCACATCGTTGGGCCACTTGAGACTGACCCCCGCGGCACGTCCCGTGGCCGCCACGATCGCATCGTAAAGCGCCAGCGACGCCACGAAGGAACGCAGGGCCGCCTGCTCGGGCGGTTCTGTAGGGTGCAGGACAAGCGTTGCGGCAAAATTGCCCGCCGGGTTGGCCCAGCCCCTGCCCCGGCGCCCACGGGCAGCGGTTTGTTTCTGGGCCTTGATCCATGTCGGGCCAATCAGCCCCCCCGCAACACGCGCGGCTTCGGCGTTGGTGCTGTCGACTTCGGCCAGAACTTTGCGATCATATCCTTGGGGCCAATCAGTCATGCGTTTGCCTTTCTGACCATCCGTCACAAACAAAGCGACGCGCCAGCGGCGCGTCACTCGGATTTAGCTGGTAAGTGGAAGGATCAGTTAACAAGCGTTACCGCCGCGGCCTGCGCCACGCTGTCCACGCCGAACATATTGATGATCCCCAGAAGCATCAGCGCCGCCGACGCCATGAGGAACCCCCACTGCATCGGTGAACGGCCGGTTTCCAGCGGCTCGCGCTCTTCGCCGAAATACATGTAATAGACGATGCGCAAGTAATAGAAGGCCCCGATCACCGAAGCGACCACACCGGCAACAGCCAGCCACGCCAACCCGCCTTCATAGGCCGCACGCAACACGTAAAGCTTGCCGAAGAACCCCAGAAGCGGTGGCACGCCAGCAAGGCTGAACAGAAGCAGAAGCATGGCAAGCGCCCGGCCCGGATGGGCGCGCGAATACATATTGAGGCTTGCGATGTCCGTGACCGGCTTGCCGTCGCGCTCCATGCTCAGGATGAAGGCGAAGGTACCGATGTTCATGGTCACGTAAATCGCCATGTAAACCAGCATCGATTCGACCCCAAGCGCGGTGCCCGCGGCAAGGCCCATCAGGGCATAGCCCATATGCGCGATCGAGGAATAGGCCATCAGGCGCTTGATGTCCGTCTGCCCGATGGCGGCAACCGCGCCAAGGAACATCGACAGAAGCGACAGCACCGCAAGCACCTGTTGCCAGTCACCCACGACGCCGCCAAAGGCGTCATGCACCACGCGGGCGAAAAGGCCCATGGCCGCCACCTTGGGGGCCGTGGCGAAAAAGGCCGTAATCGGCGTGGGCGCGCCTTCGTAAACGTCCGGTGTCCACATGTGGAACGGCACGGCAGAGACCTTGAAGGCCAGACCGGAAATGACGAAGACCAAGCCCAACAGAAGGCCGATGGGGGCTTGCCCCTCGGCTGCCTCGATGATGCCCGAGAACAGTGTCGTACCGGCATACCCGTAGGTGAGCGAGGCCCCGTACAGCAGCAAGCCGGAACTCAGGGCACCAAGTACGAAGTACTTGAGGCCCGCCTCGGTCGATTTGGCGCTATCGCGGCGCAGCGAGGCCACGACGTAAAGCGCCAGCGATTGCAGCTCCAGCCCCATGTAAAGCGCCATGAGGTCACCCGCACTGACCATCACCATCATTCCGACCGCCGAAAGTGCGATCAGCAGAGGGTATTCAAAGCGCAAAATCTTGCGCCGAGCCATGTATTCCTGCCCCAGCACCAGAACGGCGGCGGCGGACAGCAGGATCGTCACCTTGGCGAAGCGGGCAAAGCCATCGTCGTTGAACATCCCGCCAAAGGCGGTCTGCGTGCCCTCGCCCGTGGCCCCGATCCACAGCGCCATCACCGTCATCAGCGCCGCGGTCAGCCACACCAGCAGCCCCGCCATACGGTCCTTGCCGGTGTAGGCCACCAGCAGAAGCGCCGCGAGGGCATAGACCGAGATCACGATCTCGGGGAGGATAACATTCAGATCAGCCTGCATTGGTCAGGGCCTCCGTTAATGGGTCGCATCGGCGACCTGGGTGGCGGCATGCGCCTCGGCCAGGGCCGTGTCATAGTTGGAAATCAGGACTTCGACCGAGGGACCGATGATGTCGGTCACAAGGCTGGGGTAGACACCCAGAAGAAGGGTCATCGCCACCAACGGGGCAAAGATCGCCCGCTCGCGCGTGGTCATGTCGGAGATCGACTTGAGGCTTTCCTTGATCAGGTCGCCCAGGACGACACGACGATAGAGCCACAGCGCATAGGACGCCGAAAGGATCACGCCGGTTGTCGCCACAAGCGCCACCCAGGTGTTCACCTGGAATATCCCGATAAGGGTCAGAAATTCGCCGATGAAGCCCGAGGTGCCCGGCAGGCCGACATTGGCCATGGTGAACAGCATGAAGATCAGTGCATAGGCCGGCATCCGGTTCACAAGCCCGCCATAGGCGTCAATCTCGCGCGTGTGCATCCGGTCGTAGATCACGCCGACGCACAGGAAGAGCGCACCCGAGATGAAGCCGTGGCTGAGCATCTGGAAGATGGCCCCGTCGATCCCCTGCTGGTTGGCCGCGAAAATCCCCATGGTGACGTATCCCATGTGCGCGACCGAAGAATAGGCAATCAGCTTTTTCATGTCCTCCTGAGCAAGCGCCACCAGCGAGGTGTAGACGATGGCAATCGCCGACATCCACAGCACCAGCGGCGTCAGCACCTCGGCCCCCACAGGGAACATCGGCAGGCTGAACCGCAGGAAACCATAGCCGCCCATCTTCAACAGGATCGCCGCCAGAACGACCGAGCCCGCCGTGGGCGCCTGCACGTGCGCATCGGGCAACCATGTGTGAACCGGCCACATCGGCATCTTCACCGCGAAGCTTGCGAAGAAGGCCAGGAACATCAGGGTCTGCATTCCGCCTACGATCTGGAACCCAAACACCGACATCGTTTCCGACCCGAACTGGTGGTTCAGCATGCCGACGATATCAGTCGACCCAAAGTCAGAATACATCGCGACCATGGCCACCAGCATCAGAACCGAACCAAGGAAGGTATAAAGGAAGAACTTGAAGGACGCATAGATACGTTCCTTGCCGCCCCAGATGCCGATGATCAGGAACATCGGGATCAGGCCAGCCTCGAAGAACAGGTAGAACAGCACGAGGTCAAGCGCCATGAAAACACCCAGCATGAGCGTTTCAAGGATCAGGAAGGCAATCATGTATTCCTTGACCCGCACGGTCACGTTCCACGAGGCGGCAATCGTGATCGGCATCATGAAAGTGGTCAGCATGACAAAAAGCACGCTGATCCCGTCCACACCCATCTTGTATTTCAGGCCCAACAACCACTCATGCTCTTCCACGAACTGGAATCCGGTGTTCTGCGGGTCGAAATCGAACAGGATGAAAAGCGACACAAGGAAAGTCACCGAGGTCGCGATCAGGGCCACCCATTTGGCGTTGCGTTGTGCCGCGGCATCCTCACCGCGCAGGAAGATCGCAAGGATCGCCGCCGCGAAGGTGGGGATGAATGTGACGATGGAAAGAAGGTTATCCATTATTCAGCCCCTCCGGTGAAGGTCATCCAGGTGACAAGCACCGCGATACCGATGACCATGGCAAATGCATAGGTAAAGATGTAGCCGGATTGCGCCCGGCCCGCGAGGCGGGTGAAGAAGGGGATGATCCCCATGGCCACCCCGTTGATCGACCCGTCGATCACGTTGCCGTCACCGCGCTTCCACAGGAAGGCCCCCAGCCTCTTGGCGGGTTTGACGAATATCGCGTCATAGATCTCGTCAAAGTACCACTTGTTGAGCAGGAACAGGTACAGCGGGCGCTGGTTCTCGGCCAGGCGCTTGGGCAGGCTCGGGTTCACGATGTAGAACCAGTAGGCCACGATCAGCCCCAGAACCATGGCGATGAAGGGCGAGATTTTCACCCATTTCGGCACGCTGTGCGCTTCGGTCAGAACATGGTTGTCCGGTCCGATGTGGATGGCGCCCTCGCCCGGATGGCCGGTGAAGACATAATGATGCTCACCCGCAGCACCTTGTTCGTCGGCCGTGGCGCCCTCATCCCCGTGACCAGCATCAGCATTGGCTTCGCCGTGACCATCGCCCTCGGCGGCAGCCGCGCCATGCTCCGCCGCTTCGGCGTAGGGCACGTTGAAGAACTTGGCCACCTGGTCGCTGTGCCCGAAGAAGCTGTTGTACCAGATCATCCCGGAAAAGACCGCGCCAAGCGCCAGAACGCCAAGCGGGATCAACATCACGTTGGGGCTTTCATGGGCGTGCTCGTGGGTGTGCTTGTCGCCGCGCGGCTCGCCCCAGAATGTCAGGAACATCAACCGCCAGCTATAGAACGAGGTGAACAGCGCCGCGATTACCAGCATCCAGAAGGCATAGCCCCCCGCCGTGCCTGCATAGGCGCTTTCGATCACCGCATCCTTGGACAGGAACCCGGCAAAGCCGAAATGCGTCAGCGGGATACCAACGCCGGTGATGGCCAGTGTCCCGATCAACATCGCCCAGAAGGTCATGGGCAGTTTCTTACGCAGACCGCCATAGTTCCGCATGTCCTGCTCGTGGTGCATCCCGTGGATGACCGAACCGGCCCCGAGGAACAGCATCGCCTTGAAAAAGGCATGAGTCAGCAGGTGGAACATCGCCACGCTGTAGACGCCCACGCCGGCAGCCACGAACATATAGCCAAGCTGCGAACAGGTGGAATAGGCGATCACGCGTTTGATATCGTTCTGAACCAGGCCCACGGTGGCCGCGAAAAAGGCGGTCGTCGCCCCGATGAAGGTGACAAACGCCATCGCCTCGGGCGCATATTCCATCAACGGCGACATGCGGCAGACAAGGAAAACCCCCGCCGTCACCATGGTTGCGGCGTGGATCAGGGCCGACACAGGGGTCGGGCCTTCCATGGCGTCAGGCAGCCAGGTGTGCAGAAACAGTTGCGCCGATTTGCCCATGGCGCCTACGAACAGCAGGAAGGCGATCAGGTTGGCCGCGTTCCATTCGGTCCACAGGAAGCTGAGTTGCGTCTCCGCCAGTTCGGGCGCGGCGGCAAAGACCTCGTCGAAGCGGATCGAGTCGGTCAGGAAGAACAACGCCATGATACCAAGCGCGAACCCGAAGTCCCCCACCCGGTTGACCACGAAGGCCTTGATCGAGGCCGCGTTCGCCGAAGGTTTACGGAAATAGAAACCGATCAGCAGGTACGAGGCAAGGCCCACCCCTTCCCAGCCAAAGAACATCTGGGCAAGGTTATCCGCCGTCACCAGCATCAGCATCGCGAAGGTGAAGAGGCTCAGGTAAGCAAAGAACCGCGGGCGGTAGCTTTCCTTCGCGTCGTCGAAATTCTCGTCATGCGCCATGTAGCCCATGGAATACAGGTGCACGAGGGCCGATACCGTGGTCACCACGATCAACATGGTGGTGGTCAGGCGATCCACCCGGATCGACCAGGCGGTATCAAGCGTGCCCGATTGAATCCACGTCAGGATGTGAACCGGGTCCTCCTGATGGGCCCCTTGCAGGAAGACGGTCCAACTCAGCACCGCCGACAGGAACAGCAGGCCGGTGGTCAGCCACTGCGCGCCCTTGTCGCCAATGACGCGCCAGCCGAAGCCCGCGATAATCGCACCGATGAGAGGCGCAAAAAGGATAACCTTGTAAATCATCGGCTCAGCCTTTCATCACGTTGACGTCTTCCACGGCGATGGTGCCGCGGTTGCGGAAGAAGCAGACGAGGATGGCAAGGCCGATGGCCGCCTCCGCCGCCGCGACCGTCAGGACAAACAGGGTAAAGACCTGCCCAACCATATCGCCAAGGAACGACGAGAAGGCCACCAGATTGATGTTCACCGCAAGCAGCATCAATTCGATGCTCATCAGCAGGATGATCACGTTCTTCCGGTTGAGGAAGAGCCCGAAAATCCCGATGACGAAGAGCGCCGCCGCGACCGTCAAATAATGTTCAAGTCCAATCATGCGTGTCCCTCCGGGCCGTGCCCGTTCGTCTTTCTGTTCATCGCGTCCCGGGCGTGACCCGGGACCTCTTGGTCTTTTGCCCCGGCCCGCATGGCCGGGAGGCCCCGGATCAGGTCCGGGGAGGGTCAGACGCTCAGAGCCCCTGCCCCGGTTTCACGTCTTTCAATTCCATGGCCTTGGCCGGATCGCGGTACATCTGCGCCAGCACATCCTGCCGTTTGATGTCCGCGCGATGGCGCAGGGTCAGAACGATAGCCCCGATCATCGCCACCAGCAGGATCAGACCCGCCAATTGGAACAGAAGGAAGTATTTGTCATAAAGCAGCAGGCCAAGGGCGGCTGTGTTCTGCACGCCCTCCGGTGCAACAGCGCCGCGCGCCGCCTCGGCCCCTTCTGCCATTGTCCAGCTGCCGAAGGCCAAACCGAACTGCATCAAAAGGATCACCCCGATGAGCAGGGCAAGCGGCATATATTTCGCCATCTCGGCCTTCAGCTCGGCGAAATCCACATCCAGCATCATCACCACGAAGAGGAACAGAACCGCCACGGCGCCGACGTAGACGATGATCAACAGCATCGCCACGAACTCCGCCCCCAGCAGAACGAACAGCCCCGCGGCGCTGATGAAGGACAGGATCAACCACAGCACCGAATGCACGGGGTTTCGGCTGATCACAGTGAACAGCCCCCCGGTCAGCGCCGAGATCGCAAACAGGTAGAACGACAGCGTTGCGATGGTCATGTGTCTTTGTCCTTTTTCTCAGTCTCGTCCAGAACCTCTTGCGCGAACTCCATCGCGCGGGTCATGGACGGAACACCGGCAAACATCGCCATCTGGGCGATGGTCTCGGCAATCTCATCCTTGGTGGCCCCGGCCTCGAGCGCGTGGCGCACCGTCATCCGGATCTGCGTGTCACTCTGTGCGCCAAGCATCGTCAGCCCCGCCAGCGTCAGCAAAAGCCGCGTCTTGGCATCCAGACCGTCCTTGCTCATGCCCTTGCCGAAAGTCATCTCCATGATGTCCTTGGGCATGGTCGGCCAGAGGCTTTCGAACCCTTTGGGCGAGAAAGACTCAAGCGCAGGGTTCATGGCCTTGGCCATCTCCTGTGCCTGCGCCATCATCATCTCAAAGGGGTTCTTGGGGTCGGTCATCTGTAGGGTGCGTCCAGTTCAAGGTTGCGGGCAATCTCGGCTTCCCAGCGTTCCCCGTTCTCCAGAAGCTTCGCCTTGTCATAGAAAAGCTCTTCGCGGGTTTCGGTGGCAAACTCGAAATTCGGCCCCTCGACGATCGCATCCACCGGGCAGGCCTCCTGACAGAAGCCACAGTAGATGCATTTCGTCATGTCGATGTCATAGCGTGTGGTGCGGCGGCTGCCGTCGTCTCGCGGCTCGGCGTCGATAGTGATGGCCTGCGCGGGGCAAATCGCCTCGCACAGTTTGCAGGCAATGCAACGCTCCTCGCCATTGGGATAGCGGCGCAGGGCGTGTTCACCCCGGAACCGCGGGGAAAGCGGCCCCTTTTCATGCGGATAGTTCAGCGTGGCTTTCGGCGCGAAGAAATACTTCAGGCCCAGCTTGAAGCCCTTGAAGAAATCCTTGAGCAGGAAATACCCCGCCGCGCGCCCATAGTCGATATTCGCCATCGGTCAGCCTCCAATCGCCCAGCGGGCCCAGAAGCCGCCAAGCACTTCGAATTTCGCAAGGAACGACACCACCACGACCCAGGCCAGCGACAGAGGCAGGAACACTTTCCAGCCAATGCGCATCAACTGGTCATAGCGGTAGCGCGGTGTAATGGCCTTCACCATCGCGAAGATGAAGAAGAAGAAGGCCATCTTGGCGATCATCCATGCCACGCCATCGGGCAGGCCCGGGATGGGCGACAGCCAGCCACCGAAGAACAGCAGCGAGGTCAGCGCGCACATCAGGAAGATCGCGATATATTCGCCGGCCATGAACAGCAGGAACGGCGTGGCCGAATACTCCACCTGGTAGCCGGCAACCAGTTCCGATTCCGCTTCCGGCAGGTCAAACGGAGGGCGGTTGGTTTCCGCAAGGCACGAGATGAAGAAAAGGAACACCATCGGCAGGTGTGGCAGCCAGTACCACCCGAAGAAGCCATAGGCCGTATCCTGTGCCGCAACGATGGAACTGAAGTTCAGGCTACCCGTCGAGATGATGACGCCGATGATGATCAAGCCGATGCTGACCTCATAGGAAATCATCTGTGCGGCCGAGCGCAACGAGCCAAGGAACGGGTATTTCGAGTTCGAGGCCCAGCCCCCCATGATCACGCCGTAGACTTCCAGCGACGAGACCGCGAAGACAAACAGGACCGCCACGTTGATATCCGACAGGACCCACCCCTCGTTCATCGGGATCACCGCCCATGCAAGGATCGCCAGAACGAAACTGGTCATCGGCGCAAGGATGAAAACGGCCTTGTCGGCACCGGCGGGTACCACCACCTCTTTCAGCACGTATTTCAAGGCATCGGCCACCGATTGCAGCAGGCCATACACCCCCACCACATTGGGGCCGCGCCGCATCTGAACCGCGGCCCAGATCTTGCGGTCGCCATACACCAGGAACAGCAGTGAGATCATGACAAAGCCCACGACGGCCAGACACTGCGCCACGATAAGCACCGCGATTCCAAGCGGGGTTGTAAAGAATTCAGCCATCAGGTCCTCACACCATCGGTATTCCATTTTCCGCACAATCGGCGGCGACGACTTCAGCGTCGATCGTTTTCAATCCGCGGGGCAGCGCCGGCGAGATGGTATAAACCGCATCACCGCGCCAGATGCCACCCTCTTCGTCCACATTCGTTCGCAGATGCCGTGCAAATCCGTAGCCCCGGATCAAGGCATATTGCGCCGCGGCGCATTCGGCATAGCGGTCGACATCGTCTGCCGTGCGCGCGCCCGTCATCTGAACGTGGAAATTGACAAGGTCCCCATCCAGCAAACGGGTCTCGACTCCCTGATAGTCCGGCGCGAAACGCGACACGTCTCCGCCCGCCTCACAGCCCGAGACGGCCCCGGCGCACATCAACGCCACTAGGGTTATGACGGCCATCTGTCGCATCACTCGGCAGCCACCGGCGCGTCGCGACGCGCCTTGGCGGCGGCGCTCAATTCGGCCATCAGCTCGCTGGCCCGTGCAATCGGGTTGGTAAGGTAGAAATCCTTGACCGCAAGGCGGAAGTCCGCCTTGCCCAGTTTGCCCTTGGGCAGGGTGTCCCCGGTATTTCCGGGCACCTGATCCACCTGTTGTAGAACCGGCGCCGCTTCGACCAGCTGCTTACGCAGGCGCACGATGGAATCGAACGGCAGGGCCTCACCCATCTCACCCGACAACGCCCGCAGGATGGCCCAGTTTTCCTTGGCCTCGCCCGGCGGGAACCCGGCACGCAGCGCCAGTTGCGGACGGCCTTCGGTGTTCACGAACAGGCCCTGTTCCTCGGTATAAGCGGCGCCCGGCAGGATCACGTCGGCCCGATGCGCGCCGCGGTCGCCGTGGCTTCCTTGATAGATCACAAAGGCGCCAGCGTCGATTTCCACCTCGTCGGCACCGAGGTTGTAAATCACGTCCGCCCCGTCAATCGCGGCCTCAAGCCCGCCTTCGGTAGTGCATTCCGCATCCATCGCGCCCACTCGGCTGGCCGCCGTGTGCAAGACCATCATCCGGCCACTCAATGCCTGCGCCGCGGCCAGAACGGCGGCGCCATCGGCCTCTTGCAGTGCGCCTTGACCGACGATCACGATTGCCTCGGCGCCAGCTGTCACATTGGCCAGCGCATCGCGGCCCGTGCCGGCGTGGGTGTAATCATAGGTCAGGTCCATGTTCGGCCCGATCACCTTGACCTCGGCCCCTTTCAGCCAGGCCTTGCGGATGCGCGCGTTCAGAACCGGCGCTTCGATCGCGGGGTTCGTGCCGATCAGGATCACCTCTTTCGCGGTGTCCAAATCCTCAACAGCGACATTGCCGACATACCCGGCGCGGTTGCCTTCGGGCAGTTTCGCCTTATCCGTGCGGCATTCCACGGCACCGCCCTGCCCCTCTACCAGTTGCTTGAGGGCAAACGCCGCCTCGACCGGGGCCAGATCCCCGACAAGGCCCGCAACCTTCTTGGAGCCCTTGATCGCCTCGGCGGCCTTGCCCAAAGCTTCGGGCCACGTGGCCGCGCGCAATTTACCGTTTTCACGAACAAAGGGGCGATCCAGACGCTGACGGCGCAACCCGTCCCAAACAAAACGCGTCTTGTCGGAAATCCATTCCTCGTTCACGCCATCGTGGTTACGCGGCAGGATACGCATCACCTCGCGCCCCTTGGTATCCACCCGGATGTTGCTACCTAGTGCATCCATTACGTCGATGGTTTCGGTCTTGGTCAATTCCCAAGGCCGCGCGGTGAAGGCATAAGGTTTGGAGACGAGCGCCCCCACCGGGCACAGGTCGATGATGTTGCCTTGCAGGTTGCTGTCCAGCGTTTCACCCAAGTAAGCGGTGATCTCGGCATCCTCACCGCGACCCGTTTGGCCCATCTGGTGAATGCCCGCCACCTCGGTGGTGAACCGCACGCAGCGGGTACAGGAAATACAGCGGGTCATGTGGGTTTCCACGAGCGGACCAAGGTCCAGATCGTCCACCGCGCGCTTGGGTTCACGATAGCGGCTGAAATCCACGCCATAGGCCATGGCCTGATCCTGCAAATCGCACTCGCCGCCCTGGTCGCAGATCGGGCAATCCAGTGGGTGGTTGATCAGCAGGAACTCCATCACCCCTTCACGGGCCTTCTTGACCATGGGCGAGTTGGTTTTCACCACCGGCGGCTGACCTTCCGGCCCGGGCCGCAAGTCACGCACCTGCATGGCGCAGGAGGCCGCCGGTTTCGGCGGCCCGCCCACAACCTCGACAAGACACATCCGGCAGTTCCCGGCAATCGACAGCCGTTCATGATAGCAGAAACGCGGCACTTCGACCCCGGCTTGCTCACAAGCCTGAATCAGGGTCATCGCCCCTTCCACTTCCAGTTCCTGATCGTCGATGATGATCTTGCGCAGGTCAGACATTTTTTCTCACTTTGCTCTCAGTAGCGAGCCGATCTGGCTATTCTTACGGATTTCCTCGCGGCCCAGCACACACAGGCTGTCAGGGTCCAGATTGCTGGCCCCCTTGGACTTGAAATAGGCATTGCGCTTGGCGCGCATCTTGTCCTGTTCCGCGTCGTCGTTGATGTAGGCGTCGATCTCGTCGTCGGTATAACCCCGTTCCGAGGCCAAGTCCTTGAGACCGTTCAGATATGAGCGCGCCCGCCAGAACCGACCCGAGATGCTGTCACATTCACGGCGGATCTTGTCGGCCGCGGCCACGGCCAGCAGGCCATTGTTGATATCTGCTTCCCGGGGCAGACCCGGCTTGGTGCTGGCGCTGCCCGCGATGGCCGCACTGGCAAGTGTGGCGCTCAAAACAAGGGTGGTCATCATACGCATCGGGTGTCTCCTTTTCTCACCACAGCAGAAGGCGCAAGCGTTGCGCCTCCATCTGCTGCGCAGATGGCTTTCACGGGGCTTGATATGCAATAACACCCCGCACAAACCATTGATATGAAAAGAAAAGTTACCACGTCACGCATTCTCCACTCAATAGAAGCCGCCCGTTGGATACTTGCAGGCGTCCATCCTCGGCGTCCGGGCCGTTGACCCAATCGATATTCGACGTCCCGAATTCCTTCAGGCAATATCGCGTCGCCTCGTACCGGCCCGCCTCACGCGCGCCTGTCAGGCCCCGATCCGCGCGGCGCACCGCAACCTGGAACTGCTCGCGCGCATCACGGTCGCGGCTCACCTTCGCCGGGTAATATTCACCGTTGAAACGCACCTTGGCCGCACGATCCCCACAGCCGGGCAAAACGACCATCGCCCCGATGGCGATTGCAGCAAAGGCCCGTCCAAGGCCCCGTCCCCGGTTCTGAGTCTTCATCGTCACGGTCTTGCGCTCCTTACTCTGCCGCAACCGCGCTGACGCGGCCGGTTTTCTGTGCCTTGATGCGGTCTTCGATCTCGTCGCGGAAGTTGCGGATCAGGCCCTGAATGGGCCAAGCCGAGGCATCGCCAAGCGCACAAATGGTGTGGCCTTCGACCTGTTTGGTCACGTCGAACAGCATGTCGATTTCCTCGACCTCGGCCTCACCGCGCACCAGACGATCCATGACCCGCATCATCCACCCCGTGCCCTCGCGGCAGGGTGTGCATTGGCCACAGCTTTCATGCTTGTAGAACTTCGACAAACGCCAGATGGCCTTGATGATGTCGGTATCCTTGTCCATGACGATGATCGCCGCGGTCCCAAGGCTTGACCCGACATCGCGCAGGGCGTCGAAATCCATCACCGCATCGCGCATGTTCTCGCCACGCACACAGGGCACCGAGGACCCGCCGGGGATCACGGCCTTGAGGTTGTCCCAGCCACCGCGAATGCCGCCGCAGTGCTTGTCGATCAGCTCTTCGAAACTGATCGACATGGCCTCTTCCACCACGCAGGGATTGTTCACATGCCCCGATATCCCGAAAATCTTGGTGCCGGTGTTGTTCGGGCGACCGAAGCTTGCAAACCATTCCGGCCCGCGCCGCAGGATCGTCGGTACCACGGCAATCGATTCCACGTTGTTCACCGTGGTCGGGCAGCCATAGACCCCCGCCATGGCCGGGAACGGCGGCTTCATCCGGGGCATCCCCTTCTTGCCTTCAAGGCTTTCCAGAAGGGCGGTTTCCTCACCACAGATATAGGCCCCGGCCCCGTGGTGCAGATAAAGGTCAAAATCCCAGCCCGACTTGCAGGCGTTCTTGCCGATCAGACCGGCCTCATAGGCCTCGTCAATCGCCGCCTGAAGCGCCTCGCGCTCGCGGATGTACTCCCCACGGATATAGATAAAGCAGGCATGCGCATTCATTGCGAAGCTGGCGATCAGGCACCCTTCGATCAGGGTATGCGGATCGTGTCGCATAATCTCGCGGTCCTTGCAGGTGCCCGGCTCGGATTCATCGGCGTTGACCACCAGATAGGCAGGCCGCCCGTCGCTTTCCTTGGGCATGAACGACCACTTCAGGCCCGTGGGAAAGCCCGCGCCGCCCCGGCCCCGCAAGCCGCTGGCTTTCATCTGTTCGATGATCCAGTCGCGCCCGTTCTGCAAGATTTTCGCCGTGCCATCCCAATGCCCACGCGCCTTGGCCCCCTTCAGGGTGCGGTCGTGCATCCCGTAGAGATTGGTAAAGATACGGTCCTGGTCTTTCAGCATCCGCTTGTCACCCTTGGTTGTCCCGGCGCGCACGCCAGATTTGATACGTCACCACCAACGCCCATATCAGGGCGGCGATGGCGGCCAGATCGAACAGAAAGACGAACCGCACCGGCCATCCCATCTGCGCACCTAGAAATTGGGCCCCCATCCAGAGCAGCATCGTCACCGCGATCACCACACCAACGGTGCGGCCCTTTCGCGCCAGATGCATGTCCTCCGAATGGTCGCTCATCGTCGGTTGCCCCCCCTTAGTACACGTCGCCATCGTCAACGCGCTTGGAGAATTCGGTTTCCCCGCCATCGGCAAGGATTTTGGCCTGTTCGACCCAGTTATCCCGGCTCACCCGGCCCTTGAACCCCTTGAGGTTCGCATCGACCCAAGCCACCTCGTCCGCCCCCCAGCTGGCGATCTGGTCGAAGTGATAAAAGCCCATTTCGTGCAGCAGCGTCTCAAGTTTCGGGCCGACGCCCTTGATTTCCTTGAGGTTGTCCGCCTTGCCGCCTTTCGGAGCAGATAGCGCCTCGGGGCGGGACCCTTCGCTTGTCCCCTCTTTAACGCCGTCACCATCATAATCCGGTATCGTCTCTGCCCCGGCTTGCGTGGCCTCGCCAGCTTTGTCGTAGCTCCACTCGCCCTTGCGATTGGCCAGTTCCTCTTCACCTTGCAAAAGCGTGCCGGATTTCACCTTGTCCCCAGCGGCACTCGCCGTCGCCTTGGCAGTTTCCTTGACGTCGCTGGCCGCCTCTTTGCCTTTGTCAACGGTTTCCTTGGCTGCCTCACTGACACTGTCCGCTGCTGATTTCGCCGCGTCTGTCGTGGCGCTTGTCGCCTCCGAGGCTTTCTCGGCAACCGCGGCGCCTGCGTTCGAGGCCGCGGCGGCAACACTCGCCCCGGCGCAGGATACAGCGCCCGAAACATCGCTCGTGCTGCCACTTTCACTGGCGCAGATTAACCGCGTCAGGACCAACCCAAGGAACACCGCCAAAGCCGCCGCCGCCATCAGCGCGGCAAAAAAACCGACACCGCCTGAGATGCTGAACAACAGCACGATCCCGGCCAGAACAGAAACGCCCCAGCAAACGATACGGCAGATATTTCCCGTTGCAGTATTCGACATGACAAGTACCCCCTGTTATCTCAGACAGACGCCCTTAATAGACGCCTCCTTTCTTGGCCTTGGCCGAGAACTCCGTCTCTTTGCCATCCGCCAGAAGTTTTGCCTGTTCGACCCAGTTGTCACGGCTGACCCGGCCCTTGAACCCTTCAAGGTTCAGGTCAACCCACTGCACTTCCTCGTCATTCCACTTCGCCACTTGATCGAAATGGAAGAAACCCAAGCTATGAAGCAATTTCTCAAGCTTCGGCCCGACGCCCTTGATCATCTTCAGATCATCAGCCCCGGCCTTGCGCGGTGCCTTCATGGTGCGTGGCTTCTTGCCCGGCACCTCCGACTTGGCGGGCTCTGCCGGGGCCTTGACCGGCTTGGCCGCGGATTTTGCCGCAGGCTTGGCCTTAGTTGTCGCTTGCGCCTCTTGCTTGGTGATGCCGGTCTTGTCAGCCTTGGCATTCTTTGCAGGCTTGGGGGCATCTGCTTTGATCTCGGCGGGCGTCTTGCGCACTTTTACCGCCGGATCGGCAGGTTTGTGCATCGCGCCCTTGTCGCGCCACGGTGCCAAAAGTGGTACCTCGGTCCCGTCAATACGCTTGACGGTATCGCCGATCTCGGTCGCGCGGGCGACACTGGCGTTATACTGCGTCTTGCCGCTGTCGAATTCGGACAGGGATGTCAGGCCCGATTTGGGCTCCGACGCATAACGCCCGTTTTGCGGCCCCGGCGTCGGAACCTTGCCCGCCGCCAGTTCATCAAGGATCTCGCCCAACCGTTCGGCCGTCAAATCCTCGTAATAATCCTTGCCGATCTGCGCCATCGGCGCATTGGCACAGGCCCCGAGGCATTCCACCTCTTCCCAGCTGAACTTGCCATCCGCCGAAACTTCATGGGGGTTTGCCGATATTTTTTCCTTGCAAACACCGATCAGGTCCTCTGCCCCGCAAATCATGCACGATGTCGTGCCGCAAACCTGAATATGCGCCACGCTGCCCACCGGCTGAAGCTGGAACATGAAATAGAACGACGCCACTTCAAGGGCCCGGATATAAGCCATACCCAGCATGTCGGCGATGGTTTCAATCGCTGGACGGGTCAGCCATCCCTCTTGCTCTTGTGCGCGCCACAGAAGCGGGATGATAGCACTTGCTTCACGGCCTTCCGGGTACTTGGCGATCTGCGCCTCGGCCCAGGCTTGGTTGGCTTGGGTGAAGGCAAAGCTTTCGGGCTGTTCGTGATGGAGACGTCTCAGCATTCTTAAGCACAGGCTCCTGTGGTCAGTTTAACACCGCCCTCGGACAGGCGCTCGGCCTTGCCCGTCGACAGCATGTAAGAGGTGATCGCGGTCGATTGCTCACGTGTCAGGCCTGCCTGAAACTCGACCGGAAGATAATCGGATTCACCCACAAGTTCACAGCCGATGCTGGCCACGGCCAGTTCATACTCGGCGATATTCTCGGGCGTGGTGCCCTCGGGAGGCGTGTCACAGGCGGCCAACAACAGAAGGGCCAAACCGCCCAAAACAGAAACAGGTTTCACCGGTCAATCTCCCCGAACACGACATCCATTGTCCCGATGATCGCGGCCACGTCGGCCAACTGATGGCCCCCGGCCACGTAGTCCATCGCCTGAAGGTGCAAATAGCCCGGCGCCCGCAGTTTGGCGCGATAGGGTTTGTTGGTCCCATCGGCCACGAGGTAAACGCCGAATTCGCCCTTGGGGGCCTCGACGGCGGCATAAACCTCGCCCTCGGGCACATGGAACCCTTCGGTGTAAAGCTTGAAATGATGGATCAGCGCCTCCATCGAGCGTTTCATCTCACCGCGTTTCGGCGGCGTGACCTTACCGCGGGAAAGGATGTCGCCCTGCCCCTCGGGGGCGCGCAATTTTTCGATCGCCTGATGGATGATATGCAGCGATTGGCGCATCTCCTCCATTCGGCACAGGTAACGGTCATAGCAATCGCCGTTCTTGCCCACCGGAATCTGGAACTCGAACTCGTCATAGCATTCATAGGGTTGCGCCCGGCGCAAATCCCACGCCATGCCGCTGCCACGCACCATGACCCCCGAGAAGCCCCATTCCTGAATGTCTTGCTCGTTCACCACACCGATATCGCAGTTACGCTGCTTGAAAATCCGGTTCTCGGTCAGAAGCCCGTCAATATCGTCAATGACCCGCGGGAAATCCTTCGCCCATTCCTCGATATCGTCCAGCAATTCGGGTGGCAGATCCTGGTGCACCCCACCGGGCCGGAAATAGGCCGCGTGAAGGCGCGCGCCACAGGCCCGCTCATAGAAAACCATCAGCTTTTCACGCTCTTCAAAGCCCCAAAGTGGCGGGGTCAGCGCGCCAACGTCCATCGCCTGCGTGGTCACGTTCAGCAGGTGGTTCAAAATCCGGCCAATCTCGGAATACAGCACCCGGATCAGGGAAGCACGACGCGGCACCTCGACCCCGGTCAGCTTTTCGATGGCCAGACACCAGGCATGTTCCTGGTTCATCGGGGCCACATAATCCAGCCGGTCGAAATACGGCAGGTTTTGCAGGTAGGTGCGGCTTTCCATCAGCTTCTCGGTGCCGCGATGCAAAAGGCCGATGTGCGGGTCGCACCGCTCGACAATCTCACCGTCCAGCTCAAGCACGAGGCGCAACACGCCATGCGCCGCCGGGTGCTGTGGCCCGAAGTTGATGTTGAAATTGCGGATCTGCTGCTCGCCCGTCAGGGCGTCGTCAAACTTGGAGCCGTCCATTACGTCCGCCCTCCATCAATCTTGTCACGAAACGCCATGACCCATAGCAGGACTAGCGCCCCGAAAGGAATAATCGCTGCAAGCGCAACCCAGTTCGGGATGCCGAACTTGGGCAACAACCGCCAAAAGGGCACGACCACCAGTACGGCCATGACGAGCATGAACAAAAGGCCGCCACCGCCCATTCCGTAACCTCCGCCCATCACTTCGCCTCCTCTGTCTTTTCATCGCCCGGCAGGATGTATTCGGCACCCTCCCATGGGCTCATGAAATCGAATTGCCGGTATTCCTGAACAAGGCTCACAGGCTCGTAAACCACACGCTTCTGCACCTCGTCATAGCGCACCTCGGTATAACCCGTGGTCGGGAAATCCTTCCGAAGCGGATAGCCGCGGAAGCCGTAATCGGTCAGGATGCGCCGCAGGTCGGGATGCCCGGTGAACAGGATGCCGAACATGTCGAAAACTTCCCGCTCGAACCAGTTGGCACTTGGGTGAATATCCGTGATCGAGGGCACCATGTCTTCCTCGCGGCAGGCCACCCGCAGGCGGATGCGCTGGTTCTGGTACATGCTCAGGAAATGATAGACCACGTCGAACCGCTTGGCCCGCTCGGGGTAATCCACGCCGGTAATATCCACCAGCGTCGTGAAGCGGCAGGTTGCGTCCGACTTGAGGAAGTCAACCAGCCCGACGATATTGTTCAGAGCCACATTCACGTTCAACTCACCGTGGCTCACATCCCAGGTCAGCACACAATCAGGCCGCTTAGCCTCGATATGGGCACCCAATTCCTTCAGTGCGTTGCTCATCGTATTCGTCCTTTCGCGCACCGTTACCATGGCGCGCCGCAAATATTGCGCGCCTCAGCGCACGATCGTTCCCGTCCGGCGGATCTTGCGCTGCAACTGCATGATTCCATACACCAAGGCCTCAGCGGTCGGCGGGCAGCCGGGCACATAAATATCCACCGGAACGATGCGGTCACAGCCCCGCACAACGCTGTAGCTATAGTGGTAATAACCACCGCCATTCGCACAGGACCCCATCGAGATCACATAACGCGGCTCGGGCATCTGGTCGTAAACCTTACGCAGCGCCGGGGCCATCTTGTTGGTCAACGTCCCGGCCACGATCATCAGGTCCGACTGGCGCGGACTGGCGCGCGGGGCAGTGCCATAACGCTCAAGGTCATAGCGCGGCATAGAGGTATGCATCATCTCGACCGCGCAACAGGCCAGACCGAAAGTCATCCAGTGCAGGCTGCCCGTCCGGGCCCAGTTGATGATGTCCTCGGTCGAAGTGACAAGAAATCCCTTGTCCTGCAATTCACGGTTCAGGGCCTGCGTGGCATGTTCCCGGTCGGCACCCGCCGTATTCCCTCCGGTCGCTACTCCCATTCCATGGCCCCTTTCTTCCACTCATAGGCAAAGCCCGCCGTCAGCACGCCCAGGAACACCATCATCGACCAGAACCCCACCATCGACACATCCTTGAACGCCACGGCCCATGGAAAGAGCATCGCAATCTCAAGGTCAAAGATGATGAACAGGATCGAGACGAGATAGAATCGCACGTCGAACTTCATGCGGGCGTCATCGAAGGCGTTAAAGCCACATTCATACGCACTCAGCTTCTCGGGGTCGGGGTGGCGGACGGCCAACACAACGGCCGCAAGGATCAAAACAAGGCCCAGTCCGATGGCAATTGCCATGAGAACAAGGATGGGAAGGTATTCCCTCAGCATCTCTTCCACGGGGTGGCTCCTTCCATGCGCGCGACTCTGCGCACATCAAAATGGCTGCTTTCACATTCCACGGTTTACCCCTGCCCCCCGATGGGGTCAACCAACGGCAAACACATTCAAAGACGCGAAAGGGTTGAATTTCGCAAAATGTATGCATTGGTATGCAGATTTGCTCCGGGCTACAGATATTCCGCGCCCCCAACCACTGGACACATCTTTCCTGCACCGGGAGGTAGAGCGATTCTCTGGCTTGTCATCCCCTGAAACCGACGGGTCAGCTTGTCCAGCTCGGTTTGCGCTTGTCAAAGAATGCGCCGATTCCCTCGGGCGCTTCCTCCCCGTCCCAACACCGCGCCAACTCCGCGACCGTATGCGCAATCAACGCCTCATCGATCCGCGGCCCCATGTGCCGCAACAGGGCCTTGGCACGCGCCACCGCCTCCGGCGCACAATCCAGATATGGCAATACTTCCGCGTCTACGGCCTCGTCCAGCGCCTCCACCGGCACAGCACGCGCCAACAGATCGAGGTCAACCGCCTCAGCCGCACCAAAACGCCGCCCCGACATAAAGACCCGCCGCGCCTTGGCCTCCCCCATCCGCGCACAGACATAAGGCCCGATGGTCGCCGGTATCAGCCCCAGCCGTGTCTCGGTCAGCCCCATGAGAAGGGTATCGGCACCGATCGCCACGTCACAGACACTGGCCAGCCCCACGCCGCCGCCAAAGGCATTGCCGTGAATACGCCCGATCAACGGCTTGGGCATGGTATTGAGCGCCTGCAACATATGCGCCAACTTTGCCGCCTCTTTCGAGCGCACAGCGGGGTCCGCCTCGAACTGCTCACGCATCCATCCCAGATCGCCGCCCGCACAAAAACTCTTGCCCTCGGCCGCCAGCACAACGACCCGAACGGTATCATCCGCGCCCAAGGACTCTGCCGCAGAATGCAACTCCGCGATCATCTGCGCCGACATGGCATTGTGCTTTTCTGAGCGTGCCAACCAAAGGGTGGCGACACCTCGCGCATCGCGCTCAATCCTGATTGTCTCGCTCATTACGCCTCTCCTTCGATCCGCATGGCCCGCGCCATATCCACTGCCTTGTCCAATACATCCCTGTCCAACCCGGTCTCATAGCCCAACACGATCAGCCGGTCATGCACGCTTTCGGTAGCCACATTGCCCGCGGCCCCCGGCGCAAAGGGGCACCCGCCCAATCCGCCCACCGCCGCATCAAAGACCCGCACACCACGCGCCAACGAGGCTTCGATGTTTTCAAGGGCGCGCCCGGCAGTGTCATGGAAGTGCCCGGCCAATTGCTCCGCAGGCACCGCGCCCAAAACCGCCGCCAGCATCGCATCAACGGTCTCGGGCCGCCCCTGCCCGATGGTGTCGCCAAGGCTCACCTCGTAGCACCCCATCTCGAAAAGTGCCCCGGCCACACGGGCGACCTCGCCCGGCGCCACCGCACCGTCATAGGGACAATCGGTCACGCACGAGACATAGCCACGCACCGGCATCCCCGCCGCCTTTGCCGCCTCCGCGACCGGCGCGAACCGCTCAAGGCTTTCTTCGATCGTCGCGTTGATATTGGCCTTGGAAAATCCTTCCGAGGCCGACCCGAAAATTGCCACCTCATCCGCCTTGGCCGCCATAGCCCTTTCGAACCCGCGCATATTCGGAGTCAAAGCGGCATAGGACACACCCGGCGCACGCGTGATGCCGGCCAGAACCTCGGCACTATCGGCCATCTGCGGCACCCACTTGGGGCTGACGAAACTGGCCACTTCGATGCGCGAAAATCCCGCCCCGCTCAGGCAATCCACCAAGGCGATCTTGTCCGCCGTCGGGATTTGCCGTGCTTCGTTCTGCAACCCGTCGCGCGGGCCAACCTCGAATATCTCGACACGCTCAGCCATCCCAAACCTCATAGAATTCCTGTTCGTAGATCAAAGCACTGTCCGGTCCCGGCAGGGACTTGGCAAAGCTCTCCCGCTCGGTGATCCGCGCATACCACGCCTGCACTTCGGGATAGCCGTCCAGTCGCGCAAAGCGTCGCGCCATGTAAACCGCCTGCCCCACCGCGATGTCACAAGCCGAAAACCCACTGGTCAAAAGATAATCGCGGTTTTCCACGGGGGTCGAGAGCCGCGCCTCGATCGCCTCGTAACACTTGCGCAGCCGCGCCACCTCCAGCTTCATGATGATCGGGCTGCGCATCTCGTCTTCGTAAAGCATGATATGCTGTTGCGTCAGGGCCGCGACATGCTGGCTTATGGTCTCGGCGAAATGCACCCAGACAAGCCACGCCATCCGGTCCATATCCCCCGGCGCACGGCCCAGGCCCCATTCGGGAAACCGCTCGCACAGGTATTCCACCATGGCCCCGGATTCGAACATCCGCTCGCCCTCGATCTCCAGCGCGGGCACCCGCCCCGCGGGCGATAGCGTCAGGAATTCAGGCTGCCGCAAGCTCTTGTCAAAGGCATGTTCCACGACCTGGAAATCAATCTCCAGTTCATGCAGCAACCAAAGCACACGCATCGAGCGGCTTTGCGGCACATGATGAAGCGTGATCATGCCGCCGCCTCCCCGTCCTCGGCCAATTTGATCAGCGCAGCGCCAGCCTCTACTTGCGCGCCCTCCTCGACCAAAACGGCCTCGACCGTGCCATCGCGCGCCGCCAAAAGCGAATGTTCCATTTTCATCGCCTCCAACACGGCCAGCTTGTCACCCTCGGAAACCTCCTGTCCCGGCTTGGCCAGAACCGCTTTCAACAACCCTGGCATCGGCGCTTCGATCAGGTCCATATCGCCGCCCGCCATGGCATCGCGGGCCAGCGGGTCGATCACCTCGAAGGCCAGCCCGTATTGCGCAAAGACCGTGACAAGGTTGCCGTTCACTTCAACCTCGGGAGCGACTTGACCTTCCAGCATCCAACGCCCCCCAACCCGGCGCGCGGCGATCACCGTATCGCCTACCTCCACGTCATGAACCTCCGCACCCCGGCTATGCACGTAAACGCTCAGGTCCTCCCCCTCATGGCGCAGCTGCACCGCCCGGCGCAACGGCGCCCACAATGCAAACCCGGTCGCCGGGGCCGCCGCCTCCAACAGGCCCAGCGCCGCCAAGCCAGCCAAGGCCACCTCAGGCGCGCCCGCCTGCGGCGCCACCACAAGCGCATCCAGATCGCGGGCAATCAACCCGGTATCAACATCGCCATTGGCAAAACCCGCATGCCCCGCCAAAGCGCCCAGAAAGGCAAGGTTGGTCACTGTCCCCGCCACCTCGCAGCGCTCCAGGGCGCGCGACAGTTTGCGCAGGGCCGCCGCCCGGCTTGGCCCATGGGTGATCAGCTTGGCAATCATCGGATCGTAAAAGGGCGAAATCTCGTCGCCCGTACGCACGCCGCTATCGGCGCGGGCGCCATCGGGAAAGGCCAGATGCGCCAGGCGGCCCGTGGCGGGCAGGAACCCTTTCGGCACGTCCTCGGCATAAAGCCGCGCTTCAAAGGCGTGGCCGGTGATCTGCAGCTCCTCCTGCCGCTTCGGCAACCCCTCACCGCTGGCCACGCGCAACTGCCATTCCACGAGATCGACCCCCGTGATCGCCTCGGTCACCGGATGCTCCACCTGCAACCGGGTATTCATCTCCATGAACCAGAACCCATCGGCGCGCAGGCCTCGGCTCCCGTCCACGATAAACTCCACAGTACCCGCACCCTTGTAGCCAATGGCCTCCGCCGCGCGCACCGCAGCCTCGCCCATGGCGGCACGCATCTCCTCGGTCATCCCCGGCGCCGGGGCCTCCTCGATTACCTTCTGATGCCGCCGCTGAAGCGAACAATCCCGCTCGAACAGGTGCACGGCGTTCTGCCCATCACCGAAAACCTGCACCTCGATATGACGCGGCTGCTGAACGAATTTCTCGATCAAGACATCCGAGTTGCCAAAAGCCGTCGCTGCCTCGCCCTGCGCACTGGCCAGGGCATCGGCAAACTCCTCCGGGCGCTCCACAAGGCGCATCCCCTTGCCGCCACCGCCGGCCACGGCCTTGATCAGCACCGGATAGCCAATCGCCTCCGCCGCGCCCGACAAATGCTCGGGGTCCTGGTTCTCCCCGTGATAGCCCGGCACCACCGGCACGCCCGCGTCTTCCATCAAGGCCTTGGCCGCATCCTTCAGCCCCATGGCGCGAATGGCCTCGGCCGAGGGTCCGATGAATGTCAGATCCGCCGCTTCAACGGCCGCCACGAACTCCGGGTTTTCCGACAAGAACCCATAACCCGGATGGATCGCCTGCGCGCCTGTCTGCCGCGCCGCCGCGATAATCGCCTCACCACGCAAATAGCTCTCCGCCGGGGCCGAGCCGCCGATGTGCACCGCCACATCTGCCATCTGCACATGCTTGGCACCCCGGTCCGCATCTGAATAGACCGCGACCGTGCGCACCCCCATGGCCCGCGCGGTCTCCATTACCCGACAGGCGATCTCGCCCCGGTTGGCAATCAGGATCGTGTCAAACATCTCGTTTCTCCCATCCGCGAAGGTCATGATCCCCCGCTTCATCTTTCCCAAAATACTCCCGCCGGAGGCATCCTGCGCGCACCAAGGGCGCATCGTCCCCGGTCATAGCGCCACGCTCTACCACCGGCCCAGCGCCACCCGCGCCTCTTGCATCATCGTTTCAACAATCTCCGCCGCAGGCCGCACATCCTGGATCAACCCCACGGCCTCCCCGGCAATCGCGGGCGCGCCATCTGCATCACCCTTTGCCACGGCCTCGGCATAGGCATGCCGTGCCTCGGCACTGGCCGGACCACCCGGCACCTTTTCCCAGTCACGAACCCAGGCGTTGCGCAGGGTGCGAATGGTAAAGGGGGCAGGCCAATCCAAACCGCGGGCGATATCCGGCAGGCTGCTGCGCCGCGTGGCATCGCCCGAGGCCTCGACCGCCGCCTTGTGAAACCCCTCTGCCACCAAGGCCTCTTCAGCGGCCCAGAACCGCGTACCAACCAGCACCCCGTCGGCCCCCAGCATCAAAGCGGCGGCCAATCCCCGGCCATCGGCAATTCCACCGGCGGCCAGAACCAGCGCATCGCGGGCCACGGCATCCACCACCTCGGGCACCAGCGTCATGGTCCCCCGCGTGGCGCCATGCCCCCCGGCCTCGGTGCCTTGCGCGACGATCACATCTGCGCCCGCATCCCGCGCGGCCCGCGCTCCGGTAAGGTCCTGCACCTGCACGAAGCTCGGCACGCCTGCCGTCCGCGCCCGCTCGACATACGGCGCGGCCTCGCCAAAGGACAAGAACACCGCTGCAGGCCCCCGTGCCAAAACCGAGTCGAACACCCCCGGGTCCGCCTCGTCCAGCGCCCATGTGATAAAACCACACCCCACGGGTCGATTGCCCGCCTCGCCGAACTGCGCCGCGATCCAATCGGCATCGCAATAGCCTCCGCCGATGAACCCAAGGCCCCCGGCGTCGCTCACCGCACCCGCCAGACGCCCACCTGCCGCCATGGCCATGGGCGCGCTGACAATCGGGGCCTTCAGCCCAAAGCGTTCGGTCAACCGAGTCTTCACGCGACGCCCTCCCTTACATCCGGAACACGCCAAACCGCGTGTCTTGAATGGGCGCGTTCAACGCCGCCCGCAGGCTCAGGCTCAGAACCTCGCGGCTCTTGCGCGGGTCAACGATGCCGTCGTCCCACAGCCGCGCGCTGGCATACAAGGGATGGCTCTGCCGCTCGAACATCTCCACCGTGGGGCGTTTGAACTCTGCTTCCTCCTCGGCGGACCACGCGCCGCCCTTGCGCTCGATGGCATCTCGCTTGACGGTGGCCAGAACGCCCGCGGCCTGCTCGCCGCCCATCACCGAAATCCGGCTGTTGGGCCATGTCCACATGAAGCGCGGCTGATAGGCCCGACCGGCCATGCCATAGTTGCCCGCGCCGAAACTGCCGCCCACGACCATCGTGACCTTGGGCACATTGGTGGTGGCCACCGCCGTCACCATCTTGGCACCGTGCCGTGCGATCCCCTCGTTCTCATACCGCCGACCCACCATGAATCCGGTGATATTCTGCAAGAATACCAAGGGGATATGCCGCTGACTGCACAGTTCCACGAAATGCGCGCCCTTCTGCGCCGCCTCGCTGAACAACACGCCGTTGTTGGCGATGATCCCCACGGGGCAGCCCTCCACATGGGCGAAACCACAGACCAGCGTTTCACCAAACCGCGCCTTGAACTCGTCAAACCGCGAACCATCCACGACGCGCGCAATGACCTCTCGAATATCATACGGCGTGCGCAGGTCGGCCGGCACCACACCCAGCAACTCCTCGGGGTCATAGGCCGGGGGCTCGGGGCTCTCGAACCGAACACCGGCCACATTGGCGGCCCCAAGGTTGCCCACCGCCCGCCGCGCCAGCGCCAGCGCATGCGCGTCATCCTCGGCCAGGTAATCCGCCACGCCTGACAGGCGGGTATGCACATCGCCCCCGCCCAGGTCCTCGGCGCTCACCACCTCGCCAGTGGCGGCCTTCACCAAGGGCGGTCCGGCCAAAAAGATCGTCCCCTGCTCTTTGACGATGATCGTCACATCGCTCATCGCGGGCACATAGGCGCCGCCAGCAGTACACGACCCCATGACAACCGCGATCTGCGGAATGCCCTTGGCGCTCATCTGCGCCTGATTATAGAAAATTCGCCCGAAATGGTCGCGATCCGGGAAAACCTCGTCCTGGTTGGGCAGGTTTGCCCCGCCGCTATCCACCAGATAGACGCAGGGCAAGTGGCATTCCTCGGCGATCTCCTGCGCGCGCAGGTGCTTCTTGACGGTCATCGGGTAATAGGTGCCACCCTTCACCGTGGCGTCGTTGCACACCACCATCACGTCCCGGCCCTGCACCCGGCCCACACCGGCGATCACCCCGGCACAGGGGGCGGCCCCGTCATACAGCCCATGCGCCGCCGTGGCGCCGACCTCCAGAAACGGGCTTCCCGGGTCCAAAAGGTTGGCCACCCGCTCGCGCGGCAGCATCTTGCCCCGCCCCACATGCCGCTCGCGCGCGCCCTCGCCCCCCCCGGCGGCGGCCAAGGCGGCGGCCTCCTCCACAACGCGCAGCGCTTCAAGATGCCCCTCGCGGTTGGCCTTGAACTCATCCGACGCCGGAATCGCCTTCGATTGCAGTTTCATCCCGTTCCTCGCTTCTCAAGGCCACCTACGGCCCGCCAATCTGTTGTATTTTTGCCGCAATGCGGCACGACCCGCGCAACTTGACCCAAATCAAGGCGACTCGTCCGCCCCAAGCGCAGGGTCCGCCGCGAAGGACGCGCACGAATAGAAAGAAAACGACCATGAAAAGACTCACAGCTCTCACTCTCGCCACAGCCCTCACTGCTGTCGCCGCCCCGGCCCTCGCTCAGGAAAAAGGCGACATGCTTCTCGGCCTCGGCATCGGCTACATCCAGCCCACCGACAGCTACAGCGGCACCCCTGGCACCCCACTGCGGGTCGATGGCAACGCCCGCCCCACGCTGACGTTTGAGTATTTCATCGCCGACAACATCGGCATCGAGGTTCTGGCCGCCACGCCCTTCGAGCACGACATCGAAACACCCGCAGGCGACATCGGCAAAACCAAGCACCTGCCGCCCACGGTTTCGCTGCAATATCACTTCACCAACAATTCCAGCATGACCCCCTTCATAGGGGCCGGTATCAACTACACCACCTTCTGGGATGACCGCCTCAACAGTGGCGCTCCACTGAAGCTTGATGATAGCTGGGGCTATGCCCTGCACGCCGGGATCGATTTCGCAGTCAGCGAAAAGGCCGCCATCCGGACCGACCTTCGCTACATCGACATCGAAACCGACGCAAGTTCGGGCGGGACGGCACTTGGCAAGGTCAAGATCGACCCGGTCGTCTTCGGTGTCTCCTACGTGATGAAATTCTGATCCACCACTCAGGACAGTGATCGAAGGGCCAGCCACCGCGCTGGCCCTTTTTTCGTGGGCACAGGCGATCATTGCGCCGCCTCCGCCGCTGCGCGGGCCTTCAACTCCTTGCGGATCACCTTGCCGGTAACCGTCATCGGCAAGGCCTCAAGAAACTCGATCTCTCGCGGGTACGAATACTGCGCCAGCCGCGCCTTGACATAGTCGCGCAACGCCCCGGCCAGGTCCTCGCCAGCCTCGAAACCGTCTTTCAAAACCACATAGGCCTTCACCACCTCGGTGCGCAGCGGGTCGGGCTTGCCGACAACCCCCACCGTGGCCACGGCCTCATGGGTCAAAAGACAATCCTCGATCTCGGCAGGGCCAATGCGATAGCCCGCAGAGGTGATCACGTCATCCTCGCGCCCGACAAAGCGCAAATACCCCTGATCCCACTGCCCGCGATCCCCTGTCAGCATCCAGTCACCCCGGAATTTCTCTGCCGTTTCCCCGGGCTTGTTCCAGTACTCCAACATCATGCTGGCCGCGCCCCGGCGAACGGCGATATCGCCCTCGCCTTCCGTGACCGTTCCAGCCTCATCAAGCACCCCGATCTCGAACCCCGGCACCGGCTTGCCAATGCAGCCCGGGCGCGGCGCGAAGAGGGCATTGCAACTGCTGGCGACCATGTTGCACTCGGTCTGGCCGTAAAACTCGTTGATCGTCAGGCCAAAAGCCACGCGTCCCCAGTCCAGCATTTCGGCCCCTAAAGGCTCTCCGCCACTGGCCACACTGCGCAGCCCTGCAACCTCCTGATCGGCCGCCTTCAGCATCCGCAGGGCCGTGGGCGGGAAAAACACGTTGCGCACCGCGCCCTCGCGGACGATCCGGGCGCAGTCCCCGGGGGTGAACTTCGGCAACCGTGCCGCCACCACCGGCACGCCCAGCGCCAGCCCCGGCATCAGCACATCGAACAACCCGCCGATCCACGCCCAATCGGCGGGCGTCCAAAGGCAATCACCGTCTTGTCCCAGAAAATCGTGGCTCATCTCGACACCCGGCAAATGCCCCATCAGCATCCGGTGCCCATGCAGCGCGCCCTTTGGGCTTCCCGTGGTGCCGCTGGTGTAAATCAAAACCGCCGGGTCTTCCGGCCCGGTCGGGGCAGGATCAAACGGCGCCTCGTCCAACGTCAGGGGCTCGGGTAACAGCGCCCGCGCCTGCATCCCCTCCAACATGCCAGCGCCCTCGGCATCGGTGACAACCCAGACCGCGCCAGCATCGCCAACACGGCTTTCCAAGGCATCGTGCCGGAACAGCTTGAACAGCGGGATGGAAATCGCCCCCAGCTTCCAGATCGCGATATGCGCCGCCGCGCACCACGCATCCTGTGACCGCAAAACGCCCACCCGATCACCGCGCGTCACACCCCGCGCCTGCAAACCCCGGGCCAGGCCATCCGCCATCCGGCGCAACCGGCCATAGCTGATTTCCTCGCGCCCCTCGCTCAGGTCAAGGATAGCGGCCCGATCCGGGGCACGCGCGGCCCAGTCATCACAAACCTGCACAGCCATATTCAGCCGCGCCGGCAACTCCCAGCGGAACCGGGCACAGATCGCGTCATAGCTTTCACCCCGGCTCAACATGACCGCCCCGGTGCAACTATTCGTTCAGACGGTAATAAAACTCCACCGCGCGCTCCGCGGCCATATCGCGGTAACAGGTAGCCGCGAAAATGACCCGGATCGACCCTTCGCGCCACTTGTCGTACACGCGCGCGCATTCCGCTTCCCGGTCCTCGCTCCAGCGTCGTTGATCGGCCAGCAAGCGGTCCACGTCGCCGCTTGTCTTTTGCCGTTCCTTCAAACGTGCCAACCATGCATCGAGCAGGTGGTCCCACGCCGCCGTCTCTCGCATGATGCAGTCGGAAATCTCGATGGTCGTCTTGCCGCCACAGGCGCTTTTGATGATTCCGACACAACCACCAATCACCCGCTCCTGCGGCGCACCCTTGGCGTAATTCCGAACGCACGCCTCGATCTGCGCGACATCGGCCGCGCCCTCCGCCTCCGCATGGGAGGCCGCGGGCCAGATCGCGGCAAGCAACAGTAGAATCCAGCGCATGGCGCCCTCCATGGCAGCTCGGCACAACACGTGCCAGCCTACCACGGATCGCGCCTGACGCACAGATGCGGCGGGACTGGGTCACCCCATGGCCCCCATCAATTCGCGGCCCACCAACATGCGGCGAATTTCGCTCGTGCCCGCGCCGATCTCCATCAGCTTGGCATCGCGGAAAATCCGTGCCACCGGCGCATCGTTCAGGAACCCGGCGCCGCCCATGGCCTGCACCGCCTGATGCGCCTGCACCATGGCCTGTTCACTGGCATAAAGACAGCAGGCCGCGGCATCCTGCCGGGTCACGTCGCCCCGGTCACAGGCCTTGGCCACCTCGTAAACATAGGCCCGCGCGCTGTTCATCGCCGTGTACATATCGGCGATCTTGCCCTGCATAAGCTGGAAATTCCCGATCGGCTGCCCGAACTGCTTGCGCTCGGCCAGATAGGGCATGATCTCGTCCAGACAGGCTGCCATGATCCCGGTGCCGATCCCGGCCAGAACGACGCGCTCGTAATCGAGGCCCGACATCAGAACGCGAACGCCCTTGCCTTCCTCGCCCAGCACATTCTCGAACGGCACTTCCACATCGTCGAAAATCAACTCGGCGGTGTTGCTGCCCCGCATCCCCAACTTGTCGAAATGCGGACTGGTCGAAAACCCGGTCATCTCCTTCTCGATGATAAAGGCCGTGATCCCCTTGGCCCCGGCCTCCGGGTCGGTCTTGGCATAAACCACCAGTGTGTCGGCATCCGGCCCGTTGGTGATCCAGTACTTGTTGCCGTTCAGCTTGTAATGATCGTTGCGCTTTTCCGCGCGCAGCTTCATCGAAACCACGTCGCTCCCCGCGCCCGCTTCGGACATGGCCAAGGCGCCCACATGCTCGCCACTCAGCAGCTTGGGCAGGTACTTGGCCTTCTGCGCCTCGTTGCCATTCAGCTTGATCTGGTTGACGCAAAGGTTCGAATGCGCCCCGTAAGACAAGGACACACTGGCCGAGGCCCGCGCAATCTCCTCCACCGCGATGACATGCGCAAGGTATGACATATCCGCGCCGCCATATTCCTCGGGCGTGGTGATCCCCAGAAGGCCCAGCTCCCCCATCTCTTTCCACAACTCGTTGGGAAATGCGTTGGACGCGTCGATCCCGGCGGCCATGGGCTTCACCCGCTCCTGCGCCCACCGATGAACCATCTCCCGCAGGGCATTCACGTCCTCGCCCAGATCATATTGCATCACCGCGTTGAACATCGCGCCTCGCCTCCCGCTTCCGGCATTTATTGAACACTTGTTCATTTATAGCCACAAAGCCCGAGTCGGGTCAATCCCGGACTCTGCCGGGCCCTGACACATTCACTTTTCCTGAAATATTCCGGGGGAGGCGTTGAAAATCCCATTTTCAACGTCGGGGGCAGCGCCCCCAATCCCTACGCGCCCTGCCCCTGGTAGACCGCGCCCACCTCGGCCCGGATAATCCGCGCAATCTGTGCGCAATCCTCAAGGCTGAAGGTCAGCGGCAGGCGCATGTCCAGAATGCCGCGCAAAATCCGGTCGCTCTTGGGCATCCGCTCAGACGGGGCATAGCGCCAACTGTCATAGCGGCTGGTGAACCCCGCAGGCTCGGCCCCGCCGAACCACTTGAGCTCCACACCCCGTTTCAAACAGCGCGAGACCACCTCGCCAATCGCGCTATCTTCCCAATCCAAAAGCAAAAACTGGATCGACGACCCCACGAATGTCTCGCTCTCGGGCCGCTCGACGATCTGCAAGCCGGGCGTCCCGCGCAGCCCCTCCTCGACCACGGCATACCGCGCGTTCCAGGCCGTGCATTGTGCGTCCAGCTTCGCCAATTGAGGCCGCAGGATCGCCGCGCGCAGATGGTCCATCCGCCCGGACACATTGGGCGTTTCATATTTCACCCGCTCGAACACCTCGTCCGGCGGAACCGTCCCGTTGCGCCCATAGAGCATGTACGAGCCGGACAGGATCGTGGCCCGCGCCGCGATCTCGTCATCGTCGGTGACCAGCAACCCGCCCTCGCCCGAGTTCATGTGCTTGTAGGTCTGCGTCGAATAGCACCCCACAACACCCCAACGGCCCGACGGCACGCCCTTCCACGCCGCCCCCATCGTATGCGCGCAATCCTCGATCACCACGATTCCGGCGCCATCGCAAATTTCCATCAGGCGCTCCATATCGCACAGATGGCCGCGCATGTGGCTCAGCATCAAAACCTTGGCCTCGCCCACCTTGTTACCCAGATCGTCAAGGTCGATGGTCAGGCTTTCGGTCACGCCCACGAAAACGGGAACCGCCCCGACGCTCGCAATCGCCCCCGGCACCGGGGCCAGCGTGAAGGCATTGGTCAGAACCCTGTCGCCGGGTTTTACGCCCACTGCCCGCAGGGCCGTGGCCATGGCATAGCCACCCGACGCGACGGCCAGCGCATATTTTGCGCCGGTGTACTCCGCGAATTCACGTTCCAGCAGCCCGGCTTCGCCCACCTCGTCGCCCACAAGGTTATAACGGTGCAACCGCCCGCTGCGCATCACCTCCAGCGCGGCTTCGATCCCCTCGTCGGGGATCGGCTCCTGCTGGGTGAAGTTTCCTTTGAATATCTCGCTCATAAAGTTGTTTTGCGCCGCCGCGGCGCAACCGTCAAACCTTTTCCCCCTCGCCAAGCGCCTCTTCACGAAAACCGAAAATCCCCTGTATCCTTTCCAAAAGCCTCATCCGATCAAGTCTCGCACTACATCGCTCAATTCACCATAATTCGCGATCATCGCCTCGGGTTTCAGGGCGGCCACGCCCTCGCCATCCGGCCCGAAAGTCACCAGAACCGAGGGCACCCCCGCCGCGCGGCTGGTCTCGCGGTCGGTCACCGTATCGCCCACCAGAAGGCTGCGCGCCGGATCGCCGCCCGCGCGCCGCACCGCCTCGCGCAAGGGCTCGGGGTCGGGCTTGCGCACCGGCAGGGTATCGGCCCCGATCAAGGCGCCGAAGGCGTCCAGCACCCCCAGCCGCGTCATCAATAGCCGCGCCAGCCCTTCGGGCTTGTTGGTACAGATCGCCACCCGGTAACCGGCCTGCCGCAGGGCCTCCACCGCCTGCATCGCACCGGGGTATAGCGCCGTGTGCGTATCGATTGCCCCTTCGTAAGCCTCAAGAAGCAAAGGATAATTCCGGTCCACCTCGGCCTGGTCACCGGCGCGGCCCAACCGCTCCATCCCCAGCGCCAGCATGGCCCGCCCGCCGCGAAAGGCCGTGGCGGCATCGCGCACCGGGTCCAACAGATCGCCCGCGCCCATGCCCCGGAAACAGGTATTCGCCGCCGCGATCAAATCGCCGCTGGTATCGGCCAATGTCCCGTCCAGATCGAAAACAACCGTCCGCATGTTCTCACTCTCCCGCCTCAAACGGGCGTTTTTCCGCCCATCCCTGTCACAAACCGAAATCTGGTTTGATCCATTGCCACCTTGCACAGCATGGGCAACCCGATAAAACGGGCGGAACAGGAATACAAAGAGAAACCGTATGAGCACAGCACTGATCCTCCTTGCCGCCGGGCAAGGCTCCCGCATGAAATCCGACCTGCCCAAGGTCCTGCATCAGGTGGCGGGCGCGCCCCTGCTGGTTCATGCGATGAAGGCGGGGGCGGTGCTCGACCCTGACCATACGGTCGTGGTCGCGGGTCACGGGGCCGAGGCGGTCAGCAAAGCCGCCCAAGCTCATGACGAGACCGCGCAAATCGCCATCCAGTCCGAGCAGAAAGGCACCGCCCATGCCGTGGCCCAGGCCGCGCCGCTTCTGAACGGCTATGAGGGCGACGCCATCGTGCTCTATGGCGACACCCCCTTTATCCGCCCCGAAACCCTGGCCCGCATGGCCGAGGCCCGCAAGGCCCATGACGTTGTGGTTCTGGGGTTCGAGGCCGCCGATCCCGGCCGCTATGGCCGCCTGAAGATGTCCGGCGATGCGTTGCAGGCCATTGTCGAATTCAAGGATGCCGACGAGGATGAGCGCGCCATAACCTTCTGCAATTCCGGGGTGATCTGCGCCGCGGCTCCCCTGCTGTTCGACCTGATCTCGAAGGTCGGCAACGACAATGCCAGTGGCGAATATTATCTGACCGACATCGTGGGCCTCGCCCGGTCACAGGGCCTCTCGGCTACCGCCATCGCCTGCGACGAGGCCGAGACGATGGGTGTCAACTCGCGCACCGATCTGGCCCGCGCCGAAGCCGCCTTTCAGGCCCGCGCCCGCGCCGCGGCGCTGGACAACGGCGTCACCCTCACCTGCCCCGAGACCGTGCATTTCGCCCATGACACCCACGTCGGCCGCGACACGGTGATCGAACAAAACGTCGTCTTCGGCCCCGGCGTCACCATCGAATCCGGCGCGCATATCCGCGCCTTTTCGCATCTTGAGGGCTGCCACGTGGCGCGCGGCGCCACTGTCGGGCCCTACGCCCGCCTGCGCCCGGGCACCGAACTGGCCGAAAACACCCGCATCGGCAATTTCGTGGAAACCAAGAACGCGATCATCGACACCGGCGCCAAGGTCAACCACCTCAGCTATATCGGTGACGCCCACCTGGGCGAGGAAACCAATGTCGGCGCGGGCACCATCACCTGCAATTACGACGGCGTGATGAAGCACCAGACCGAGGTGGGCAAGCGCGTCTTCATCGGCTCCAGCACCATGCTGGTGGCCCCTGTGAAAGTGGGCGACGAGGCCATGACCGCCTCTGGCTCCGTCATTACAAAAGACGTGGCCGAAGGGGCCCTTGCCATTGCCCGGGGCCCTCAGGTCGAGAAACCCGGGATGGCGCGAAAATTGTTCGAAATCTTAAAATCCAATAAAGCAAAAAGAGATAAAGGGGTAAAATAATGTGCGGTATTGTAGGCGTCCTAGGCAAACACGAAGCGTCTCCCATCCTCGTCGAGGCCCTCAAGCGACTGGAATATCGCGGCTATGACAGCGCCGGGATCGCCACGCTGCACGAAGGCCATCTCGAACGCCGCCGCGCGGTGGGAAAACTGGTCAATCTCTCCGACCTGCTGGTGCACGAGCCGCTGGCCGGCAAGGCCGGTATCGGCCACACCCGCTGGGCCACCCACGGCGCGCCGACGCTGGGCAATACACACCCGCATCGCGCCGGGCCGGTGGCCGTGGTGCATAACGGGATCATCGAGAACTACCGCGAATTGCGCGCCGATCTGGCCGAACGCGGCATCGGGTTCGACACTGACACCGACACCGAAACCGTGGCGCTGCTGACCCATGGCTATCTCGATCAGGGCTATGCCCCCATCGACGCGGCGAAGGCCACAATCGACCGGCTGGAAGGGGCCTATGCGCTGGCCTTCCTCTTCGATGGCGAACCCGACCTGATGATCGCCGCCCGAAAGGGCAGCCCGCTGGCCATCGGCCACGGCGAGGAGGAGATGTACGTCGGCTCCGACGCCATCGCGCTCGCCCCTTTCACCAACCGGATCACCTATCTCGAAGAAGGCGACATCGCCGTCCTCAGCCGCACGAGCCTGACGATCACCGATGCCAACGGCGAGCTGGCCAACCGCGAGGTCCGCACCATCCGCATCGACAGCACACAGGTCGACAAGGGCGGGCACAAGCACTTCATGGCCAAGGAGATCGCCGAACAACCCTCCGTCATCGGCGATGCCCTGCGCCATTACCTTTCCGACGATGGCCGCGACGTGGTGCTGCCCGGCGCAGATCTCGATTTTACCCAGTTCGACCGCATGATCATGGTCGCCTGCGGCACCGCCTATTACGCCTGCCTCACCGCGAAATACTGGTTCGAGCAACTGGCCGGAATGCCGGTCGAGGTCGATATCGCCTCGGAATTCCGCTATCGCGAACCGCCCATTCCCGCCCGCACCGGCGCGCTTTTCGTCAGCCAATCGGGCGAAACCGCCGACACGCTGGCCGCCATGCGCTATTGCGAGGGGCGCGCCGACAAGGTGCTTTCTGTGGTCAATGTCCCCGAAAGCTCCATCGCCCGCGAGAGCGACATCGCCCTGCCGATCCTTGCCGGCACCGAAATCGGCGTCGCCTCCACCAAGGCGTTCACCTGCCAGCTCACGGTGCTCTTGCTGCTGGCCCTCAAGGCCGCCCATGATCGCGGGACCCGATCCCCCGAGGAGTTGGCCGATACGCTCTCCAACCTGCGCGGGTTGCCCGCGACCATCAACCACGCGCTCGAACTGGACCCGGCCTTCAAAACCGCCGCCCGACAGTTGGCCGAGGCCGACAACGCGCTGTTCCTGGGCCGGGGCCTGATGTACCCCCTCGCACTGGAAGGTGCCCTGAAACTCAAGGAAATCAGCTACATACACGCCGAAGCTTATGCATCGGGGGAGCTCAAGCACGGCCCGATCGCCCTCATCGACAAAACGATGCCGGTGGTGGTCATGGCCCCTTGCGACGCGCTTTTCGACAAGACCGTTTCCAACATGCAGGAGGTCATGGCCCGCGGCGGCAAGGTCATGCTGATCACCGACCGCGCGGGCGCCGAAGCGGCCAATGATGGCGTCTGGACACAGATCACCCTGCCCGATGTCGACCCCATCCTGTCGCCCATCCTCTATGCCCTGCCCGCACAACTTCTGGCCTATCACACGGCAGTCGCAAAGGGCACAGACGCGGACCAGCCGCGCAACCTCGCAAAATCCGTGACGGTGGAATAACCCCGACGCGCCCCGGGCATGCCCCGGGGCCTCACAGGGTTTGCACACAAAGAACCGGGATGGTCACCGCGGGCCGACACGGCCTCAGTTCAGCCGGTAAACCTTCACCTCTGGCAGTTCGGTCAGGCCAACCCCCAACAGGCGCATCGCCGCCAGAGAAAGCTGGCTACCCGCCCCGCGCGGCGCATCCAGCGGCAGAAGGTCCACCGCAACCTGCGCGCCACTCGCCGGATCCTCCACACGCCCCTTGGCGGGCGCGCTGACAAGCGGTGTCTTCATCCAGATACCGGCCTCCGACGGCGCGCCCAGCGAGGCAATCGTTGTCCCCAAAAGTTTTGCCCCGGCCCCGCTTTGCGCCGTCTGAACCGCCGCGAGACGCTCTTCTTCGGTGGTGGTATCGAACTCTTCAGCGGTGCGCGCGCCCTCGGGCGGGCGCTGGCCCATAGTCACACCGGATGGTCGCACCCTTGGCCGGGTTTGCCCCTCCGCCGGGGTCAGCACCTCGATATCGCTTTTCGGCCCAGCCCGGTCAAAAAGTCCCTGACCCGGCGTACAACCGGCCAGCGGCATGGCCAGAATGGCAATCGCAAAACCTGTTCTCATAAGAATAGTCGTAAACCCGTACCAACTGCCCTGCAACGACCAAGATCGTACTTGCCCCACCCCGGGCAAAGCCTTACCTTTTCACTCATGACCGCACCTCTTATTGATCCATTCCAGCGCGCGATCTCCTACCTGCGCGTCTCCGTCACGGACCGCTGCGATTTTCGCTGCGTCTATTGCATGTCCGAGAACATGACTTTCCTGCCCAAGAAGGAATTGCTGACGCTCGAAGAACTGGACCGCATGTGTTCGACCTTCGTACGCATGGGCGTTGAGAAACTTCGCATCACGGGCGGGGAACCCTTGGTGCGCAAGGGCATCATGACGTTTTTCAACTCCATGACCCGGCATTTGGACTCCGGCGACCTCAAGGAACTGACCCTCACCACCAACGGCAGTCAGCTTGAGCGTTTCGCCGATGATCTCTACGCCGCCGGGGTGCGCCGGGTGAATATCTCGCTCGATACGCTCGACGAGAAAAAATTCGCCGACATCACCCGCTGGGGCCGTCTGCCCCAGGTCATCAAGGGGATCGACGCGGCACAACGCGCAGGCCTGCGCGTCAAGATCAACACCGTGGCCCTCAAGGGGTTCAACGAAGAAGAGCTGTTCACCCTCGTCGAGTGGTGCAAGAACCGCGACATGGACCTGACGTTCATCGAGGTCATGCCGATGGGCGACATCGGCAATGAAGACCGCCTCGACCAATACTGGAAACTCACGGACCTGCGCGAACGGCTGGCCGAAAATTACACCCTGACCGACCTGCCCGAGCGCACAGGTGGCCCCGCCCGCTATGTCCGGCTTGAAGAAACTCAACAAAAAATTGGATTCATCACCCCGCTAAGCCATAATTTCTGTGAATCTTGCAACCGCGTCCGCCTCACCTGCACCGGGGAGCTTTACATGTGCCTCGGTCAGGAAGACATGGCCGACCTGCGCGCGCCCCTGCGCAACAACCCGGGCAATGACGCGCCTTTGGAAGAGGCCATTCGCGCCGCCATCGCGCTCAAGCCCAAGGGGCATGACTTCGATTACTCCCGCCAGTCGGTCGATGGCCGCATGACGCGGCACATGAGCCACACCGGCGGCTGATGTCCGGGCCTGCCGCGCCCCTGCCGGTCCGCCTCTACGGCGTGGCCGCCAACCTGATCGCGCCACTGGCCTACCGCCGCGTGCGCGCCAAGCTCGAGGCACAAGGCACCCCGGCAGGCCGCGTCAGGGAACGCATGGGCCGCGCCACCGTGGCCCGCACCGAAGGACGGGTCGTCTGGTTCCACGCGGCCTCCGTCGGCGAAAGCCTTTCGGTCCTGCGCCTCATCGAGGAAATGGGCCTACAGCAACCCGATTTATCCTTTCTCATCACCTCCGGCACGGCCACCTCGGCCCAGATCGTCGGCAAACGCCTGCCCCCGCGCACACAGCACCAGTTCGCCCCCCTCGATTCCCGCCGCGCCGTGGCGCGGTTTCTCGATCACTGGCGCCCCGAGGCGGCCGTTTTCGTGGAAAGCGAGCTTTGGCCCAACATGCTGCGGGGGGCCAAGGCGCGCGGCCTGCCATTGGCCCTCGTCAATGCACGCATCTCCGACAGGTCCGCCCGGAACTGGAAACGTCTCTCCGCCACCGCGCGCCACCTGCTGGATCATTTCACCCTGATCCACTGTCAGGATGCCCGCACCGCCCGCCATTTCCACGACATCGGCCTTGCCCACGCCGCCCCGGGCGTGAACCTCAAATCCCTCTCCGGCGCGCTGCCTTTCGACAAGGTCGAACTCACCCGCCTGCGCGAGGTGATCGGCGCGCGCCCCTTCTGGCTCGCCGCCTCCACCCATCCGGGCGAAGACGAAGTGATGATCGAAGCTCACAAAGCCCTCCTCAAGACCCTCCCCGAGGCACTTCTCCTCCTCGTGCCCCGTCACCCCGAGCGCGCCAACCAGATCGAAGTGCAACTGGCCGAGGCCGGCCTGACCAGTGCCCGGCGCTCAACCGGCATGGCCCTGACGCCCGACACCCAATGCTACCTCGCCGACACCCTGGGCGAGATGGGCCTGTGGTACGCGCTTTCGCCCGTCACCTGCCTCTGCGGCTCCTTCGCGCCCGTGGGCGGCCACAACCCCTATGAACCCGCCCACGCGGGCTCGGCCATTCTTCACGGGCCGCTTTATGCCAATTTTTCCGAGACTTACGCCGATCTCGCAGCCCAGAACGCCGCTACCGAGGTGACCGATGCAAGGGCGCTTGCCAAGGAACTGACCACGCTTCTGACCAAGCCCGACACCCTCGCCACCCGCCGCGCCGCCAGCCGCGCCTTCGCCGCCGGTCAGGCCGACGCGCTGCACGACATGGCCGAAACCCTTTCCAAGGCGCTGTCACTGGGCTAAGCAATCGGCACACAATACCAAGGCCCACCCCGTGCCCGAGCTGATCGTCACCAATTTCAACCGCAATTTCACCGGGGTCTCGGCCACCGCCGCCGGCGTAATCCACCAACAGATGCAGTACTACGACCTCGCCCTCGCGGGCCACGCCCTGCCCGGTTGTCCCGATCCGATCACCAAGCGCGAGGCCCTCCGCCTCTCGCGCACACCACCGCAAAACCGCCCCTTCACCATCTGGCACGTGCGCCGCAACACGGAAATGCGCACCGCCCTCTGGGCGCGCGACATCCTGCGCCTGCCCGTGAAGATCGTCTTCACCTCCGCCGCCCAGCGCCGCCATTCGGCCTTCCCGCGCTGGCTCATCTCGCGGATGGACGCGGTGATCGCCACCACCGAGCGCGCTGCGGACTTCGTCCCCCATGTTCGCGCGGTCGTCCCCCATGGCGTCGATTGTACCCGTTTCACCCCGGCCACGAACCGCACTGCCGCATGGGCCGCCACCGGCTATCCCGGCACCCGCGGCATTGCCACCATCGGGCGTATCCGCCCCGAAAAAGGCACCGACCGTTTCGTCGAGGCGATGCTCGCCTACCTGCCGACCGCCCCCGATGTCACCGCCCTCGTCATCGGCCGCGCCGCCAAATCCGACGCGGGCTTTCTGTCTGATCTGCAACAGAAAATCGCCAAGGCCGGCCTCACCGACCGAATCCTGTTTCCCGGCGAAATCCCCCCCGGCGATCTTCCCGGGCTCACCCGGGCGCTCTCGGCCATCGTGCAACTGCCCCGCTACGAAGGCTACGGCATGACACCGCTCGAAGGCATGGCCAGCGGCGTGCCCTTCGTGGCCACCGACGCAGGCTACTACCGGCATTTCACGCAAAACGGCACCACCGGGTTCATCACCCCCGAGGATGATGCCAAGGCCACCGCAGAGGCCCTGACGACGCTGCTATCCGAAAGCACCCACGAAAAAATGGCCCAAGCCGCCCGCCACGCCGCCGAATCCCTCTTCAGCATCGAGGCCGAAGCGCAGGGCATCTCACAAGTGTACGAGGCCCTCTGGAGCGCCTCATAACCCTTCATCTTTCCTGAGAATACTCCGGGGGAATCGCCCGCAGGGCGATGGGGGCAGCGCCCCCAAAGCTTACCCGCCCAGGGGCATCCGCTGCTCGGCGATCCCCGCCCACCAGCTACAGCCGGCCGGGATCGCATCGTCGTTAAAGTTATACTCCGGGTGATGCACCATGGCCGTGTCGCCATTGCCCACAAGGATATAGGCCCCGGGCCGCGCCTCCAGCATGAAGGCGAAATCCTCCCCGCCCATGACAAGCGGCGCCTCGTCGCACTGCCCGCTGACCGATTTGGCCACCTCTGCGGCAAAGTCGGTCTGCGCGTCATGGTTCACCATCACCGGGTAATTGCGCTGGTACTCAAGGGTGATCTTCCCCCCCATGGCCGTGCCCAGATGCTCACAGATCGCCCCCATACGCTCTTCGGCCAGATCGCGCATCTCCGGGCTCAGGGTCCGCACCGTTCCCATCAGGTCCACGCCCTGCGGGATCACGTTGAAGGCCTTCGAGGTGGTCTCCATCGAGGTGACCGAAACAACCAATTGCTCCGTCGGGTCGGCATTGCGGCTGGCAATGCTTTGCAAGGCGCTGACCAGTTGCGCGGTCATCACCACCGGGTCCACCGTGTCATGCGGTTTGGCCGCATGGCCGCCTCGTCCGCGCACCTCGATCTTGAACAGGTCGGTCGCGGCGAAAAACGGCCCCGGACGGATCGCGAAGCTGCCCTCCGGCATACCGGGCCAATTGTGCATCCCGTACACCTCCTGCACGCCGAACCGTTCCATCAACCCGTCCTCGCACATCTCGCGGCCGCCCCCGCCGCCCTCTTCGGCGGGCTGGAAGATCACCACGACGGTGCCGTCGAAATTGCGGGTCTCGGCAAGGTATCGCGCCGCGCCCAGCAGCATCGCGGTATGGCCGTCATGGCCGCAGGCATGCATCGCACCGGGCGTTTCGCTGGCATAATCCACCCCCGTTGCCTCGTGAATCGGCAAGGCGTCCATGTCGGCCCGCAACCCGATCACCTTGCCCGATCCCGTTTCGCGCCCCTTGATCACGCCGACGACCCCGGTGCGCCCGATGCCGGTTTCCACCGTGTCACAGCCGAAGTCCCGCAGCTTCTCAGCCACCAGCGCACTGGTGCGGTGCGTCTCGAACAGGATTTCGGGGTGGCGGTGAATATCCCGCCGCCACGCGGTGATCTCGTCATGCAGTTCGGCAAAGCGGTTCTTCACGGGCATCTCGTCGGTCCTCGGGTTGGGGAAGTTACCTTTCAACCTGACGGCTTTGGCCGGGATTTCAACGGCAATCTGTCGGCAGGTTGTGCAAAAACAGCACAGGGACAAAACCAAAGGTTGCACGGGCCCGCCCTTTTCGCGCAATTAGATCATCGAATTGTGGAGGGTGCCACCTGCCGCGCAGAGGCGTGAGCGGTGACAGCAATAACGGCAGAACCGGCCCGGCAGACCCGGCCAATGCCATGTAACAGGAGGAGCCATGCCCATTTTCGGCCATAGCGCCCAGCGCAAGGCGCGCCGACGGTCTAGCGGGCTCGCGGGCCTGCTCGTGGCTCTCGTGAATTTCGCGGTTCTCATGGCCCTTGTGGCGCCCCGGACCGCACAGGCCGATACCCTGCGCTTGCGGAACTGGCAGGCTCCCTCGACGCTCAATCCCTATCTCTCCGCCGGGGCCAAGGATGTCGAAGCCGCCAGCCTCGTGCTCGAACCGCTGGCCCTGACCGACCCGGACGGCGCCTTGATCCCAAGGCTGGCCGCAAGGATACCCACCCGCGAAAACGGCGGCATCAGCCCGGATGGCATGGCGATGACATGGAGGTTGCGCGACGGTCTCACGTGGTCCGACGGCTCGCCGCTGACCTCGGCAGATGTGAAATTCACATGGGCCTATTGCATGACCCCCGGCGCGGGCTGCGCACAGACCATGAAATTCGCCGGAATCACCCGCATCGACACCCCCGATGCCCTGACGGCCACCCTGCATTTCGACGCCCCCCGCCCCATGCCCTACCAGGCTTTCGTCGGGCCACGGGCGCCGGTTCTGCAAAAGGCGCAGTTCGCGGGTTGCCTCGGCCCCAAGGCCCAGCAATGCGGACAGGAAAACGCCGCCCCCATCGGCACCGGCCCTTTCGTGGTGCGCCTGTTTCAACCCGGCAACCTGGCCGAGTTCACCGCCAATCCCGCCTATCGCACCCCTCGCCAGCCAGCGTTTGACCGGGTGGTCCTGCAAGGCGGCGGCGAGGCCGCGGGCGCCGCCCGCGCCGTGCTGCAAACCGGCGAGGCGGATTTCGCCACCAACCTGCAACTGCCACCCGAGGTGCTGCGCACCATGCAGGCCACAGGGCGAGGTCGGCTTCTCACCGCCTTCGGCCCGTTGCTCGAACGCCTCGTCTTCAACCTGACCGATCCCGACCCGGCCCTCCGGTCCGGGCGGTCCACCACCAGCCACCCGCATCCTGTTCTCTCGGATGCGCGCGTCCGCGAAGCACTCAGCCTCGCCCTCGATCGCGCGGCGCTGGTCGAGCTGGGCTATGGCCCGGCAGGTCGGGTGGCCTGCGCGCTCATCCCCGCCCCCGCACGCTTTGCCCCGCCGCGGCCCGACGGCTGCGCCGACCAGAACCTCGCCCGCGCCCGCGCCCTGCTGGACCAGGCGGGGTGGAGCGACACCGATGGCGACGGCCTGCGCGACAAGAACGGCAGGCCCCTCCGCCTGACGTTCCAGACCTCGGTCAATCCCGTCCGGCAGGATTTCCAGGTGGTGATACAGGGGTGGTGGCGGCAAATCGGCGTCGAGACCGGCTTGCGCGCCATCGACGCCAGCATCTTCTTCGGCTCCGACCCGGGCAACCCCGACACCTACCAGAAATTCAACGCCGACGTGCAAATGTTCGCCTCGGCCTTCGATGGCACCGATCCCGGCCCCTTCCTCGCCAATTGGCGCTGTGAAAACATCCCCTCGCCCGCCAACAGCTGGCAAGGGTCCAACATTGCCCGCATCTGTGACCCCGCCTTCGATGCGCTCTCGGCACAACTGGCCCAAACCGCCGCTCCAAAGGCCCGCGCGCAACTGGTCCAACGCATGTCCCAACGCCTCACCGACAGCCACGCACTTGTCCCGCTGGTCCACCGCGGACGGGTGGCCGCCAGCGCCAAGGACCTGCTCGGCCCCAAGCTCAACCCGTGGGGCAGCCCCTATTGGAACATCGCCACATGGCGCCGCGCCCGCTGATCGACGTCGCCCGCCGCGGCCTTGCCCTCGGCCTCAGCCTCCTGCTGATTGCCCTCGCGATCTTCGGCCTGCTCTCGCTCGCCCCCGGCGATCCGCTGGCGCATATGCCGCTGACCCTTCCGCCCGAGGTGCGCGCCGCCATGCGTGAGGCCATGGGCCTCGACGCCCCATGGCCCGCGCGCCTTGCCCTCTGGCTCCGGCAGGTCCTGGTGATCGAACCGCTGGCGCTTTGCGATGCCCTCCTCGGCACCGCATGGGCCGAGGGGCTGCCGCGCCTGATTAGCTGGCACAGCCATACCCCGGTGACAGGGCTTATCGCCGACCGCCTGCCGCAAACCCTGCGCCTCATGGGGCTGGCCTATCTGCTTGGCCTCGCCTGTGCCCTGCCATTGGGCCTCTGGCAGGCCCATACCCATCGAAGCCCCGGCGACCACGCCGCAAGCGCGCTGACGATGACGGCCTATGCCCTGCCGCCCTTCGTCACGGCGCTGCTGCTGATCTGGCTGTTTTCCATCACGCTGGGCTGGCTGCCCTCGGGCTACGACCCAAGCCACCGGATCACCGATGCCCAAAGCCTCTGGATCGAGGCCCGGCAACTCCTCCTGCCGGTCATCGTCCTCAGCCTGCAAATCACCGCGCAACTCGCCCGTCACCTGCGCGCCAGCGCGATCGAGGTCCTCCACGCCGACCACATCCGCACGGCCCGCGCCAAGGGCCTCGGCCCCCGTGCGCTCCTGACGGGCCACGTCATGCGCCACGCCATGGTCCCGGTCATCACCCTCATGGCACTTGGCCTGCCACAGGTCTTCGGGGGCGCCATCATCACCGAGCAGGTCTTCGCCATCAACGGCATCGGTCATCTGCTGATCTCCTCGATCCACGCGGGCGACCTGCCGGTGGTGCAAACCATCACCCTGCTGATCGCCGTGCTGGTGGTGCTGGCCAACCTGCTGGCCGATGCCGCCTATCGCTGGCTCGACCCGAGGATCGCGGCATGACCCGCCACCGCCTCCTCCTCGGGGGCCTCGGCCTCATGGCCTTCACCCTTCTGGCCGCGCCCATACTCTGGCCGGGCGAGGCCACCGCGCCCGACCTTGCCGCAAGACAGCTCGACCCATCCCTCGCCCATCCCATGGGAACCGACAGGCTGGGCCGGGACCGGCTGGCGCGGCTCCTGTTGGGCGGGCAAATCTCGGCCGTCACCGGGCTTGCGGGCATGGCGCTCACCCTCCTGCTCGGCTGCGGCATCGGGCTTGTGGCGGGGATGTCCCGCCGCCTCGACCCATGGCTGATGCGATTGACCGACCTGTGCCTCGCCTTGCCCACGCTGCCGATGATGCTGCTGATGGTCATGCTCTTCCGTGCGCCCCTCAGCGGCCTGTTCGGCGCCACCCTTGGCGCCTTTGTCCTTGTGACCACGGTCATCGCGGTGACAAGCTGGATGCAGACCGCCCGCCTGATCCGGGCCGAGGTGCTGCGCCTGCAAGGCATGGAATTCACCCGCGCCGCCCGCGCCATGGGGACCCCGCCGTTACAGGTGGTGACCCGGCATATCCTGCCCAGTTGCATGGCCCCTCTGGCAACCTCGGCCACGCTGGCCATGGCACAGGCGATGATCGCCGAATCCGCCCTGTCCTTTCTGGGCCTCGGCTTCCCGCCCGGCACCCCCAGCCTCGGGGGGCTCCTGCACGAGGCGCTGCCCTATCTGGGGCTTGAGCCGACCCGCGCCCTCGCGCCGGGGCTTCTGCTGTCGCTGATCGTGCTGACGGTGACATGGGCGGGCGAAGACCTGCGCAACCGCTACGACCCCAAGGCGTGATCTGGATGGGGGATGCCCCATTGCGACAGGCAACCAAACCCGTCGGGCATCATCTGCCAAGACCACAGCAAAAAAGAACCGCGTCGCAGGAAGGCCCCAAGCCCCGGATCAGATACAGCCCGCACCCCACCAAGGCGGAACCCTGTTCCACGCACAACCCGATACCGGAACAATATTTTCCTTACGCAGCCATCGGCGGCATTCATAAGGGTTGATTCAAATCAGAACCCCCGCCATCTGGAACAAAATTCCGCATTCGGGAGAAAAACCATGTTCGAATCCCTCGGGTTTGAGACCCTCACCGCACCCCAGGCTGCCGTCTGGTTCGCCTTGGCCATTGGCCTCGCCTTCGGCGTTCTGGCCCAGATCACCCGCTTCTGCCTGCGCCGCGCCGTGGTCGGTGAAGATCGCAAACAGGCGGCAGGGGTCTGGCTCACGGCGCTGGCCGTCGCCATGCTGGGCACGCAATACGCCGTGGCGCAGGGCGTGATCTCCTTCGCCGATCACCGCTTCATGGCCGCTGATCTGCCGGTTCTGGCCATCGTGGCGGGTGGCCTGATGTTCGGCATCGGCATGGTCCTGACCCGTGGCTGCATCTCGCGGCTGACGGTGCTGACCGGCGCGGGCAACCTGCGCGCCGCGCTAGTGCTGATCGTCTTCGCCATCACTGCCCATGCCGCGCTCAAGGGTGTGCTGGCGCCCCTGCGCACTTCGCTGGGCAGCGTCACCCTGCCGCTCGACTCCGCCGCCCTGCCCGGCAACCCGCTGATCTGGACGGCGCTGATCGCCGCGGCGGCCCTGCTGTTCGCCCTGCGCTCGGGCAACAAACCCGGCACACTCGCGCTGGCCGCCCTGATCGGCGCACTTGTGCCCGTGGCATGGGTCGGCACCGGCTTTGTCCTGTACGATGATTTCGATCCCATCGCGATGCAGTCGCTCTCCTTCACCTCGCCTGCCGCGGACTCGATTTTCTACACCGTGGCCTCCACCGCCGTGCCCGCCAACTTCGGCGCTGGCCTTCTGGGCGGTGTTGTGATCGGGGCCCTGCTGGCCGCCCTCCTGTCGGGTGGCTTCGAATGGCAAAGCTTCGACTCCCCCCGCCAGACGGGCCGCTACCTGACCGGCGCCGTTCTGATGGGGCTGGGTGGTGTTCTGGCCGGCGGCTGCACCGTCGGGGCCGGCCTTGCCGGTATCCCCACCCTGTCGCTGGCCGCGGTCCTCGCGCTGGCGTCGATCATCGCCGGTGGCCTTCTGGCACAACGCGCCCTGCGTTCGGGCGCGGCCACCGCCGGGGTCCTGCACCCCGCCGAATAAGCGATTTTCGTACGACTCGTACGACAATAGGAACACCCCCCCGGAATTTCGTACGAAACCGGGGGGTTTTTCGTACGACTCGTACGCTGTCATCCCCCTTGCGCTAGCCGACCAAACCTCTAGGATACGGCGCGCATTTCAGAAGGGACCATTTCATGACAACCTACGAATATCGCGTGATCCCCGCCCCCACCAAGGGCCGCAAGGCCCAGGGTGTGAAAGGGGCCGAGGCGCGATTTGCCCATACCCTACAGGACGTCATGAACGAACAGGCCGCCGAGGGTTGGGAATACCAGCGCTCCGACATCCTGCCCTCCGAGGAACGGCAGGGCCTGACCTCCTCGCATACCGTCTATCGTAGCGTTCTCGTCTTCCGCCGCGCCGCCGATGACCTTGACGAAAGCGAAAAGACGGCACCCAACACCGAGGGTGAGATCGAAGAAAACGGTGACTTGTCAGAGCCTTACAAAGAAAACGCCGACGAATCCGCCGCCGAAAACAGCCCACCAGAACGCCCCTGACAGGCAACAAGCGACACTCCGCCACCCTCCTGAAATTTTCCGATTTTGCCCCTTCAATTCACCGCGTTTTAGCCTAAAATCACCGCTCCGAGTCGAAAAGGTAGCCCCATGTCCAAGTCAGACCCCTTCGGTTTCGACATGTCCGTCTCTTCCGCGAAGAAGAAAAACCCCCGCGGCCGCCGTGGCATGTCCGGAGCCTCCGAAACCTCCACCCGCATCTGCGAACACGAGGGCTGCAAAGAGGCGGGCAAGTACCGCGCGCCCAAGGCTCCCGACGTGTTGGATGAATTCTACTGGTTCTGCAAAGACCACGTGCGCGAATACAATCTCAAATGGAACTTCTTCCACGGCACCACCGAGGCCGAGATGAACGCGCAGATGTCCAAGGATAAGGTCTGGGAAAGACAGACAAAATCCTTCTCCGACCCCGAGGCGCGGGCCTGGGCCCGGCTGGGCATCGAGGACCCGCATCAGGTGCTTGGCGAAAACGCCACGCAGAACCCCGGCAAGAAAAGCGGCGGCGGGCGCAAGCTCCCCCCGACCGAGCGCAAGGCGATCGAAATTCTCGAAGCCGAGGACAGCTGGACCAAGGTGGAAATCCGCAAGGCCTATAAAAAACTCATCAAGGTTCTGCACCCCGACATCAACGGCGGCGACCGCAGCCAGGAAGAGCAACTGCAACAGGTCGTCTGGGCCTGGGACCAGATCAAGGACAGCCGGCACTTCAAGTAACCCGCTGATCGTGCTACAAAAAACCGCCCCGTGCGCATCTGCGCCGGGGCGGTTTCGTGTTCAAGCTGCTGAATTGGCCTTCGCCGTTGCACCCATCAGGCCGGCTTGAACACAAGGCTGACACCATTCAGGCAATGCCGCTTGCCGGTGGGTTGCGGGCCATCTTCGAAGATATGGCCAAAGTGGCTCCCGCAGCGGCGGCAATGACATTCGGTGCGCGGATAAATCAGCTTGAAATCCCGCTTCGTCCCGATCGCATCCGGCAAGGATTGCCAGAAGCTCGGCCAGCCGGTCCCGCTGTCGTATTTGTGTTCACTGGAATAGACCGCCAGATCACATCCTCGGCAATGATACAGACCCTCCGAATACTGCTTGTCCAAGGGCGATGAGAACGCGGGTTCCGTCCCCTCTTCACGCATCACGCGGTATTGCGCATCGGATAGCATGGCCTTCCACTCGGCCTTGCTGCGCGTGACCTCGAAATCGCCACTGGCCGCCACGCCACGCCCGGCCAATGTCAGCGCCCCTCCGGCTCCGAGAGCAAAGGCGAAAAAATGACGACGGTTCATGGCAGACCTCCTTATCTGTTACAAGAAACCTGTGCTGTGCGGAGCCGCAACACAATGCACGGCTCCACACAATACGGTGAGCGTTACGACTGCGGCGGCAGGATCACGCGATCCACCACGTGGATCACGCCGTTCGACTGATCGACATCGGCGATCGTCACGTTGATCGTGCGGCCACGTTCGTCTTCCAGCATGATCTTGTCGCCGCTATAGGTCGCCTGCAAGGTGCAGGAGCCAAGCGTCGGGACGGGATGTACCCCACCGTCATCGTCCACCATGCCCTTGATCGCCATCGACATCGCCTCGGTGCCCACGACGTGGCACTTCAGGATGTTGGCCAGTTGCGCCTTTGCGGCCGGTTCCAGCAGGGCCTCGACGGTGCCATCCTTCAGCATACCAAAGGCATCATCGGTGGGTGCAAAGACGGTGAACGGCCCTTCCGAATTCAGAACCTCGACAAGGCCCGCCGCCTTGACGGCCGCCACCAGGGTTTCATGGTCCGCCGAGTTCACGGCGTTTTCCACGATGGTCTTGTCCGCATACATCGGCGCGCCACCCACCATGGGGTTCTCGGCGCTGGCCGGTCCGGCGGCAAGACCCAAGGCAACGGCAGTCGCGGTGAAAAATCCTGTCTTGAACATCTTTCAATCTCCTCTGTCTGTCCGGGCTGAATTGCCCGAAGCTGACGAAGGCACGCAGGCCCGCCCGACAGAGTTTCAATTCAGGAGATCACGTGTTCGTGATTTCTCCGACGGCCAACACATCGCCGGTGGGCGCGCCGGTGGGCGAGCCGCCCGGCGGTTCGTCGGAAATCGCCAGAACCCCGCCATCAAGCTGCGGGCGTAACCCCTCGGGAACGGCAAGTGCGGCCTGCGCCTCGCCCGGCAACACACCCAAGGACACGGGCGCATTCTCGCCAGCGATCAACCACAGCTCAAGCGCGCGGCCCTCACGGGCGTCGCCCTCGCGGCGATCCACGAAAAGTTCGCCAGCGTCGGCATCGTAGGATGCGGCCACCACAAGGCTACCATCCTCGGCAGACACCTCCGCCACATAAACCGGATCGGTCGGGGCTTGCGGGCCAGAGGGCACCAAATCCGCACCAAAGATCAGGCCAAGCGCCAATGCGGCCGCCGCCAATCCACCAAGGAACCCGGCGACCCATCGCATGAAACTTGTCTTGTGGCCGGTCGATCCGAATAGCTCGGATTCGATCCTCGCGTGAAGCCATGGCGGCGGGGCCACGGGTTCGATCCGGTCGGTCAACCCGGCCAGATCCTCGCACCATTCCGCGTAAAATGCCCGCAACTCCGGCTCGTTCACCAGACGCGACTCGAAGGCCGCTGCCTCATCGGCAGGCAGAAGTCCCAGGGCATACTCCCCGGCCAAAGCCTTGTCGGCGTCGCGGTCTGGCAACTCGTCGCTCATCGCGAGAGGCACTCCTTCAGTTTCAACAGGCTGCGCCGCAGCCATGTTCGCATCGTATTCAGCGGCACCTCGAAGCGCGCCGCAAGATCGGCGTAGGTCTCGCCGTCAAGATAAGCCCCGCGTACCGCTTGCGCGTGCCCCTCGTCCAATTCGTCGAAGCAGGCGTTCAGACGGTCCGCCTCGGAGGCCGCTATCGCCTGCGCTTCGGGTCCCGGTGCAGGATCGGGCCGTTCTTCGGCCTGGTCCATGCTGGCGGTGGTGGATCGCCTTTTGCGCAGGCGGTCCACCGCCGTATTCCGCGCGACGGTAATCAGCCATGTCATGGGGCTGAGCCCATTGACGCGATACTTTCCGGCATTATGCCAAATCTTGACATAGACGTCGTGAAGAACCTCTTCCGCCTCGGACCGATTATCCAAGACACGCAGGCAGATGCCGAAAAGTTTCGCAGATGTCGCAGAATATAGGGCGCCGAAAGCCCGCCTGTCGCCGGTGCTACATGCGGCCAACCATGCCTCGATTTCGTCGCGCGTTGCCATGTGGTTCAACATCCCCCTGCCGTGCCAACCTAACGTGGTTTGCCGCGAGGCCAATGCAAAACTTCCCCTTTCCCTTGCCCTTCCGCGCGATATGTTGCACGACGTAGGCGAATTGAAGAATGACCCGTGAAGCGAAGGATTGCGCCCATGGCCGACGGCAGCATCGACATGAATGCGAAACCGACCGAAGAGATCTCGGTCCGCGACGTGTTCGGCATTGATTCAGACATGGTGGTCAAAGGGTTTGCCGACCGTACCGACCGTGTCCCCGAGCTCGACAGCACCTATAAATTCGATCCCGATACCACGCTGGCCATCCTTGCAGGCTTTTCGCACAATCGCCGCGTGATGATTCAAGGCTATCACGGCACCGGTAAATCGACTCATATCGAACAGGTGGCCAGCCGCCTCAACTGGCCCTGCGTGCGCGTCAACCTTGATAGCCACATCAGCCGGATCGACCTCATTGGCAAGGACGCCATCAAACTGCGCGACGGCGTGCAGGTGACGGAATTCCACGAAGGCATCCTGCCCTGGGCGCTGCGCAACCCCACGGCCATCGTCTTTGACGAATACGACGCGGGCCGCGCCGACGTGATGTTCGTGATCCAGCGGGTGCTGGAAGCCGACGGCAAGCTGACGCTGCTGGACCAGAACGAGGTGATCACGCCGAACCCCTATTTCCGCCTTTTCGCCACGGCCAATACCGTGGGCCTGGGCGACACCACGGGCCTTTACCACGGCACCCAGCAGATCAACCAGGGCCAGATGGACCGCTGGAGCCTTGTCGCCACGCTGAACTACCTCAGCCACGATGCCGAAACCAATATCGTGCTGGCCAAGAACCCGGTCTACAACACCGCCGAAGGCCGCAAGATCGTCAGCCAGATGGTCACCGTGGCCGACCTTTCGCGCACCGCCTTCATGAACGGCGAGTTGTCGACGGTGATGAGCCCCCGGACGGTGATCGCATGGGCGCAGAACGCCACCATCTTCCGCGACGTGGGCTATGCCTTCCGGCTGTCGTTCCTCAACAAATGCGACGAACTTGAACGCCAGACCGTGGCCGAGTTCTATCAGCGCTGCTTTGACGAGGAACTGCCGGAAAGTGCTGCCAGCATGAGCTTGGGGTGACGGCGGGTGACCTTGCGGCCTGCGCCATCGGCGCAGACTGGGGGAGCGCGCTTGCGCGCGCCATGAGGGGCTTTGCCCCTTCGTTGAAAATGAGATTTTCAACATACCCCAGGATATTTGGAAAAAGAAGAAGGGAGAGGCCCGCTTGAGGGTCTGAAACAGGAGGCTGGCGATGGTTCAGAACAGCGACAATCCCGCAGATCCCTTCAAGAAGGCGCTGGCCGAGGCCACCAAGGTCATGGCCGATGACCCCGATCTGTCGGTGAGTTACTCGGTCGATCCGGCGGGCCTGTCGGGCGAGTCCATGCGCCTGCCGCAGGTCAGCCGCCGGATGACCCGCGAGGAAGTCTTGCAGGCGCGCGGCACCGCCGATGCGCTGGCCCTCAAGCACAAGTATCACGATGGCGGGTTGCATGCGCGGTATGCGCCTGCGGGCGAAATGGCGCGTGATTTGTACGAGGCGATGGAAACTGCCCGTTGCGAGGCCATCGGCGCGCGCGAGATGCCCGGCACGGCGGGTAATATCGACGCCAAGATCGGCGCCGAGGCACAGCGCATGGGCTATGACCAGATCAGTGACCGGGCCGATGCGCCCTTGGCGACCGCCGCCGGGTATCTGGTGCGGCATCTGGCGACGGGGCGGGAACTTCCCCAAGGCGCACAGAACGTGATGGAGTTGTGGCGCGATTATATCGAGGCCGAGGCCGGTGGCACGCTGGAAGGCCTGGAAGACACGCTTGCCGATCAGGCCGCCTTTGCCCGCTTTGCCCGCAAGATGATCGAGGATCTGGGGTATGGCGATCAACTGGGCGATGACCCGGACGCGCCCGAGGATGACGCCGAGGACGAGGCCGAGGAAAGCCAGGAGGACGAGGAACAGCCCGACAGCAGCGGCGAGGACGACAGCGACGACTCAGAGAGTGACGCCGAGGCCGAACGCAGCCAGGAGGAACAGCAGGACGCCAGTCAGGCCCAAGTCCAGATGGACGAGATGGCCGACGAGGAGATGGGCGAGGAAACCGAACTGCCCGAGGGCGAGGCCCCGATGGAGCCCCCCGCGCCGCAGCCCATTTCCGAAGCCGACCCGGATTACGAGGTTTATTCCACCGATTTCGACGAGGAAATCCGTGCCGAAGATCTGGCCGAGCCGGTCGAACTGGAACGCCTGCGCGCCTATCTGGACCAACAGCTCGATCCGCTGAAAGGCGCCGTCAGCCGCTTGGCGAACAAGCTGCAACGCCGCCTTCAGGCACAGCAGAACCGCTCGTGGGAGTTCGACAAGGAAGAAGGTGTACTCGATGCAGGCCGCCTCGCCCGCGTCGTGGCCAACCCCACCACGCCGCTGAGCTTCAAGGTGGAAAAGGATACCGAGTTCCGCGATACCGTGGTGACGCTTCTGCTGGACAATTCCGGCTCCATGCGCGGGCGGCCCATTTCCATCGCCGCGATCTGTGCCGATGTTCTGGCACGCACGCTGGAACGGTGCAACGTCAAGGTCGAGGTGCTGGGCTTCACCACGCGCGCGTGGAAAGGCGGGCAAAGCCGCGAGGCATGGTTGAACGAAGGCCGCCCGCAACTGCCCGGGCGCCTCAATGACCTGCGTCACATCATCTATAAATCCGCCGATGCGCCGATGCGGCGCACCCGTGACAACCTCGGACTGATGATGAAGGAAGGGTTGCTCAAGGAGAACATCGACGGCGAGGCGCTGGAATGGGCGCACAAGCGCCTGGTCAACCGCCACGAGGCGCGCAAGATCCTGATGGTGATCTCGGACGGCGCCCCGGTGGATGACAGCACCCTGTCGGTGAACCCGGCCAATTACCTTGAGAAACACCTGCGCGACGTGATCGACATGGTCGAGCGCCGCAAACAGGTGGAGCTTCTGGCCATCGGCATCGGCCATGACGTCACCCGCTATTACGACCGCGCGGTGACGATCACCGATGTCGATCAATTAGCCGGCGCCATGACCGAGCAACTGGCGGCACTGTTTGACAGCGATCCAAGGGCGCGGGCGCGCGTGATGGGGATCAGGAAGGTGAGCTAACCCGCCGGTTTGCGCCATCGCTCACCGCGTTACGACCGCCTTGGTTTTGCGTTGCCAGCCTTGTCGATCTTCTTGGCCGCCGCGCGCGCCCGGTTTTTCTTGCTGTTGGGCTTGCCCTTGGGGGGCGGCGGCCCTTTGCGCTTGCCCTCTTGCCCCGCAGGCTTGCCCGAGGGCTTCCTCTGCCCCGGTTTCGCACCATCGCCCTGTCTGCGCTCAGCGCCCTTTGCCCCATGCCGCTTTTTGCCAAACTCCGCATGGACCGCCGGGTCGCGCTCCTCTGTCTTGCGCTCCCGCTTGGGGGCAGCGTCATTTGACTTGCCATGCCGTGGCTTTCGGCGTGGCTCCGGCGTATCACCGTCCTTGGGCTTTCGCTCATATTTGGCGGGCGCGGGTCTGGCCTTGGGCGCTGGCCCGGATTTACCGGGCCGGTGGCTAGGCAGATCGGGCGCTTTGTCGAGGCGTCGAAGCTGCTTCTTGCCTTCGATCACCATGCCCTCGCCGATCGCCGCCAAGAATCCCGGAACACTCGCCTCGCGAATTTCGATATAGGACAGATCATCGGCGATACGGATGGCGCCGATGTCATCCTTTGACAGCCCGCCCGCCTTGCAGATCATCGGCAACAGGTGACGCGGTGAGGCCGCCTGATTGCGCCCCTCCGACAGCGAGAACCAGACGCTGGGGCCAAAATCCGCGCGGGGCTTTTTCTGCTCGGCTTTACCGGCAGCGACGGCGCCCAACTCTTCCGGGGCGGAATGGCGCAGCTTGTACTGCCGCAGATAGGCCGCCGCGATTTGCTCGGGCGTGAAGTTTTCAACCAGTTGATCGACCGCAGCGCGCTCACCTTGGGTGATCTCGGCCTGCCAATCGTCGCTGTTCAACATACGCTGCTGATCACGTGCCTCGATGTCTTCTGCCGAGGGCGCAAGCCCCCACTCCGCCGTCAGCTTGGCAAATTTCAAGATCCGCTCGGCCTTCTTGCGCGCCGACGGTACGACCACCAAGGCGCTCACCCCTTTTCGCCCTGCCCGGCCGGTCCGGCCCGAACGGTGCAAAAGCGTCTCGTGGCTGCTTGGCAATTCGGCATGGACCACCAGTTCCAGCTTGGGCAGGTCGATGCCACGGGCGGCCACATCGGTGGCCACGCAAACCCGCGCGCGCCCGTCCCGCATAGCCTGTAGCGCATTGGAGCGTTCGCCTTGCGTCAACTCCCCCGACAAGGCCACAACCGAAAACCCCCGGTTCGAAAGCCGCGTTGTCAACCGCGCCACCATGGCCCGGGTATTGCAGAACACGATGGCATTGGGCGCCTCGTAGTACCGCAAGACATTGATAACGGCCTTCTCACTGTCATGCGGCGCCACGGTCAGGGCGCGATATTCAATATCGGCATGTTGCGTCTGCTCGCCCACGGTCGAAATCCGCTCGGCCTCACGCTGGTAGCTTTGGGCCAGCTTGGCGATGGCATTCGGCACCGTGGCGGAAAACAACAGCGTTTGACGCGTGGGCGGGGTCTCATCCAGGATAAACTCCAGATCCTCGCGAAACCCGAGGTCCAACATCTCGTCGGCCTCATCCAGAACCACCGCCCGCACCTCGGTCAGGTCGATGGACCCACGCATGATGTGATCCCGCAACCGCCCCGGCGTGGCCACCACGATATGCGCCCCGCGCGCCAGCGCCTGGCGCTCATCGCGGATATTCATCCCCCCAACGCAGGAGGCCAGAACCGCCCCCGCCTTGCCATAAAGCCAGCCAAGCTCGCGCTTGACCTGCATCGCCAATTCGCGCGTCGGCGCAATGACCAAGCCCAAGGGGGCCGCTGCCGGGCCAAATGTCTCCCCCTCGCCCAAGACCGTCGGCGCAATCGCCAAGCCAAAGGCAATGGTCTTGCCCGATCCGGTTTGCGCCGAAACCAAAAGGTCCCGTCCATCCAGGTCGGGTTGGGTCACGGCCTGCTGAACAGGCGTCAAGACATCATAGCCTTTACCGGCCAGCGCCTCTGCAATGGTGTTTTTCAATGGTCTGGGTCTTTTTATTGAGGACAGCATGGACCGCATGACACCTGAAGCCACGCGGAAGCGTTGCGCATATCGGCTTGAGGTGGCCTTGTATAGTCACATAAAGGCCTTTTCCGACAATGGCGTCATTTCGTCCATCCCCGGATCGCCCCGCCACATTGAGCCTAATGGCAATCCGGGTCTAAGCTGCGACTATCCCAATGACCGAAAGGAACGTCCATGATCATCGCCCTTGTCCAAATCCCGCTTGATGGCCCCAAGCGCCCGCATCAGGACGTGATTGACCAATCTCTGGAGTCCACCAAAATATTTCACAAGGTCAAAGGCTTGCGCCGCAAGTATTACCTCAATTCCGAGGCGGGCGGCGGCGGTGTTTACGAATTCGACACGCGCGAAAACGCCGAAGACTGGTTCAACGACGGTTGGGCCGACTGGATGGAGGGCCGCTTTGGCGTGCGGCCCAGGCTCACGATCTTCGACACCCCGGTGGTTCTGGACAACGAAGCCGGCGAGGTGCGCGTCGATGGCCACCCCGTTCCCGCCCCATGGCAGGGCGATTGATCTTCCGCCCCCCACCCATTAGCACTGTCTGACCCGCAAAGTGCAGGAGAGCCGCGATGTTCCAGTCCTTCGACGAATCCGCCAGCCCCGAACAGGGCCCGCCGCGCCTTGCCGCCCTGCGCGACGTCATGGGGGCCCATGGCGTCACCGGTTTCATGGTGCCCCGCGCGGATGCCCACCAGGGCGAATACGTCGCCCCGCGCGATGACCGTCTGGCGTGGCTCACCGGCTTTACCGGCTCGGCGGGGTTCTGCATCGTGCTTCCGCATGTGGCCGGGGTTTTCGTCGATGGCCGCTACCGGGTGCAGGTGAAATCACAGGTCGCGACCGATCATTTCACCCCCGTCGACTGGCCCGAGACCTCCCCCGCCGCATGGCTGCAAGAACACCTGCCCAAGGGTGGCACCGTGGGCTTCGACCCGTGGCTCTATACCCCCGATCAGATCTCGGCCATCCAAGAGGGCCTCAAGGAAAGCGCCATCACCCTGCGCCCCACCGAGAACCTGATTGATGCCATCTGGCCCGACCAACCCGGCGTTCCCATGGGCGCCATCCGCATCTACCCCGAGGACCTGGCCGGTGAATCGCACCATGACAAGCGCCGCCGCCTCGCCGCCGCCCTGCGCAACGCGGGCCACGCCGCCGCCGTGATCACCCTGCCCGACTCCATCGCGTGGCTTCTGAACATCCGGGGAAGCGACATCCCCCGCAACCCGATCCCCCATGCCTTCGCCGTGCTGCATGACGATGCGCACCTGACGCTCTTCGTCGACGCCGAAAAACTCTCGGACGAGATCCGCACGCATCTGGGCGACGAGGTGACCATCCGCCCGCCCCATGCCTTCGGTCCGGGCCTGCGCAGCCTCACCGGCACCGTGCGCGTCGATCACGCAAGCGCCCCGCTTTGGGTGCTGCACCAACTGGACGAGGCGAACGTCACCCACGCCAAGGGAGATGATCCCTGCGTGCTGCCCAAGGCCTGCAAAACCAAGGCCGAGATCGCCGCCACGCGCGAGGCCCACCTGCGCGACGCCGCCGCCATGTGCGAATTCCTCACGTGGTTCGACGAGCAAGCGCCGGGAAGCATTACCGAAATCGACGTCGCCACAAAGCTTGAAGAATGTCGCCAAGCCACCGGCAAGCTCTTGGACATCAGTTTCGACACCATCGCAGGCTCCGGCCCCAACGGCGCGCTGGCCCATTACCGCGTCAACCGCCAAAGCAACCGCACCCTGCAAGCTGGTGACCTGCTGGTGCTCGACAGCGGCGGGCAATACCTCGACGGCACCACCGACATCACCCGCACCCTGCCCGTGGGCGAGGTGGGCCAGGATGAGCGCACCGCCTTCACTCGCGTGCTGCAAGGCATGATCGCCATGAGCCGCGCCCGCTGGCCCCGCGGCCTTGCGGGCCGCGACCTTGACGCCATCGCGCGCTACCCCCTGTGGCTGGCCGATCAGGACTATGGCCACGGTACAGGCCACGGTATCGGCGTGCATCTATGCGTCCACGAAGGCCCGCAGCGCCTGTCGAAAACCAGTACCGTTCCCCTGCAAGAGGGCATGATCGTCTCGAACGAGCCGGGATATTACCGCGAAGGTGCCTTCGGAATCCGCATCGAAAACATTGTCGTGGTGCAAGAGGCCGAAGCCCTGCCCACCGGCGACGCCCATGGCAAGCTTTGCTTCGAAACGCTCAACTACGTCCCCATCGACCGCCGCCTGATCCTCCCCGAGATGCTAAGCCAAGGCGAACGCGACTGGCTCAACGCCTACCACGCCCTCTGCCGCGACAAAATCAGTCCTCGGATCACCGGCCCGGCTCGTCTATGGTTGGACCAAGCGACCAAGCCACTGTGACACACGGGTGTAACAATTCCCCGGCACAGCAAGGCATGACCACCCGAAATGACGTAGAAGGAAACAGCATGACCGATATCAAAATCCGGAAAGCAGAAGGCACATGGGTTGTCCGCGCAGGCGGTGCCGTTCTGGCCGAATCCAAGAACGCGCTGGAATTGTCCGAGGATGGCTACCCCAATGTCATCTACTTCCCGCAAGAGGATATCGCCATGGCCTTCCTCGACGAAAGCGACCACCGCACCACCTGCCCCCACAAGGGCGAGGCGCGCTATTACTCCATCGTCACCAAAAGCCAGACTCTGAAAAACGCCGCCTGGAGTTATGATGACCCCAAAGCAAGCGTCGACCGCATCAAGAACCACCTTGCCTTTTATCCCGGTGAAACACTGGCAGTAGAGCGCGTATAACCGAACCGGATGGCATGAACAGCGGCGGTCAGACCACAAGGCCCAGGTGAAGGCCGGGTATGGCCCGCCGCGGAATGTCCTTCTCGATATGGTCGGTTTTCACTGTTTCCATTCAGGTCACACGCCATCAGGCGCGAGCGGTCGCCGCTGACGCTTCGGAAAACAGCGGCCCGGCTCCCACGCCCCTTGCGCGTCCTTCGTCATCACGCAGGAGGAACAGCGCGTCCAGTCCGCGTTGCCTTGCCAATGCCAGGCCCGCCTCAGAACCAAGAACCATAAGCGCCGTCGCCCAGGCATCGGCCTCGGTACAACTGCGGGCGACAACGGTCACCGACGCTGGCGACGCAATCAGGGGGGCCCCGCGCCTTGGGTCCATCGTGTGCGACAAGCGTCGCCCCTGCACCTCGACCCAGTGGCGGTAATCACCGGAAGTCGCCACGCCAGCGTCCTCAAGCGTAAGGACCGAATGAGGTGTCCGGCACGACGCATCCGGCGCCTCGACCGCGATGGTCCATGCCTCTCCATCCGGTCGAAGGCCCATCGCGTGCATCTCGCCGTCAATCCCGACAAGAGCATCGGTGATCCCGTGCTCCCTCAGTGTCTCGGCCAGACAATCGACTCCATACCCCTTGGCAATGCCGTTTAGATCAATGGTGATCGGTTCGATCTTGCGCACATGGGGGCCAGACATTTCCAACACCTCATGCGCCGGGTGCCGTGTGGCGGCCATTGCCGTACGGATATCCGCAGGCGCGGCAGCCTCTGGGCCGAACCCCCATGCCGTCACCGCATCGCCCATACCGATGTCAAAGGCGCCATCCGTGGCGCGCCCGATCTCAAGACCCAGACGCAGGACATGCTCAAGGCGCTCAGGAATCGCCACCCAGTCGCCCACCGCTGCCGCATTGAGCCGCATCAGGTCGCTGTCAGGCTTCCATGTCGACATCTGTGCATCCACCTCATCGACAGCAGCCTGAAGCGCGACCTTAATTGCGTCCCTGTCAAATCCGGGGTCCCGGAAAAACAGCGCGGACCACCGCGTGCCCATGGTCGGGCCGTTCAGGGCAACGCGCATCATCTCAGTAGACATCTTCGACATACCGCCCCTCCGCTTTCAAAACAGCAGGCGAAAGCCCACAGGGCGCAAGAATCTCGGCCATCGTATCGGCCACGCCGGTCGCCATGTCGCGACCGCCACAGACCATCACGCGCGCGCCACCACGGATAAGCCGGGAAACCTCGGCGGCATCACGACGCAGCGCATCTTGCACATAATGGGGCCGCGCCCCACGTGAGACAGCCGTGACCAGCCGGGTCAGACGACCCTCCCCCTTCCAGACGGGCATCTCTTCTTCATAAAAGAAGTCGCTGTCATGATGGCGCATCCCGAAGAAAAGATGAACAGGCCGCTTTCGTGCATTTCCACGCACGAAGCCTGCAAGCGGCCCAATCCCGGTTCCGGCCCCGATCAGGATCAGCGGCGCGCGCCCCCTGCCCGGACGGAAGCCGGGGTTGCGACGCAAAAAGGCCGTCACACTATCGCCGGGCTCCAGTGCCATAAGCTGCCCCGAGCAAAGCCCCCCCGAGTGCTTTTTCACAACGATTTCGATACTCCCATCTCGGTGTCCAGTGGCCAGCGAATAGAACCGTGGAACGGTACTGCCCTCAGGCAGAACGCCGATCAGGTCTCCGGCCTTGAACCGGGAAAACCCCGCACCGGTCAACCGCTGCCAAAAGGTGACGCGCGGCATGGCGAAACGAAGGATCGCCGTCGGGGCCTGCACCTCAGCGCCATAGTCCCGGCGTGAGACAAGGGTCAACCTCTGCGTCACGGGCAAGACGGGCCTATGCGACAGTTCAAGGTCAACCCCGAGGACCGCTCCAAGCGCCCGCCCCCACCGCGCGAAATCCTGCGGGGATTGACGATCAACCGTGTCGAGCGGCAGAAGTTCAGGCCAGCCCTTTGCCTTCGTCTCCGCGGCGACGGTCTCGGCAAAGGCACAGTAGGCCGGAAAGCTACGGTCGCCAAAGCCGAGCACGGCCAAAGGAATATCGCGCGCCTGCTCAGTCGCGCGCAAACGGTCGAGGAACCCCTTGCCCGAGGCGGGCGCGTCCCCGTCACCATACGTCGCGGCAAGCACGATGATCCGGTCGGCATTTTGGTAGCGCGCCGGTGCAAAGCCCGACATCGGGCCGACATGCACACTCTGACCGGCCTCTGTCAGCGCGGCGTGAAGCGTCGCGGCAAAGCCCCATGTGCTCCCCCCCTCGCTGCCGACAAGAAGGATCGTCTGGGCGCGCGCAGCGGCCTGATTGCCACGAATACGCGGGCGCCCCCGCCGTCCGGCAAGCCAGATAAGAAAGCCGCTCACCCCCATGACCGGAACGCCCAGGGCCATGACCCCGAGCACAAGACCGAGTACCGCAGCACCCTGCCCCGTGTGCAACATATAAATGGTTTCAGACAGACGCGCCCATCCGGTCAGGTCGGCCCATGCCAACAGCGCACCTGTCCCCTGATCGAGATACCCGGTTCCCCGGTCTGTCTTCAGCGTAAAGACATCCGTGGCATCCCCCGGATAGGGAAAGCTCAATTCGCGCAGGTCGGTGACGGGCGTCTGCCGCAAGGTGGTCATCTTATCGGGAACGGCTCCCGTTTGCCCACTAATGTTTGCCGGCAAGGCAGGCAAGGCACTGCCGTCGGGAAGCAGATCGAAGGTCGAAGCCGTCATCCAGAGGGCCGTGATCGACGAAAGAACAAGGCCAATCACCGCGACCCGGGCGACCTCGACATGCAATCGGCCGGCAATCGGTCCACGCAGAGAGGTGAACCAGTGCCGCCAACCACCTACCCGCCGCGCGACAAGCGCCGCACCCGAAATCGACAGGGCCAGCATCGCCGCAGCCCCCGCCGCCATGGCGATACGCCCGCCATCTCCAAGGAACAATGACCGATGCAACTTGGTCAGCCAGCGTTCGGTCTTGTTCGGGTCAGCCGAAGCCACACCTTGCCCGGTCGCGGGGTCGATCACGGCGGCCCCCGGTGTCCCCTGGTCGAACCAATAAGCCGTGATCCGGCCCGAGGGCGAGCGGCGGATCTGCTCTACCCCCGGATAAACAGCCTGAACGCGCCCCACCAGTGAGGCAACCGTCAGACCGGCCTCCGCCTGCGGCGCGGCAATGCGCTCCGCCGCAGGAAAGACCGACAACGCCGCGCCGCTCAGGGCAAGCAGACTGACAAGCACGAGGGCCAAAAGACCCGGCCAACGATGGAAGGAACGGATCATGGCCTGCCTCCTCACATGTCGTAGGCGAAGCTGGCGATGTAACGGCGCCCACGTGCTGGCACACCCGCGCCATCGGTCGTGAGCGGCACCGCCACCTCGTTCGGGCTATCGCGCATATCCTCGACCGCAGCATCGATATGGAGCGTATACCCCGCATCGAACAGCGCGTCGGCCAGATCAAGCGTGATCTCAAGCGTCCGGCCCGCACCGACGCTGGCGCCGGTGATTCCATTGACCTGCCCCGTGTCTCCGCCCGTGGCGCGGCTCCAGTCGCTCAGATGCTCATAGTATTTCGACTTGCCACCAGCCATCCAAAGACTGCCGACATAGGCCCCCGAAGCATCGGTGACATACAGCGCCAGATAGGCCCCGTCGCCACCATAATTGTTCAACTTGGTGGTCAATGTGACCGGCTTGGCCAATGCAAGACCGGGAAGCGTGAGCGCCGTGGTAAGCGCAAGCGATGCAAGTAGCGATTTCATCGGATTCATCCTTTTCGACAATTGACTGTGAAGCGGCTCAGTTCACTTGAACCTTGGGAGGCGCGCCATCGCCAAACAGACCGTTCTGCGGCGGGGCAACGGTACCGGCGGGCGCCGGGTTGCGGGCACCGCCCTCGTCGTCGTCGTCATCCTCGTATTCCATCTCGACAACCCGGAGCGTCGCCGGATCGAGTTTCACCTCGACCCTCCGGTTGCTGCTGTCGCGGCCCTCGATCTCATAGCATCCATCGTCGACCTCGAAGTCACGCACGGTCCAGCCGTTCTTCTCGGCCACCTGCATCGCAGCCTCCCGCGATTGCCACGTATCGCGGGGGGCATAGCACTCATCATCATCCGCAAGCACGGCGCCCGCGGGCAGGGTTGCTAATAGGGAAAAGGCAATCAGGGTCTTTCTCATGGCAGGGTCTCCTTTCATCTGCTGGGTACAATCTGAAGACCCGACCTGAGGGCTTCCTGACGATCCGACGAATTCCTCTTCAGCTTGCCGTCAGAAAGAAAAAGGCCCCGCCGGGGAAGCGGGGCCAGTTGCAGCCGAAGGGACGATCGGCCTTGCAGGGAGGTATCACTCATCCTCCCTTAGTCACGGTCGCGACGGTCATCATCATCGTCGTCATCATCATCATCGTCGTCCTCGTATTCGAACTCGATCATCTGAAGCGTGGAAGGATGAACAGTCACCTCGATTCTGCGCCCATTCGCATCGCGACCGTCGATTTCATAACACCCATCGTCGATCTTGATCCGCCGCACCGTCCATCCATTCTCCGCGGCCAGCCGGGCAACGGCGTCTCGCGGCTGCCAGTCAGCCATCGGCACGAAACAATCATCGTCCGCCAATGCCCCACCGGCCGGAAAAACCGCAAGAATGCCGAGAATTGTCAATGTCGTCTTCATGGGCCAAACTCCTCATGGCTCGCCTCTTGATGCGTTGATGCACTGCCAAGCTTACAACAGCCTGAAGGGGCCTGCCCCCCCTCTTCAGCTTCACGTCAGCCAGACAGGTCAAGCAAGGGGCACCGAAACAGGACAGGAACGACCATGCGCATTCTGCTGATTGAAGACGATACGACACTCGGGGCCGCGGTGCGTGATCAAATCGATGCCGATGGACACTCGGTGGACTGGGTGACGCGGCTGGATGCCTCCGCCGACGCGCTAAGCGCCACATCCTATGACCTGATCCTGCTCGACCTCATGCTACCGGATGGGCGTGGTGTCGTTTTCCTCAAGGACTTGCGCGCGCGGGGCGATGTGACGCCGGTCATCATCCTGACAGCCCTCGATCAGGTCTCGGACCGGATCGAGGGGTTGAACGCAGGGGCCGACGACTATCTGGTGAAACCCTACGATCTGGCCGAACTGTCCGCCCGGATCGGATCGGTCGCCCGACGTTACAGCGGCAACCCGAACCCGATCGTCAGCCATGGATCACTGGACATCGACCTCGCCGCGCGCAGCATTCACCGCGATGGCAAGCCCGTCCCGCTGACTGCCCGCGAGTGGGCACTGTTCGAAGCCTTCCTGTCTCGCCCCGGGCAACTCCTGTCCAAGCCCCAACTGGAAGAAAAGCTCTACGCCTTCGACTCGGACATCGAAAGCAACACAATCGAAGTCCACATCAGCCGCCTTCGCAAGAAGCTCGGAAGCGCCGTCATCGAAACCGAGCGCGGCATGGGCTACAGGCTGGGCAGGCCATGAAGTGGCCGGCAAGCCTTCAGGCACGGCTCGGGCTGTCGCTCGGCCTTGTGCTGGCGATTGTCTGGCTTCTGGCCGCAACGGTCACAGCCGTGATCGTCCGGGGCGAAATGGACGAGGTCTTCGACAGCGCCCTGCGCGAGACGGCCGAACGCATCCTGCCGCTGGCCGTGACCGACATCGTTGGACGGGAAGATCAGGGCGTGACTCAGCGGCTTGCATCGGTCCGGGAGCACGACGAATTTTTCACTTATCTGGTCCGCGATGCTGAGGGCCGCATCCTTCTGCAATCCCACGCGGCAGACACCACAGTCTTCCCGCCCTATGAGGCGCCGGGGTTTCGACAGACCGCCACCCATCGCCTCTACAGTGACGCGGCGCTACAAGGGTCGATCCGTATCACCGTGGCCGAACCCCTGGCACATCGCGCGTCGGTCGCGCGGGAAATCCAGATGGGCCTTGGCTTGCCGTTGCTGATTGTGCTGCCCATCGCTCTTGTCGCCATCATCCTCGCCGTCCGCTTCAGCCTCGCTCCCCTGCGCCGTTTTCGGACGCGGCTTGAGGCCCGTGGCGCCCACGACCTGTCACAAGTGCCTGCCGACGACTTGCCAACGGAAATCGGCCCGCTGTCCGAAACCCTGAACAGCCTTCTGGCCCGGTTACGTGACGCATTCGAGGCCGAGCGCAGCTTTGCCGCAAGCGCCGCGCATGAACTGAGGACACCACTGGCAGGTGCCATCGCGCAGGCACAGCGGCTTCGCTCCGAGACACAAGATCCAACCACTGACGCACGCGCCGCTGAAATCGAGGCCACACTCAAGCGGCTCACACGGCTGTCGGAACGCCTGATGCAGCTTGCCCGAGCAGAAGGTGGACGCCTGCGGAAAGACGAATGCGCGGATTTACGCGCCATCGCGCAGGTCGTGGTGGATGAGATCAGACGCACCGACGCGCCGGACCGGATCACGCTGACTCTGCCGGGCACGCCCGTCATGTCAGACATTGACCCCGATGCCTTCGCCATTCTCTGCCGAAACCTCGTTGAAAACGCCCTGCGGCACGGGACAAAGACCGCACCAGTCGACGTAACCTTGACGGCGGATGGCCGGCTGATCGTGGCAAACGACGGCCCCGTTCTCCCGCGTGACACCCTTGACCGCCTGACAGCGCGCTTCGAACGGGCGAATTCAAACACCGAAGGCAGCGGTCTCGGCCTCGCCATCGTTTCCGCCATCGCGGACCGCATCGGAAGCCCTCTTCGTCTGGAGTCACCGCGTCAGGGGGCATCATCCGGGTTTCAGGCTTCGATCAGGTTACCGGTCGGTCCCCCGGACGGGTCATGAAACGTCAAGGCCAAAACCGTTGCGCCCGCCATCATTAACCATGTCTGAGGGCTGCGCCCCCCTGTCACGCTGTGGCCCGCCAAAACGTACGAAACGCACGTACGTTTCGTACAAAACTCACCGCACGCCCTGTTCATTCCGGGGGGTACGCGGAAAAATACCGATGCGATTCCGACGTTTGACCGACGCGATGCAGCATGGATTTTTCATTGTTTACCATTGCCTTAGCGCTGATTCGGGCGTCAACTGTGCTCTTCCTCGGAGACCGCCGCCAAAGCCCGGTTGTAAGCCTTGAGCGCATCCACGTGGAAAAGCGCCCCCTTCAACTCCGGCGGCTCCCCCTCTCCACTCAGCACGACCACCGGAATGAAAGGCACAGCCGAGCGGTCGAACAGCGGCATCGCCGCCTCCAGTGTGCCGTTCATCCCGATATAAACGCCATCCTCGATCATCTCCCAACAGGCGTCCTCGCTGGCGCCCCGCGGGTGATCCGGCGGGCGCATCAATGGCTCCACCCGGAACATCGCCAGCAAATACGCCTGCGGCCCGGCGGCCAGTTGCGTCCCCCGCCGATCCAATTGTGTGAGGAAAAACGAGCGTTTAACAAGCTTTGAGCCCAGCGCGGTGGACATCGACACCGCCACCATCACGGCCAGCCCCGTCTGCCAGTCGCCCGTAAGCTCGAACACGATCAGCGTCGTGGAAATCGGCGCGCCCAGCACCGCCGCCGCCACGGCGCCCATGCCCGCCAGCGCGTAAAGCGTGGCCTTGCCGGAGACATCCGGGAAGACCCCCGTCGCGATCAGGCCGAAAGCCAACCCCGTCAGGGCCCCCACCATGAGCGAGGGCGAAAACACCCCGCCGCCCATGCGTCCGCCAATGGTTATCGAGACCGCAATGACCTTTAATATAGCGAAAACAATGGCTTCGTGAAGGACAAGCTGTCCGGTCAAAGCCGCCGAGGTGGTCTCGTATCCGACCCCGATGATATGCGGAAATCCAATCGCCAAGCCCCCGACCATGGCCCCGGCAATCATGGGCCGCAGCCAGCGGGGAACGCGCGTGCGCTTTTGCAGGTAACTGGCCATGTCCTCGGCAAAGAGAAGCGAATGCATCAGAACCGTCGCCACCATGCCGCACACAAGGCCCAGCAACAGGAAGGCCGGAAGTTCGACATAGAATTCCAACGCTGTCGTGGTGGGCAGGGCAAACTCGGTAATATCCCCGAATTCCAAGCGGTTGATGATCGTACCGGCCACGCTGGCAATGACGATGGGCGCAAAGGCGTGTACGGCAAAGTGACGCAAGACCACCTCAAGGGCGAACAGGGCCCCGGCAATCGGCGCATTGAAACTGGCCGATACGGCCGCCGCCACCGCGCAGCCCAGCAAATCACGCCCCGTGATCCCGTCGGCATTGATCCGGTCACTCACCCAGCTTGCGATAACACCGGCCATATGCACCACCGGCCCCTCTCGCCCCGAGGAGCCCCCGGTGCCCAGCGTGATCATCGACGCCAGCGCCGAGGCCACCCCCTCGCGTCGCTCGACACGCCCATCGTTCAGGGCGGCCCCCTCAATCACGTCCGAAACCGACCGCACCCGCGCATCATCGGTGAAGTGGTGCAGGATCAACCCGACCACCAGCCCACCAAGGATCGGCACGATCAGCACCCAGTACCACGGCAGGGTTTCGGCCACGGAATGCACCCGGGCCATGTCCTCGGTCCCGTAGACGAGGCCCTGAAGTACGATGATCCCCTTACGAAACAACAGGGCGGCAAAACCTGCGGCGATCCCGATGATAAGGGCGATGAACCAGAACTGGATCTGGCTGGGCCCACGATGCAGCATGACAGACCAGCCATTGCGCAGCGCCGCAATAGCCGCAGCCGCCTTTTTCTTCAGGATGGAATTATCCCTGTCCGTCATGACCCCTGTACCGTCTTATGCGGTCTTTTCATGCCCGCCCCCTTATCCTACTTTGCGCCGAAATCGTTAAGAGGGGCAAGGCCATGCACCATTCCGCCGCATTCACCGAAATTTCCAACCTTCTAGGTGACCGGCTCACACAGTCCAAGTCCGATCTCGACCTGCACGGTCGCAGCGAAAGCCACTTCCCCCCGATGCCGCCCGAGGCCGTGGCCTATCCCGAAACCACAGACGAGGTGGCGCAGATCATGCGCATCTGCGCCAGCCATGATTGCCCCGTTGTTGGCTGGGGGACCGGCACATCGCTCGAAGGGCAGGCACAGGCGCCGCACGGCGGGCTTTGCGTTGATTTTTCCCGTATGAACAAGGTGTTATCCATCCACCCCGAGGATATGGACGTCACCCTGCAACCGGGTGTCACGCGCGAAGCACTGAACACCGAATTGCGCGCGACGGGCCTCTTCTTCCCGGTCGATCCGGGGGCCAATGCCTCGCTTGGCGGGATGGCCGCAACCCGCGCCAGCGGCACAACCGCCGTGCGCTATGGGACCATGCGCGACAACGTGTTGGGGCTTGAGGTCGTCACCGCGACCGGCGAGGTGATCCGCACCGGCACGCGGGCGCGCAAATCTTCGTCCGGGTATGACCTGACCGGGCTTTTCGTGGGGGCCGAGGGCACGCTTGGCCTGATCACCGAACTTACCCTGCGCCTACAGGGACAACCCGAGGCGATCTCAAGCGCGGTCTGCGCCTTCCCCGATGTCGGCAGCGCCGTGGCCTGCGTGATCGACACCATCCAGATGGGCCTGCCCATGGCCCGGATCGAACTGATGGACCCGGCCAGCGTCGCCGCCGTCAATGCCCACTCGGACATGGACCTGCCGGAAACCACTCATCTTTTGCTGGAATTCCACGGCTCTGACTCGGGCGTCACGGAACAGGCCGAAACCTTCGGCGAAATCGCAGCGGAACACGGTGCCAGCGGCTTTGACTGGGCCACCCGACCCGAGGATCGTACCCGCCTCTGGACCATGCGCCACAACGCCTATCACGCCATCCTCGCCAGCCGCCCGGGAAGCCGCGCCGTGGTGACCGACCTTTGCGTGCCGATCTCGAAACTGGCGCAAGCCATCGAGGAAACCCGGACCGACCTGGCCCAAGCCGCCCTCCCCGGCCCGATCCTCGGCCATGTTGGCGACGGCAATTTCCACGCCATCCTGCTGTTCGACGAGGGCGATACGGCAGCTACCGAGCGCGCAAAGGAAGTGCACCACCGCATGGTGCAACGCGCCCTCGCCCTTGGCGGCACCGCCACCGGCGAACATGGCGTGGGCATCGGAAAACGCCCCTATATGAACGAGGAACACGGGGGCAGTTGGGGCCTCATGGGCCAGATAAAACAGGCCCTCGACCCGCAAAACATCCTCAACCCCGGCAAGCTGGTACCGCCAAGGAATTGACGTAGTCACGCGGGCGGCGCGGCCCGACGCCACAAAGGCGCAGGGCCGCGCCAGAACATCACCAGATTTCCGAATAGCGCCACAACCACGCCGATACCGGCCAATGGCGTCCATTCAAAGCCCTCAAGCAAGGTGGACGCCGCCATCGCCACCACAGGGAACAAAACCGTAGCATAACCTGCTTTGGCCGATCCAATCCGCCAAACCAGAACCAGATAGGTTGTGAATCCGATGACGGAGGCAAAAACCGCCAGATAGAGCAGCCCCGCCCAATAAACCGCGCCTTGCGGTAGAACCAAGACCTCTCCTTTGACGGCGAGCATCCCCAACAGTGCCAAGGCCCCGATGGCAAGACCCCATGCATTGGCCAAAAGGGGCGGCACGCCCGAACTGCTGTTGACGCGCGAGGCCATGTTTCCCCACGAAAATATCATGGCGCCCAGCAAGGCCCAGCCGATGCCTGTCATGGTCTCCACCTCGCGCGCCACGGCCAGATCGCGCCAGAACATCAGGCTCACCCCCACGACGCCCAAGACACCGGCAAGACCGACCTGCGCCGTGATCCGCTCGCCAAAGAATACCCGCGCATTGATCGCGTTGAAAATCGACGCCAGCGAGAAAATCACCGCCACCATGCCCGACGGGATCAAGGCTGCCGCATGGTAGAAGGCCACGAAATTGAAGCTGAACAAACACAGCGCCTGCACGACCACGAAACGCCAGCGTGCGGGGCGTCGCAACCGCCCCGTCACCGCCAACCCCGCCAACAAGATCAAAGCGGCAAGTGCCATGCGATAGAACACCGACACATCCAAGGGCACCGGCCCGATCTGTAGCTTGATCGCGTACCAACTCGTCCCCCAGATCAGGACAGTCACGATGAATAAGACGGGTGTGGGCAAGACAGTTCCTCCATGTAGGCCCCTTTCCCCTACCCCCAATCACCACAGGAGGATTGCACGATCTTGCGGTGAAATGCGCCGCGGCCTTTTGCAGGGGCTCCAGACAGGTTAAACTTTCCCACATGCAACAGCGCGTTCCAGATTTCCTTGCCCAAGCGCCAGATGCCCACGCCATCGCGGGTCTTGATCTGGGGCGTGGCTTCAAGGTTGCCATCTGGGAAAACAGCAGCGGCCATATCACCTATGACGGGCCACGGGGCCATACCTTCAGCCTTTACTTGCAGGGTGGCAGCGGCACCAAGCGGTTGGACGCCGGGGCCGTGGCGGGCTTTCCCGGCGCAATCTGCGTCATGCCCGAAGGGCACCGTTCTGAATGGCAGATCACCGCGCCTTTCCGCTTCGTGCACCTCTACGCCCCCGATGATCACCTGCGCGCGGGCTTTGCCCGGATGACAGAGCAAGACGCGCGCCGCCTGTCGGTGCAAGAGGCCACATTCGTCATGTCTCCTAGGCTGGCCGTACCCCTGATGCAAATGGCGCAGGCGGCCACGGCGGGGGATATTCTTTTGGCCGACAGCGCCCTGATCGAGATGCTCGGGCAATTGCCGGACGACACGCGCCCTCTGCACGGTGGCCTTGCGCCCCGCACCCTGCGCCACATCGACGACTGGATCGCGGCCCACCTCGATCAAACCATTCGTCTGGCCGATCTCGCCCGCGTCGCAGACCTGTCAGAGTTTCATTTTCACCGGATGTTTCGCAGCACACGCGGGGTGTCGCCGCACAAATGGATCACCGCCCGTCGCGTTGAATTCGCCAAGGCACGGTTGGCCGGTACCGACAGCCTTTGCCAGATCGCGCAAGACTGCGGGTTTTCCTGTCAGAGCCATCTATCACGGGTGTTTCGTTCAGAAACCGGCCTGACACCGGGGGCCTTCCGCAAACTTGTGCGCACCCACCACTAGCCCATCAGGGCTTGCGCCGCCGCACGGGCCTCTTGCGTGATGGTATCGCCCGAAAGCATCCGTGCGATTTCGTCCACCCTATCGCTGTCCGGCAAGGGCGTGACCGTCGACAGTGTTTGCTCCTCCACCACCTTCTTTTCCACCCGCCAATGATGCGCCCCTTGTGCGGCCACCTGTGGCGAGTGCGTCACCACCAGAACCTGCCCACCCTCGGCCAGTTGCCTGAGCCTGCGGCCCACGGCATCCGCCGTGGCCCCGCCGACGCCGCGGTCGATCTCGTCAAAGATCATGGTCAACCCGCTGTCCGTCCCGGTCAGGCAGACCTTCAGGGCCAATAAGAAGCGGCTCAATTCCCCGCCCGAGGCGATCTTGTTCAAGGGCCCCGCCGGTGCGCCGGGGTTGGTCGCGACAGTGAAGGTCACCGCATCGCGCCCCTCCGGCCCCGGTTCGGCCTCTTCCATCACCGTGGAAAACACCGCGCGCTCCATCTTGAGCGGGGCAAGTTCTTCCATCACGGCCTTGTCCAAAGCCTTGGCCGCCTTGGCCCGTGCCGCACTCAGATCTCCGGCGGCGGCTTCATAGGCGGCCTCGGCCTCCTGCAACGCGCCCTCAAGCGCCTTCAGGTCGGCATCCCCTTGGTCCAAAGCCGCCAGTTTCCCGCGCAAACCCTCGGCGAACGCGCCCAATTCGTCGGGCATCACCCCATGCTTGCGCGCCATGGCCCGAATGGCAAAGAGGCGCTCCTCGCATTCTTCCAGTTCCAGCGGATTGAACGTCAGCCCCTCAAGGCATTGCGTCACACCCTGCGCCGCCTCATCCAGTTCCACCATGGCCCGGCCAATGGCGGCAATCGGCTCATCCAACTGTCCCTCGGCCCGGTCGGCCACACCTTCCAACCAGCGCAGGGCATCCCCCGCCGCGCCCTCGGCCCCGTCCAGCCCAAGCGCAGCCTGGGCGCGGGCAATATCTTCGCGGATTTTCTCGGCCTGCTGCATCAGCCGGCGGCGCGCATCAAGGGCTTCGTCCTCGCCCGGCTGTGGGTCGAGAGTATCCAGTTCCCCCACCGCATGACGCAGGAATTCTTCCTCGGCGCGCACCTCTTCCAGGGCCGCCTGCGCCTTGTCCAAGGCCTTGCGGGCCTCGGCCATGTTCCGCCATCCGGCGCGCACCTTGGCCCGCTGCGCCTCAAGCCCGCCATAGGCATCCAGCAAATCGCGATGCCCGCGCGGGTTCAAAAGCCCCCGGTCGTCATGCTGTCCATGCAGTTCCACCAAAGTGTCCGATAACTGCCGCAGCACCTCACCCGAACAGCGCCGGTCATTGACCCAAGCGGTCTTGCGTCCATCGCGCGTATTGACCCGCCGCAGGATCAATTCCTCGCCCGCAGGCAGGCCCGCTTCCTCCAGAACGGCGCGCGCCGGATGCTCCTCCGGCAGGTCGAACTCGGCCACGACCTCACCCTGCTCGGCCCCTTGGCGCACCAGTTCGGCCCGCCCGCGCCAGCCCAGAACGAAGCCAAGACTATCCAGCAAGATGGATTTGCCCGCGCCGGTTTCCCCGGTCAAAACGTTCAACCCCGGCTGAAACCCCAGCTCGAGGTGGTCAATGATCAGAATGTCCCGAATATCCAGCGCGCGCAGCATCAATGAAACCCGTCAGGCGGGGCCATGCCCCGCCATGCCCTTACAGCCAACGGCCTTGGATCATTTGCCGATACACCTGCCGTAGCCAGTTGTCGCCCGCCGCCTCAAGCGTTAGGCCCTGCCCGGTCAGCATCTTGTAGCTGTCCTCGTACCATTCCGTCCCACGGAAGTTGTGGCCCAGAATCGCACCGGCGGTCCGCGCCTCGTCGGTCAGGCCAAGCGACAGGTAGGCCTCCACCAGGCGATGCAGCGCCTCGGCGGTATGCGTGGTGGTCTGGAAATCCTCCACCACGACGCGGAAACGGTTGATCGCGGCGGTAAAGTGATCACGCTTCAGGTAATAGCGCCCGATCTCCATTTCCTTCGCGGCCAGATGGTTGAAGGCCAGGTCGAACTTCAGGATCGCCGAGCGCGCATATTCACTGTCCGGGTAGGTCTCGATCACCTTGCGCAGCGATTGCAGCGCCTGAAAGGTCAGTCCCTGGTCGCGCCCGACCTCGTCAATCTGATCGTAATAGCTCAATGCCAGAAGATACTGTGCATAGGCCGCATCTTCATCGGTCGGATAAAAATCGATGAACCGCTGCGCGGCGGCGCGGCTGTTCTCGTAATCCTTGTCCTGATGATAGGAATAGGCCTGCATGATCAGGGCACGCTTGGCCCATTCGGAATAGGGGTAAAGCCGCTCGACCTCTCCGAACACTTCGGCGGCAAGATCGGGATCATTGCGCGCAAGGTCATATTCCCCGCGTTCGAAAATCTGCTTGGCGGTGAAGTTTTCATAGTCAACTTCGCCCCGCTCCACGCGGCCATCCTGGCCGCTGCACGCGGACAGGATCAGACCCATCGCGACCACACAAACCAGTTTCGCTCCGGACCTGCGCAACGTCATGCTGGAATCCACCTTCTTTTCGACATGCAAAGGGCCAAGCCCCCCTTAACTCGGAACGGTCCTAGCACATAAATTTCCGGTGCAAAATGACTTTGCGCATTTCCTCACGTGGTCAGGCCACTTCGGGAATTTCGCCCCAATGGACACCAGCACCGGGAAGGCGCTGCGCCATGGACGAGTCGCAGTTCACCCACTCGTAATTCGCAGGGTCGGCAAACAGGGCATGCAACAAGTCATTGGTCAGGGCATGGCCCGCGCGCATCCCCTGATAGTGCCCAAGGATTGGCGCCCCGGCCAAAGCCAGATCACCTAGCGCATCCAGCATCTTGTGACGCACGGCCTCATCGGCATGACGCAAGCCGCCCGGGCTCAACACTTTTTCGCCATCCACGACCACGGCGTTTTCCAAAGTTCCGCCAAGTGCAAGGCCGTTGGCGCGCATCATGTCCACGTCTGCCTTGCGACAGAATGTGCGGCTGGTGCTCAACTCGCGAATGAAACTTCCGTTCGACATATTGAGCGTCTTTTTCTGAACCCCGATCGCCGCATCCTCAAACTCGATTCCGAACTCGATCATAAGCGTGTCATGCGGCGACACGCGGGCCCAGGCCTCGCCACGGGCAACAGAAACCGTTTTCAAAATACGCAGGGCTTTGACCGGACGGTTCAACATCTGAACGCCGCTGGACAGGATCCCACGCACGAATGCATCCGAGCTGCCATCCAAGATCGGCACTTCAGGGCCATCCACTTCGATCAGAGCGTTGTGAATGCCACAGCCCATCAAGGCCGCCATGACATGCTCAACCGTGGAAACGGATACCCCGTCGGCATTCTCGAGGCGCGTGCAAAGCGGCGACTGATGAACCACGTCGAACCGGGCCGCAAGGTCCGCATCCTTGGTCGTGACGTCGACACGCCGAAAGACAATCCCGTGATCCACACCCGCAGGACGAATCGTCAAACACGCAGGAAGCCCGCTATGCAGCCCAACGCCTTGAAACGATACCGATGACTGAATGCTTGTCTGCACGTTCGCCCTCTGAAGCTTATTCATCCTTCAGCGCGTGACCCGTTTGCATGTTGTGCAGGGATTACGCCTGATTAAGGTTAGCAAAGGGTTTAGTGGTCACATCCCTTTGGCTCAACTCAATCTTTGCAACGATATGAAACATGCCATGCACCCGCAGCGGCGGTTTTTCGCCGACCCTGCTGAATCTTCCCACAACTCGTTGATCTAAAACAGAAAAGGCCGCCCAAAGGCGGCCTTTAAAAAAACTCAAGATACGCGCGTTAATTCGCCTGCCGACGCAGGAATGCGGGAATTTCGATCTGTTCGTCTTCTTCTTCCTGTGCCGATTGTTGCGGCTGCGGGGCCTGCATTGTCGGCTGCTGACGCACCGGGCGCGGAGCGGATTCGGCTTCGTGGCTGTGGCCCGTCATCCGGTTGATGAGCGAATTGATACCAAAGCGCGATTTTTCATGCGTTTGCTCTTCACTCGGCTGCTGCGCCTGTGGTTGCGGTTGTTGCGCCGCCGCCGGACGCTGGCCCGGGGCTTTGCTGACAGCATGTTGCAACCGGGCCATGGCCTCGGGCGAGGGGGTGCCGGGGGCCGGAGCCTTCGGCGCGACAAAGGCATCAAGCTGTGCGTCGTCGTCCACTTCGGCCTCGGCCCGGGCAACCGGATCGAACTGTTCCACGCGCGGGGAATAGGCCGGCGGCGGAAGATCGTCCTGCGCGTCTTGCACCGGGGCCTCTTCAAAGATGTCTTCCATCTGGTCCTCGGCGGCGGCACGCTGCGCATCCAGATCATTGAACATGCTGGGCTGTTCTTCGACGCTGCGGGCGGCCACAGGTGCCGGGGCCTCGTCTTCGACCGGGGCCTCTTCCTGCACCTCTGCGGGTCTCAGCGGCTCGGCCAGGCTGCGGCGCGGCACGGGAATGTCGTGGCTGACGTCGCTGGCGTCGATGCCGGTGGCAACAACGCTTACGCGCATGGTGCCGTCCATCGAGGTATCAAGCGTGGAGCCCACGATGATGTTGGCATCGGCATCCACTTCCTCGCGAATGCGGTTCGCGGCCTCGTCCAGCTCGAACAGGGTCAGGTCGTGGCTGCCGGTGATGTTGATCAACACGCCCTTGGCGCCTTTCAGGCTGATCTCGTCCAGCAGCGGGTTGGCGATGGCCTTTTCGGCGGCCTGAACCGCGCGATCTTCGCCCGCGTCCTCGCCGGTGCCCATCATCGCCTTGCCCATCTCGTCCATCACGGCGCGCACATCGGCAAAGTCGAGGTTGATCAGGCCCGGGCGTACCATCAGGTCGGTTACCCCCTTCACACCTTGATACAGCACATCGTCGGCCATGCTGAAGGCTTCGGTGAAGGTTGTCTTTTCGTTGGCCAGACGGAACAGGTTCTGGTTGGGGATGATGATCAGCGTATCGACCATCTTCTGCAGCGCCTCAACACCGTCCTCGGCTTGGCGCATCCGCTTGGCCCCCTCGAACTGGAACGGCTTGGTCACAACGCCCACGGTCAGAACGCCCAGCTCACGCGCGGCCTGCGCGATGATCGGGGCCGCCCCGGTGCCGGTACCGCCACCCATGCCCGCGGTGATGAAACACATATGCGCCCCGGCAAGATGATCGACGATCTGCTCGATGCTTTCTTCGGCCGCGGCCGCCCCGATCGTGGCCTTGGCGCCTGCGCCCAGCCCCTCGGTGACTTTCACACCCAATTGAACGCGATGTTCCGCGTTGCTCTGGGAAAGGGCCTGTGCGTCCGTGTTCGCCACGACGAAATCAACACCCTCGAGGTTCTTCTCGATCATGTTGTTGACGGCATTGCCGCCTGCGCCGCCCACACCGAAAACGGTGATCCGGGGCTTGAGTTCGTCATGTCCGGGCATCGTGAGGTTCAATGTCATTGCTCTGTCCGCCTGCTGTTGTGCCTGTTGCGCCTGTTGTCCCGACAGGCCGTAAAATCCGCGTATATTGGCCTATTCTTACCGATCGTTAACTGCCACGTCACCTAAAAAACACCATAAAACCACAAAATATGGCAAGGTTTTTGCGCTAACACGCGGGATTTCGCCGAAATCACCATATCTTGCGATCACCAGTTGTCCTTAAACCATTTCACGGCCCGCTTCAGAGAGCGCGCCGGATAGCGGTCGACGGGAATCTCGAAATCCCACCATTCGTCCTGTGGATTCGCCGCGAATAGGCACATCCCCACCGCACTGGCAAAGCCCGCTCCGGTCGCCGCCTGCGGCAGCCCATGCACCCGCAAGGGGCGCCCAAGTCGCACTTGCTGACCCAGGATCTTGCTGGCCAATCCGTCCAGTCCGGGAATCTGGCTTCCCCCACCGGTCAGCACGATCTGCTGGCTCGGAAGGTGATCGAACCCGGCGGCATCCAGCCGCGCGCGCACCTCTTCGAGGATTTCCTCGACCCGGGGCCGCATGATGCCGATCAATTCGGCACGGCTGACGGTGCGGCGGTCATGCTCCCAATCGCCGGTCTCGCCCCCGATCTCGATCATCTCGCGGTCATCCATGCCTGTCGCCACGACACCGCCATAGAAGGTCTTGATCCGCTCGGCGGTCGCCTGCGGCACCTGAAGTCCCATGGAAATATCGCCAGTCACATGGTCGCCGCCCATGCGTACACTGTCCGCGTAAATCATGTGCTTCTTGATAAAGATCGAAATGCCCGCACTGCCGCCGCCAAGGTCGATACAGGCTGCACCCAGCTCCTGCTCATCCTCGACCAAGGCCGACACGCCGCTGACATAGGCAGAGCTTGCCAAGCCCGCCAACTCCAGATCGCAACGCTTCACGCAATGCGCAAGGTTCTGGATCGCCGCGCCATCGACCGTCAGCATATGCATATCGGTCGAAAGCTCCTGCCCCATCTGACCGCGCGGATCGCTCAGGCCCGTGCGATGATCCAAGGCGAAATTCACCGGCTGGGCGTGCAGCACCTCGCGCCCCTCGCCGTAATCCGGCACATCGCAGGCACTCAGCACCCGGCTGATGTCCTGCTCGCTGACGGTATGGCCTTCCAGTTCCACCTGCCCGGCAAGCCCATAAGACCGCGGGCTCGCGCCCGAGAAACAGGCGATCACGTGATCCACCCGGATATTGGCCATCTTCTGCGCCGCCTGAACGGCGGTCCGAATGGCGCGCTCGGTCTCGGTCATGGTGTCGATCTCGCCGAAACGCACCCCGCGCGAGCGCGTGGTCGCCGCCCCGATCACCCGGAACCCGGCCTGCCCCGCCATGGCCCCGATACCGTCGGCCTCACGAAGCCGCTCGGTGCCGTCAAACCGCAACACCAAACAGGCGATCTTGGAGGTGCCGACATCCAGAACCGCCACGACACCGCGCTGCATCGCCGCCTTGCGCATGTTGCGCATCGCACGTTGGGATTCATAAAGCTCGATCATGTTCTCATTCTGCCCCTGAGCTTATCTTTGTTATCCGCCACCACTCTTCGGTGGCTGCTTCGTTCATTCTTATGGTGGGTCGCGCCGCAAGGCGCATGTCCACCGCCATCAGGTCGCGCGCCAGCATGTCCTGCACCTCGTTCAGCACGATCACCCGTTCCAGCGCGCGCACCGGCTCGGACTCGGGCAACATGATCCGCTGCCCGCGCTGCATCACCACATCCCAGCGCCGCTCGCCCATGCGCACAAGCCCACGCATGTCGTCGGCCAAAGGCGCCGCTGCCTGCAAAATCCTCAGCGCCTCGGTCACCGCCTTGTCGGCCCCCTCGCCCGCGATCACCGGCAAATCGGCCCGGTCCGAGCGATGGCGCAGGTCCGCAAGACTCACGCCCTCGGCATCGACCACGACCAAACCATCGCGGGTCCGCCAGACCGCCACCGGCTCACGCTCCGTGACCTCGGCCACCAGAACCCCGCCTTGCCGCAAACGCACATCGGCATCCGCAACCGCCGGAAGGCCCACGATCATCTCGCGAACCTGCTCCAGCTCCAGCTCGAAGGAACTGACCGGAAGGTCGAAGGGAAATATCTCGCGAATATCCTCTTCCACGCCGGTACTCGCCCCGTCCACGGCCAAAAGCTGAACCATGAATTCGGGGCGGGTTTCGATCTCGTGCCGCAGCTCGGCCACCTTCAAGGCCAGCGCATCGCGCCGCGCCTCGTCAGAGAGGTAAATGGCCCCCGCCGCGACACACAATGCCAGCGGCACACCAACCCGCAACACCTTGCGAAACAGCGGCGTCAGCATCAGCCGCTCGAAGCGATAGGCCCAGCGCGAGGGGGCGGGATCAGGGCGGTTCACCTGTTGCACGAGGCATCCTCCACCATCCATGCGCAAAGCTCGGGGAACGACATCCCCACCGCCTGCGCCTGCTCGGGCGTCAGCGAGGTGGGCGTCATCCCCGGCTGCGTATTGGTTTCAAGCAACACCAAACCATCAAGGCCCCGCGCCTCGTCCCAGCGGAAATCGGTCCGGCTCACCCCGCGACAACCCAGAACGTCGTGCGCGCGCCGCGCGTAATCCAGACAGGCATCGAAAATCTCTTGCGGGATATCCGCCGGCACAACGTGGCGCGATCCGCCTTCCTTGTACTTGGCGTCATAATCATACCAGCCATCGGTCAGAATATCGGTCACGGTCAGCGCCCGTTCGCCGATCACGGTGGTCGTCAGTTCGCGCCCCGGCGCGAAGGCTTCGACCATGACCAGTTCGGGCATGTCGTCGGACAGTTGCGGCGGCCCGTTGGCCTCTTCATGCACAAGGTACACCCCAACCGACGAGCCCTCGTTATAGGGCTTCACCACGTAGGGCGCCGCCATGACATGCTCCTTGCGGACCGTGTCGCGCGGCGCCAGGACGCTGTCGACCACCGGCAAGCCCTCTGAGCGGTACGCGTCCTTGCTGCGCTCCTTGTCCATCGCCAGCGCCGAGGCCAGCACCCCGGAATGCGTATAGGGCAGGCCCATCCACTCCAACAAACCCTGCACACAGCCATCTTCGCCCCAGCGGCCATGCAGGGCATTAAAGACTACGTCGGGGGAAATCTCGGCAAGCTGCACGGCAAGATCGCGGCCCGCGTCGACCTCGATCACCTCGTACCCTGCTTCCCGCAATGCGGCGGCGCACTCACGTCCTGATGACAGTGACACCTCGCGCTCAGCCGAGGGGCCACCCATAACCACCGCCACTGCCGGGGATTTTCTGCTCGAAAGTCCCAACTCGTGCCTCAATGTCCAGAACCGTTCAATCGGTTCAATTTTATTAAAATCGCCTGCCTTGGCGTTACGGGGCCGTTTCGCCGACCCTCATAATCTCCCAGTGTAACTCTATTCCACTGTTTTGGAAAACCTTTTTTCGCACTTCTTCCCCCAAACCTTCCAGATCGGCAGCCGTGGCATCGCCCGTGTTGATCAGGAAGTTGGAATGCTTCTCGCTCATCTGCGCGCCACCCTGCCGTGCCCCGCGCATGCCTGCCTCGTCGATCACCTTCCAGGCCTTCAGATCATGCACATCATCGGCCCGCCCGGTGCTGGAAAATCCCGCCGGATTACGAAAGGTGCTGCCGGCGGTGCGGTCCTTGGTGGGTTGGGTTTCATCCCGCTTTTCAAGCTGCGCCTCCATGCGCGCGGCCAGTTCCCCGGGATCGCACGTCGCGCCCTCGAAGACCGCCTCCACGATCACCCAACCGTCGGGCAAATCGCTCTGCCGATACTGGAAGTTCAACTCTTCAGGGGTCAGCGTCACCACCTCGCCCTCGCGGGTCACCGCCCGCACCTCGACAAGGTGATCGGCCACATAGGTACCATAGCAGCCCGCGTTCATCCGCACAGCGCCGCCGATGGCGCCGGGAATTGTGCGCAAAAAGGTCAGGTCAACCCCGGCCTCCGCCGCCTTCTTCGCCACATGCGCATCCAGCGCCGCCGCCCCCACGGTCACGCGGTTGCCCTCAACCGAAATACCATTGAATCCGCGCCCCATGCGGATCACCACGGCGCGCAAGCCGCCATCCCGAACGATCAGGTTGCTACCCACGCCCATGGGGAAGACCGGCACATCGCCGGGCAAGTCACGCAAGAAGGCGGCCAGATCCTCGATATCGGCGGGCTGGAACAACCAATCTGCCGGACCGCCGACGCGAAGCCAGGTCAAATCGGCCAAAATCCGATCCTGCGTCAGTTTTCCACGTACATCCGGCATCTGTGTCATAAACGCGGCTTAGTCCCCCGGGTCCGAAAGGGCAAGCGCCCCCGCTTCATCTTTCCCAAAATACTCCCGCCGGAGGCCCCTGCCTCCCAAGCGGGGCAGTCAAAAGCCGACGCGACGCCGCAACCACCGGCCCAGGTAGACAAGGGGCCAACGCAACACGCTCATCCCGCCGATCATGAAGGCCAGCCCCCACCACGGCCCGTTCTGATAGGTGACGAACCCCAAAAGCGGAATGCCAACCGCGATCAGGGCATAGGCCCGGCGCCAATGGTTGTCCCGGCTCGGGATCATGCCCAGAACATTGGCCAGAACGACCCAGATACAGGCCAGGAGAAGCGACACGGTCATACCCCACCTCCAAAACTCAAGACCAGGGCCGCCAGCGCCGCCAACAGCCCCGCGACCGGCACGATCATCGGAACAGTAAAGGGCGCTTCGGGGGTGCGCCGCTTCATGGCAATCAAGGCGGCATTGACCAGAACGAAAACCGACAACAGGATGACCGAGGTCACCTCGGCCAGTTGCGCCACCGGCAATAGAAGGGCCCCGGCGATCACCCCCGCCCCGATCACCACGGTCGCCAGGACCGGCGTACCAAAACGCGGGCTGGCATGGTAAAATACCGAAAGCCCGGAATGCCGCCGCCCCAGGCCGAACAAGACCCGCGCCGCCATCACGACCTGGGCCAGAATCCCATTCAGTGCGGCGGCCACAGCGATCAGCGATAAAAACCCGGCACTGCCGCCCCGCGCCTGGGACCAAACCAGCGGAAGGGGCTGTTCGCTCATCGCAAGCCGCTCAAGCGGCACCACGCGCACGGCGGCCCAACTGACCAAGCCATACAGCAGGCTGGTCAACAAAAGCGAAAGCAGAATGGCCCGCGGCAGGGTGCGCTCGGGGCGGCGCACTTCCTCGGCCATGTTGACGATATCCTCGAACCCGATGAAGGCGAAAAAGGCCAGGACCGCGGCGGCCACCACGCCCGACCAAACAATCCCGGACGGCGCAGTATAGTCGGCCACGGGGTCCGCGCCCGCCCCGGCCCAGACGACAAGGCACAGGCCGAAAACCTCGATGGCGGTGAAAATCGCGGCCATGCTGAGGCTTTCCAGGACGCCCGCAATGGCCACCCCGACCAAGGCCAGCCCCATGATCACGACCACCCAAAGATCGGGCCACCCGGTGACCGAGGTCAGGTATCCCGCGCCTCCGCGCAAAACCGCCCCGGCCGAGACCGTGCCGGCCGCCACGATCCCCAAGCCCACCACAAGGCCCAAGAACCGTGAACTCAGGCCCTTTTCCACGAAAAGCGCTTCACCCGCCGCTTCCGGCAGGCGGGTGCTGAACTCGGCATAAGACAGCGCCGTGGGGGCGGCAATCGCGCCCGCGATGAGAAAGGATAATGGCGCCCAGACCCCCGCTTGCGCGGCCACGGCCCCCACAAGCACATAGATGCCGGCCCCCACCATGACCCCCACGCCATAGGCGGTCAGCAGGCCCAGCCCAATACGGCGTTGCAGGTGCTCGGTCATTCGTGCCCCCGTCCTCCAAACTGCCCGGGAGCCGGAAAATTCGAATTTTCCGGCACGGAATTCTTGATAAATTCCGTTCGCCCGCGCCCCATGGTCAGCCCCGGCTCAACCGCTCCGGCAGACCGTTGGCCCATGTGCTGATGGTGCCCGCGCCAAGGCAGACAACCATGTCCCCCGGTTTCGCCTGTTCGCGGACCAGCCGCTCCAGATCGTCCTCGTCCTGAATGGCCCGTGCATGGCGATGCCCTGCGCGGATCAACCCGGCCACCAGATCGTCCCGCGTGGCCCCTTCGATGGGGTCTTCGCCCGCGGCATAGACCTCGGCGATGGCCACCACGTCGGCCTCGTTGAAACAGGCGCAGAAATCATCGAAATGGTGATGCAGGCGGGTATAGCGGTGCGGTTGATGCACGGCGATGACCCGCCCCTCGCAGGCCTGCCGCGCCGCCTTCAGAACGGCGGCAATCTCGGTCGGGTGGTGACCGTAATCATCGATCACCGTCACGCCGTTCACCTCGCCCACACGGGTAAAGCGGCGGTTCACGCCTCCAAAACTCGCCAAAGCCTCGCGGATTTCCTCGCGCTTCATGCCCAGATGCCGGGCAACGGCCACGGCACTCAAGGCATTGCTGACGTTATGATCCCCCGGCATCGGCAACCGGCACCCCTCGATCACCTTGCCCTCGGCCTGCAGCGCCACATCGAAATGCGCCACGCCCTTTTCATAGCGCAGGTTCATGGCCCGGATGTCAGCCTGCGTGTTGAACCCGTAGGTCACCACCCGCCGGTCGGTCAGCTTGGCCACAAGCGCCTGCACATCCGGATCATCGGTGCAGCAGACCGCAAGGCCGTAAAAGGGAATGTTGCTCACGAAGTCATAAAAGCCCCGGTGCAGGTTTTCCTCGGTGCCCCAATGCTCCATGTGCTCGGGGTCGATATTGGTAACAATGGCAATCGTCGCGGGCAGGCGGTTGAAGGTGCCGTCGCTTTCGTCGGCCTCGACCACCATCCATTCGCCCTGCCCGACGCGGGCGTTCGATCCATAGGCATGGATGATGCCGCCATTGATCACCGTGGGGTCGAACTTGCCATGATCCAGCAAGGCCGCGACCATCGTGGTGGTGGTGGTCTTGCCATGGGTGCCCGCCACGGCGACATTGGATTTCAACCGCATCAACTCGGCCAGCATCTCGGCCCGGCGCACCACCGGAAGGCCCTTCCGGCGCGCCTCGTCCAACTCCGGGTTCCCCGGCTTGATCGCGCTTGAAATCACCACCACCTCGGCCTCGTCAAGGTTCTCCGCCGTCTGCCCCTGAAAGATATGCGCGCCCATGGCCTCAAGCCGCTGGGTGATGGGCGTCGATTTCAAATCGCTGCCCTGCACCACGTAGCCATGGTTCAACAGTACCTCGGCGATCCCCGACATGCCGATGCCGCCAATGCCGACGAAATGGATGGGGCCCACGTCCCCCGGCAGTTTGGTTGCGGCATTCATCGCTCTGTCCCCTCTGATCGCCAGATCTTTCATGTTTCCCGACCTCCTGCCAAGTCCTCGACCATATCGGCCAAATGCACCGGCGCGTCGGGCAGGCCCTGCCCAAGGGCCGCCTGCGCCATCTGTGCGGCCCCCTGCGGGTTGGTCAGAACGCTGGCTATCTGCTCTGAAACCACCTCGACCGCAAGCTTTCTTTCCGGGATGACAATCGCGCCGCCCGCCTTGGTCAGCCCCTTGGCGTTCGCCGCCTGATGATCCCCCGCTGCCGCCGCATAAGGGATCAGGATACTAGGGCGCCCGATCACGCTGATATCTGCGATCGAAGAGGCGCCCGCCCGGCTGATCACCAATTGCGCCTCGCTCATCCGGCGCGGCACATCGCGGAAGAAGGGCTCCACCTCGGCGTCGATCCCGGCCTCGGCATAGAATTGCGCCACGCGCTGCCCGTCCTCGTCGCGCGCCTGGTGCGCCACGCGGACATTGCGCCGCAAACCCTCGGGCAACGCCGCAATCGCCGCCGGGATCATATCCGACAGGATGCGCGCCCCCTGGCTGCCGCCGATCACCAGAACCGACATCGGGTAATCGCCGGGCGGAATATATCCTGCCCCTGCCCGCTCCAGAACACTGGCGCGGACCGGGTTGCCTACATGTACCCCCGCGACACCCTCGGGCAAATCCGTCGGCCATGTGCCACAGGCCACACGATCAACCCGCTTGGCGAATATCTTGTTGACCCGGCCCAGAATCCCGTTCTGCTCATGGATCATCCGCGGCCTGCGTAACAACCACGCCGCGCCAAGCGCCGGGATCGTCGGATAGCCCCCAAAGCCCACCACCACGTCGGGGATGTCGCGCATCATGCCGAAGGCCGCCCCGATGACACCGCCCAGAATGCGGAACGGCACCAAGGCCTTGGCCAAAAGCCCCCCCCGGGCAAACGTCGCGCTCGACACCTGACTGATTTCGACGGAATGCGGGAAGCCCCCGGTATAACGCGTCCCGCGCGTATCGGTGGACAGCTTCACACGCCAGCCCCGGCGTAACATCACCTCGGCCAGCGACTGCGCCGGAAACATATGCCCGCCGGTGCCCCCGGCGGCGATCACAAGTAATGGCTGTCTTTCGCTCACAGCATCACCTCATTGCCTGAATTGCGCCCTCATGGCGCAAGAGGCCGGAATTGACCAGTCACCTGAACCGTCCACGCAGAATATCGCCGATCTCGCCCTGCGGCCGGGATCGCGTGAAGGCAAAAAGCATTCCCATGGCCAGTCCCCCCGCAATCAGGGACGAGCCGCCATAACTCACGAAAGGCAATGTCATGCCCTTCGCGGGCAACAGGCGCACGGCCACGCCCATGTTGATCATCGCCTGCACACCGAACATGGCCACAAGACCCGCGCCGGCCAAGCGAATGAACGGGTCCCGCTCACGCATCAAGCGCGCCAGGGACCGGACCAGCACCGTAGTATAAAGAGCGATAATACACAGCACGAGGATCAGCCCGTATTCCTCGGCCGCCACGGCAATGATGAAATCGGTATGCGCATCGGGCAGGCTCCATTTCACCTCGCCCTCGCCTACACCGACACCGAAAAATCCGCCCTCGCGAATGGCATTGGTGGCAAAGCCCAACTGCGTGTTGGGGTCCACGTCGGGGCTCAGGAACCCGTCGATCCGGCGCGCGAAGTGCTCGGAATTGGAATAGGCCACGCTCCCCGCCACGATGACACACAGCGCCATGCCCAGCAAAAGCACGATCGGCGCACCGGCCACGAAATACATCACGCCCCAGCCGAACAGCACAAGGCAGGCCTGCCCGAAATCCGGCTGCATGGCCAGAAAGGCGACGATCACGATTGCCAGAACGAAGGACCAGCTCAGCCCCGGAGGCCCGTTGATATCCTGGCTGGCCGCCATCATCCATGCCGCGACCACCACGAATCCGGGCTTGAGAAATTCCGACGGCTGCACCGAGGCGAAGCCAAGGCTGTACCACCGCACGGCCCCCTTGCCGAAATCGGTGCCGAAAACGGGCAAAAGGATCAAGGCGGCAAAGGCCGCCAGAAAGCCGATCACGGCAAGACGCCGCACGAGGGCGGGGCTCATCATCGACGTCAAAAGCATGGAGCCAAGGGCCAGGCAGCCGAAAAAGGCCTGCCGCTGGACATAGTGAAACGGGGCAAACCCGTTTTTCTCGGCCAAGGGCGGCGAGGCCGCCAACCCAAGAAGAATGCCGATCCCGAACAGGATCAAAACACAGGAAATCGACCACTTGTCGATTGTCCGCCACCACTTGGGAAGAACGGGCTCCGCATCCCGCACCGGGACCGCGCCATACACCATCTCTGTCATCAGAACCGCCGATACTGCCTCGAACACGCCCCGTTTTCGGGGTCTATCAGGGAATAGTAGCAGGTCCGACGCGCCGTGGGAAGAGTCTTGCAATCACATCGCCTTCAGGGGGCGCTGCCCCCGCCGCCCTGCGGGCGTCTCCCCCGGAGTATTTATGGAAAGATGAAATGCGCAGGAGCAGTTTTCATCTTTCCCAAAATACTCCCGCCGGAGGCGCGACCAGTTGGATGTCACCAGACGAGTGGACTTAATTTCCACCCTGCGGATACGAGATCACCGAAAGATACCGTATCGGCATCTTGATCAGTTCATCCGGGCCATGCGGCGCGTCCGCGTCGAAAAACAGGCTGTCTCCTGGGCGCAGGTGGAAACTCTTGTCGCCATGGCGGTAGCCCACCTCGCCTTCGAGGATATATAACAGTTCCACACCATCGTGCTGGAAGGTCGGGAAGACATCCGAGGTTTCGTTCAGGGTGATCAGGTAGGGCTCCACGATCACGCCGCTGCTGTTGGCGTCCAGGTGGCCCAGCAGGTTATACTGATGCCCTGCCCGCGTGCCTGCACGCTCCATCTCCACGGCTTCCCCCGCCTTGACATGCACGGCCTCGCGCCGCTCCTCGAAGCGGAGGAAAAAGGACGTGATGGGGACGCTCAGGGCCGCCGAAAGGGTCTGCAACGTCGTGAGCGACGGCGAGGTCACACCATTTTCGATCTTCGACAACATTCCCACCGACAGTCCCGTTGCCGCCGAAAGGTCGGCCACCGTCATCGCCCGCGCGCGGCGCATGTCGCGCACCTCTCGCCCGATGGCTGTTTCAAGATTCTTCTCGCGGGTTTCCCGGATCTTGTGGGGGTTCTGGCGCAGTTTCGTGTCGGACATCTGTGTTCCCTTGTGGCGACGCTCAACCATGGAAAATCACGCCGCGAATTGCAAGGTTCGTACGAGTTGTACGATGGGGGTCGCAAAGCGGCAGGATTTCGTATGAAACTGGGTCGGTAGTCGTACGAGTCGTACGTTTGATTCCAACCCGAGGTTCCCCATGAAAGCCGCCCTTCTCACTGCCTTCGACACCGCCCCCGAAATCGTGCAGGTGGCCGATCCCGATTGCCCGCGCGACGGGGTGGTCGTCGCGGTGCGTGCTTGTGGTGTCTGCCGCTCGGACCACCACGCATGGAAGGGCGCGGACCCGGATGTTGCCTTGCCGCATGTCATGGGGCACGAATTCTCGGGCGACGTGATCGCCGTTGGCCCGGAATGCCATGGGTTTGCGACAGGCGACCGGGTAACCGCACCCTTTATTCTGGGCTGCGGCGCCTGCCCCGATTGCAGGGGCGGAGAGCCCACGATTTGCAACCACCAGCATGTCATCGGCTTCACCGGCTGGGGCGCCTTTGCCGAACAGATCGCGATACCTAGGGCCGATTTCAACCTCGTCGCCCTGCCCGAGGGGGTTGGCTATGCGGCGGCAGCAGGCATGGGGTGCCGGGTCACGACCGCGTTTCGCGGGGTGGTGGACCGGGCGAAAATTCAACCGGGAGAATGGCTTGGCGTGCATGGTTGCGGCGGTGTGGGGCTTTCGGCCATCATGATCGGCGCCGCCCTGGGGGCCCGCATCGTCGCCGTTGACGTCAACCCCTCCGCGCTTGAGGCCGCACGCGTTGCCGGGGCCAATGTCACCCTAAACGCCAATGACCATGACGATGTCGGCGAGGCCCTGCGCGAGGCCACGGGCGGCGGCGCGCATGTCTCGGTGGATGCGCTCGGTGTCACCGCCACCTTCCATAACTCTCTGAGGTCGCTTCGCAAAATGGGGCGCCACGTCCAGATCGGCATGCCGCTTGGCCCCCATGCAACCCCGCCCCTCCCCCTTTTGGAATTGGTCTATGCCCGCCAGATCACCCTTCACGGCACACGTGGTATCGGCGCACATCGGTTTGCCTCGCTCTTCGAGATGATCGCCGCCGGGCGGATCGACCCGGCGTCCCTTATCACCAAGGAAATCGCGTTGAGCGGCGTCGCCCAAGCCCTCAAGGACATGGATGAATTCACCGGTCACGGCGTCACGGTCATCACCGACATGAGCGGCTGAGGCCCTGCCACATTTCCGCCCCATTTGGAGGGTATTCTGCCTTTATAATCAGGCGCCGGCCGGGCGCCGTCCGGCTGGTTTGCCTCATAAAAGGAGCAGACCCATGGCCAGCACAACCCCACCCAAACCACCCAAGCAGGGGACAGACGCCCCGAAAGAGGCCGGTCCCACCACCTCGCGCCCCCCGGTTTCACAAGGCGATCCACGCAAGGTCTTCAACGACTTCGCAAGCATCTAAGGCCTTGTGTTCCCAAAAGAAAAGGCCGCGCCCATGAAGGCACGACCTTGATCTTTCCGGTGATCCGAAACGCTGTGGCTTAGCCCACCAGTTCCAGACCCGAGAAGAAGAAGGCGATCTCGACCGCCGCGGTTTCCGGAGCATCCGACCCGTGAACCGAGTTTTCGCCGACCGACTCCGCGAATTCTGCGCGGATTGTGCCCGGCGCCGCATCGGCGGGGTTCGTGGCGCCCATCACTTCGCGGTTCTTGGCAATCGCGCCGTCCCCTTCCAGCACCTGCACGACAACCGGCTCGGACGCCATGAATTCGCACAGTTCGTCATAGAACGGGCGTTCCTTGTGCACGGCATAGAATTCACCGGCTTGCGCCTTGGTCAGCTGGATACGCTTTTGCGCAACGATGCGCAGGCCCGCATCTTCGAACTTGGCGTTGATCTTCCCGGTCAGGTTGCGTTTGGTGGCATCGGGTTTGATGATGCTCAGGGTGCGTTCCACAGCCATGTCAGCCTCTTTCCTTGATGAATAGGCGCGGAACCGTCCCGCGCGCGTTTGATCGCGGCTCCGATAGCATGGGGTCGGCCCTTTGAAAAGCCGCGATTGACGCCTGCCCGGGATTGCGTCACACCCCGGCCATGCTGCGACTTGATGACATTTCCTATTCGGTGGCGGGACGCCCGTTGATCGAACATGCCTCGGCCACGATACCCGATGGCCACAAGGTGGGCCTTGTGGGCCGTAACGGCACCGGCAAGACCACGCTTTTCCGGTTGATCCGGGGGGAACTTGCCCTTGAAACCGGGGATATCACCCTGCCCTCCCGCGCGCGGATCGGTGGCGTGGCCCAAGAGGTGCCCGGCAACGAGGTCTCGCTGATCGACACGGTTCTGGCGGCCGATACCGAACGGGCCGAACTGCTGGCCGAATCCGAGTCATCGACAGACGGCACCCGGATTGCCGAAATCCAGACCCGGCTTGCCGATATCGACGCGTGGTCCGCCGAGGCACGGGCCGCCAGCATCCTCAAGGGGCTCGGCTTTAATGACGCCGAACAGCGAATGCCATGCAGCGCCTTCTCCGGCGGCTGGCGGATGCGCGTGGCGCTTGCCGCCGTGCTTTTCGCACAGCCCGACCTGCTGCTGCTCGACGAACCCACGAACTACCTCGATCTGGAAGGCGCGCTATGGCTGGAAAGCTATCTGGCGCGCTATCCGCACACCGTTCTGGTCGTCAGTCACGATCGCGGACTGCTCAACCGCGCGGTCGGCTCGATCCTGCACCTCGAAGACCGCAAGCTGACGCTCTATCAAGGCGGCTATGACAGCTTCGCCAAGACCCGCGCCGCGCGTCTGGCGGCGGCACAATCCGAGGCCAAGAAACAGGAGGCCCGCCGCGCGCACCTGCAATCCTATGTCGATCGTTTCCGCTACAAGGCCGACAAGGCCAAGCAGGCGCAGGCCCGGATCAAGGCCCTCGCCCGGATGGAGCCGATCACCCAACCGCAAGAAGCCGCCCTGCGCCGCTTTACCTTCCCCGAACCCGAGGAACTGTCGCCGCCCATCCTCCGCCTCGAAGGGGCTGCCGTGGGCTATGACGGCGAGCAGGTCCTCAGCCGCCTCGACCTACGCATAGATCAGGATGACCGCATCGCCCTTCTGGGCCGCAACGGTGAGGGGAAGTCGACACTGTCCAAGCTTCTGGCAGGGAAGCTTTCGCCAATGGACGGGCGCGTGCACAGCGCCTCGAAACTGCGCGTGGGGTATTTCGCGCAACATCAAGTGGAAGAACTGCACGTCGATGAAACCCCCATCGACCATATCCGCCGCCTGCGCCCGGATGAGGCCCCCGCCAAGCTGCGCGCACGATTGGGAGGCTTCGGCATCGGTGCCGAACAGGCCGAAACCCTCGTCAGGGGGCTCTCGGGCGGGCAAAAAGCGCGCCTGTCGCTCATGCTTGCCACGCTGGATGCACCGCACCTGTTGATCCTCGACGAGCCCACGAACCACCTTGATATTGAAAGCCGCGAGGCCCTGGTCGAGGCGCTGACCGCCTATAGCGGCGCGGTGATCCTCGTTAGCCACGATATGCACCTTCTGGAACTGGTGGCCGACCGGCTTTGGCTGGTCAAGGATGGCCGGGTTGCGCCTTACGAAGGTGATCTGACGGCCTATCGCACTATGCTTCTCTCCGGCGACGCACCGGCGAAAACGGCTTCCAAGCCGAAACCGGCCAAGCCCAAGCGCCCCTCTCGCGATACCCTCCTCGCCCTGCGGCAGGACCTGCGCAAATGCGAGCAACGCGTTGATAAACTCAACGAAATGCGGGATCGTATCTCGGCCAAGCTGGCGGACCCGGCCATGTATGACGAGGCCAACGTCAACGACGCCGCCGAGTGGCAAAAGAAATTCGCCGAGGTCGAGGACGGGCTGGCCCGCGCCGAAACCCTGTGGATGGCGGCACTGGAGCGACTGGAAGAGGCCGAGGGATAGATGATCATAGATACCGCTTTTCTCATTACGGCTTTCGTCACGCTTTTCGTGATCATCGACCCGATCGGCATGACGCCCCTCTTCGTGGCCATGACCCAAGGGATGGGCACGTCCAAACGGCGCGCGATTGCCCTGCGCGCCTGTATCACGGCGGCGCTGATCCTCATTATCTTCGCCAGCTTCGGCGAGGCGGTGCTTGGCTTTATCGGCATCTCCATGCCCGCCTTCCGCATCGCCGGGGGGATCCTGCTGTTCCTGACCGCCCTTGACATGCTGTTCGAGCGGCGCAGCAAGCGGCGCAAGACACAGGCGGATGAAGCCGAGGAAGAAGACGACAGCGACGATCCGTCGATTTTCCCGCTGGCCATTCCGCTGATTGGCGGGCCGGGGTCGATTACAACGGTGATCCTGCTGGCCGGTCAGAAACCGGGGCTGGAGGGGCTGGCATGGGTCATCGGCGTGATGCTCTGTGTTGTCAGCATGGTCTTCATCCTGTTCCTGACGGCGGGTATGCTGGAACGGGTCATGGGCCGGACCGGGATCAACGTGATCACCCGGCTTTTGGGGATGCTGCTGGCCGCTCTGGCGGTACAATTCGTGCTGGACGGGTTGCGCGGTTTCGGGCTGGCGGCCTGACCTTTCAAAACCCTTACCCCCGCCATATATCCAGCCCATGCAAAATGATCTCACCAGCCTTGTTTACCTTGTCATCCTCGGGTCGGCCATCGGCCTGTGGTTCTTTGCGCAAAACCGCCAATCATTGGGAAAGCTGGCGCAACAGGCGGCGGCCTGGGGCCTGATTTTCATCGGTGCGATCGCGGTTGTGGGGTTGTGGGGTGACATCCGGCAAAGCGTGGCACCCAGTCAGAATATCGTGGCGGACACAGGCCAGATCGAACTGCCCCGCGCCCCGGACGGCCATTATTACCTGACGGCGGAAGTCAACGGGGAACCCGTGCGCTTTGTCGTGGACACCGGGGCAACGCAAATCGTGCTCACCAAGGACGACGCCCGCCGTGCGGGCCTGAATGTGGACGATCTGGTTTATCTTGGCCGCGCCAATACCGCCAACGGCGAGGTTCGCACGGCCCCCGTGCGCCTTGACCGGTTCACAATTGGTCCGATCGAAGACTGGGATGTGCGCGCCGTGGTCAACGACGGCGTCATGGATGGCTCCCTTCTTGGGATGGAGTACTTGCAGCGCTTTTCAAGCGTCGAAATCGGCGGCGGGAAACTTATCCTGACGCGGTGAGTGCAGGGCTCAGTAGCCCATGATCATCCCTTCGAGGGCGTCTTTCTCCATCGACAGCTCCTGAAGCCGCGCCTTGACCACGTCACCGATGGTCACGATCCCCACGAGCTTGCCGTCTTCCACCACCGGCATGTGGCGGAACCGCCCGTCGGTCATGCGGGCCAAGACTGCATCGGAGCTATCCTGCATGGTGCAGCATACCGGGTTGGCCGTCATCATCTCGTCGATGGTCTCGGCCAGGCACCCGGCCCCGCGCACCCCGAGCGAGCGAACGATATCGCGCTCCGAGATAACGCCCTCCACCTTGATCCCGTCCCTGGACACGACAAGCACCCCGATCCGCCGCTCGGCCAGTGTTTGCGCCGCATCGGAAACGCGCGTTCCGGGCTTCACCGTGACAACCTTGTGGTCCCCTTTGGATTTCAGGATCTGTTGCACGAGCATGTTGAAGCCCTCCAAGTTTTTTTTATGACGCGTATACCACGGTTCACGATAATAAAGTTTCTGTCAAGCAAGGGCTTCAAGCCGGGACACTTCCTGTCGCAATCCGTCTACCAAAGCGGCGGCAAAACGGTTTTGCCGTTCCAGCCGCCGGTCGTCGGCGTGCCGCACAAGGTAGAAACTGCGCGTCAGGCTCACCTCCCCGGGCAAGACCTTGACCACCCCGGGGGCTGCCGGGATCGAAAAATCATGCAAAATACCCACCCCGGCCCCGTTCCGCACCCAGTTGAGCTGTACCGCGACGGAGTTGGAGGCAAGGTTCACCGTGTCCACCCCCGCCTCGCGCAGGTAATCCAGTTCCTTGTCGAAAATCATGTCCTGAATATAGCCGACCACCCGATGTCGGCTAAGGTCGTCAAGACGCTCAATCGGGTCGTATTGGTCAAGATACCGCTTCGAGGCCGCCAGATGCAGGCGATAATCCGTGATTTTCTGCACCGTGAGGCGCCCCGCCGTGGGCGGGCTTACGGCGATCACCATGTCGGCCTCGCGCCGGGTCAGGTTAAAGACGCGCGGCAGGGCGACGATCTGCACCTCAAGATCCGGGTTTTCCTCGGCGATCCGGGCGCAGACCTGTGGCAGGAGGTAGTTGGCCGCGCCATCGGGCGCACCGATGCGGATTTGCCCGGTCAACCCGCCGGATTGGCCTGCCATCTCTTCGGCGGCGCCTTCGATGGCCTGCTCAACCCTGACCGCATGACTCATCAGCCTCTGCCCCGCATCCGTCAGGGCATAGCCCGTGGGCGACTTGGCGAACAAGGGCGCGCCGACATCGGCCTCAAGCCGCGCCACGCGCCGCCCCACCGTTGCCGGATCGACCTTCAACACACGCCCCGCCCGTGACAGGCTTTCGTGCCGCGCCACGGCCAGAAAGGTTTTCAGATCATCCCACTGCATGCCTCGCCTTTGCATATTTGCAAAACACTTTTGGAATATTTCCCCTTTTGCGGGGATAGTTGCAAGACTAAGCTGCGCGCAAATCTCGGATTGGGAGGATTCCATGAAAGAACTGACGCATTATATCGACGGCGCCCATGTCAAAGGCACATCGGGCCGCTTTGCCGATGTCTTCAACCCGGCAACGGGTGAAGTGCAGGCCAAATGCCCCCTTGGCAACAATGATGAACTGAACAAGGCCGTCGAAGCCGCCGCCGCCGCGCAGCCCGCCTGGGCCGCCACCAACCCACAGCGCCGCGCGCGGGTGATGATGAAATTCGTCGCCCTGCTGAACCGCGACATGGACAAGCTGGCCGAGGCGCTTTCGGCCGAGCACGGCAAGACCTTCCCCGACGCCAAGGGCGATGTGCAGCGTGGCCTTGAAGTGGTGGAGTACTGCATCGGCGCCCCCGAACTCCTGAAGGGGGAATACACCGACAGCGCCGGCCCCGGCATCGACATGTACTCGATGAAACAGCCGCTTGGCGTGTCGGCAGGGATCACCCCCTTCAACTTCCCCGCCATGATCCCGATGTGGATGTTCGCCCCCGCCCTTGCCTGCGGCAACGCCTTCATCCTCAAGCCGTCCGAGCGCGACCCCTCGGTGCCGCTCATGCTGGCCGAACTGATGGAAGAGGCCGGCCTGCCCAAGGGTCTGCTGCAGGTCGTCAACGGCGACAAGGAAGCCGTCGACGCGATCCTTGATCACCCGGTGATCCAGTCGGTGGGCTTCGTCGGCTCCACCCCGATTGCCGAGTACATCTATTCGCGCGGCTGCGCGAACGGCAAGCGCGTGCAGTGCTTCGGCGGTGCGAAAAACCACATGATCATCATGCCCGACGCCGATATGGACCAGGCCGCCGATGCACTTATCGGCGCAGGCTACGGGGCTGCCGGCGAACGCTGCATGGCCATCTCTGTCGCCGTGCCCGTGGGGGATGAAGCCGCCGACCGCCTGATCGAAAAACTGGTGCCGCGCATCGAGAAACTGAAGGTCGGCCCCTACACCGCAGGCGATGACGTGGATTATGGACCCGTGGTCACAGGTGCCGCCAAGGAAAAAATCCTCGGCCTCGTGCAATCGGGCATCGATCAGGGCGCGGAATTGGTCGTGGACGGTCGCGACTTCCAGCTTCAGGGATACGAGGACGGCTTCTTCGTCGGCCCGCACCTCTTCGACAAGGTGACGCCCGACATGGACATCTACAAGCAGGAAATCTTCGGCCCGGTCCTCAGCACGGTGCGCGCGGGCTCCTACGAAGAGGCCATCGGCCTTGCCATGGATCACGAGATGGGCAACGGGACTGCGATCTTTACCCGCGACGGTGACGCCGCCCGCGACTTCGCCAACCGTATCAACATCGGCATGGTCGGCGTGAACGTCCCGATCCCCGTGCCGCTGGCCTACCACACCTTCGGCGGCTGGAAGAAATCCATGTTCGGCGACCTGAACCAGCACGGGCCGGACGCCTTCAAGTTCTACACCCGCACCAAAACGGTGACCTCCCGCTGGCCTTCGGGCATCAAGGAAGGTGGCGAGTTCAACTTCAAGGCCATGGACTAATCCCGCATCCGAACTGATAGGAACGCCCGCCCTTCCGGCGGGCGTTTTCCATTGCGCCCCCCTGCCTGCACATGCTGAAATGGCGCGACGACATGGCAAAAGGGGGCGCATCATGGCCCTGATCCATCCCGAGTTCACGATCGGCATCGAGGAAGAATACCTGCTTGTCGACCGCGACAGCATGGCCTTGTCCGAGGCCCCCGCGGCCATGATGGACGAGTGCCGCGCGCAACTCGAAGACCAGGTCAGCCCCGAGTTCCTCAATTGCCAGATCGAGATCGGCACCAAGGTCTGCCGCAACGTGGCCGAGGCGCGTGATGATCTCAAACGCCTGCGCAGCACCGTGTCGGCTTGCGCGGCCAAGCATAACCTTGCGCCGATTGCCGCCTCCTGCCACCCCTTTGCCGATTGGCGGGATCAAAAGCACACCGACAAGGAACGCTACAACATGCTGGCGGGGGATTTGGCCGGGGTGGTGCGGCGGATGCTGATCTGCGGTATGCACGTGCATGTCGGCATTGACCCGCCCGACCGCCGCGTCGACTTGATGAACCAGCTCAGTTATTTCCTACCGCATCTGTTGGCGCTCAGTTGCTCCTCGCCCTATTGGCAAGGGCAGGATACCGGCCTGAACTGCTATCGCCTGACGGTTTTCGATAACCTGCCCCGTACCGGCCTGCCCCCGCGCATGGAAAGTTTCGGGGAATTCGAACGCTCGGTTCAGGTTCTTGTCGATCTTGAGGTGATCGAGGACAGCTCGAAGATCTGGTGGGATTTGCGCCCCTCGCACCAGTTCCCCACGCTGGAATCCCGCATTTGCGACGTGCAGCCCCGGCTGGAGCACGCCCTGACACTGGCCGCCGTGGTCCAGGCGCTGTCGCGGATGCTCTGGCGCCTTGCCGTCAAGAACCAGCGGTGGCGCATCTACGACCGCTTCCTGATCGCCGAGAATCGGTGGCGCGCGCAACGATACGGGGTGCGCGAAGGGCTGATTGATTTCGGCCTGGGCGAGATCATCCCCATGGGCGATCTGGTCGAGGAACTGATCGAGCTTTTGCAGGAAGACGCGCAGTTTTTCGAATCCGTGGCCGAGATCGAAGGCGCGCGCGAAATGCTGCGGACAGGCTCCTCGGCGGGGCGTCAACGACAGGCCTATTCGGATGCCCTCCACGCCGAGGACGACCCCGATCATGCCATGCGCGCCGTCGTCCGCCACCTGATCGAGGAATTTCACGCCGACCTGTGACACATTGCATCCCTACGACGATGCGCCTAGATGGCTTGGTGTGTCCATCTAGGGTCTGCATGTTGAAATACGCCAATCTCGCGCTTCTGGTGCTGTTTCCGGTTGCATGGTTCGCACCGCTGATGCGTGCCGGGCTATTGCCGATTTTCGGCCTGTCCGAGGTCAGCGTGATCACCGGGTTGCAATCCCTGTGGGAAAGCGATGTCTTGCTTGCCCTGATCGTCACGGCCTTCGCACTTTTCGCCCCTTACCTGAAAACCATCGGCCTTGCGCTGATCCACTTCGGGCTATTGCGCCGGAAGGTTCTTCCCGCGCTCCAAATTCTGGGGAAACTGGCGATGGCCGATGTCTTCCTGATTGCGCTTTACATCACCCTCTCCAAGGGAATCGGGGTGGGCCGGATCGAGACCGCATGGGGCCTTTACCTGTTCACGGGCTGTGTCCTGGCCTCGATTGCCATTGGGTACTTCACTGAAAAGCCGCCCCGAATTGGCAAAATTGTTTCCAAAGGGGAAACGCCAAACCCGCAATAACGCCGGTTTTTCGGACCTTGACACAATTTTGCACAATTTATCCTTGGGCAATCACCCTTCATCGGCATAAACTTGCCTATGTATTAGGTTAGATCGCTTTCTGGGGGGAAGTCATGTCCGACCAGATCAAATCGCTTTTTGTTTTGATTCAATTCTTGATGCAGCGGTTGGCAGTCGGCGCATTTATCGCCGCCGCCGTGGGCTTGACCGCAGTCACAGCCGTGGCCGCCTTCGGGGCCATGCCATGGCTGCAATTCAGCGCCGAGTTCAACGGCGTGCCCTATGACAACGCGGGACAGATCGTGCAGGTCACGCTGACCGCCGTGGCTGTTCTGCTGTGTTTTTTCATTCCGATGAATGGCCGTATCATGCGGCTGGAAACCTCTCACCGCCGATTTGAGCTCGGGATGCAAGACATCGCCCGCGCCTATGTCGCGGCCCATGGCGCGGATCGCGAGGGGCTGTTTCAACTCAGTTCCGAATTTGACGCGGTCCGCGAGCGGCTTGCCTATCTGCGCGATCATCCCGACCTTGGCGATCTGGAACCGGCGCTTCTGGAAGTCGCGGCACAGATGTCCTTCATCAGCAAGGAACTGGCCGAGGTCTATTCCGACGAAAAGGTCAATCGCGCCCGCGCGTTCCTGACCCAACGCCAGCAAGAGATCGAGGCTTTCAACACCCGACTGGAGAAGGCCAAACAGGTCTGCCAGGAGTTGCACCACTGGGCACATGAAGTGGAACTGGAAGAAAGCGTCGCCGCCAGTCAACTTCAACGCCTGCGTGACGACCTGCGCGACATCCTGCCCGAGTTCGGCCATGAAGACGTGGCCCGGGCCGATGGAACCATCGTTTCACTAACCGAAAAAGCCGCCGAATAGGGTTTGACCGCCCCCGCCCCGATGGGGCAATAGCGGGCCATGGCAAAATCTGCATCCTTTTCCTGTTCCGCCTGTGGCGCGGTATCCTCCAAGTGGTCCGGGCGCTGTGATGCCTGCGGCGAATGGAACACGATTGTCGAAGACACCCCGCTCTCGGCGGGCCCCGCCTCCAAATCGCTCGGCGCAAAACGAGGGACCACACTCACCCTGACCGATCTTTCGGCCGAGGAAACACCGCCCCCCCGCACGCAATCCGGGATCACGGAACTGGACCGCGTGCTTGGCGGCGGCATGGTCCCCGCCAGTGCCATCTTGGTCGGTGGCGATCCGGGCATCGGCAAATCCACCCTTCTTTTGCAGGCCGCCGCGCGCTTTGCCGGGGCGGGCCTCAAAACCGTCTACGTGTCGGGCGAAGAGGCAAGCGCACAGGTGCGCATGCGTGCGCAGCGCCTCGGCCTTGGGGACGCGCCGGTAAAACTGGCCGCGGCCACCTCGCTTCGGGACATCCTCACCACCTTGGAGGCCGAGAAACCCGACCTCGTAGTGATCGACTCGATCCAAACCGTCTGGGCCGACAACGTCGACAGCGCCCCGGGAAGCGTCAGCCAGGTGCGTGCCGCTGCCCATGAGCTGACCAGCTTTGCCAAACGCAAGGGCGCCAGTGTCATCCTCGTGGGGCATGTCACCAAGGAAGGCCAGATCGCAGGCCCCCGCGTTGTGGAACACATGGTCGATACCGTGCTTTATTTCGAAGGCGAGCGCGGCCATCAATTCCGCATCCTGCGCAGCGTCAAGAACCGCTTCGGCCCCGCCGACGAGATCGGAGTGTTCGAGATGACGGGCGGCGGTCTGGCCGAGGTGGCCAACCCCTCCGAGTTGTTCCTGTCTGGCCGGGGCGACCCGGCCCCCGGCTCGGTCGTTTTTGCCGGTATCGAAGGCACCCGGCCCGTCCTTGTGGAGATGCAGGCGCTCGTCGCCCCCACCCCGCACAGCCAGCCGCGCCGCGCCGTGGTGGGCTGGGACGGCGCACGGCTTGCCATGATCCTTGCCGTGCTGGAGGCGCGCTGCGGCATCCCCTTTGCCGGTCTCGATGTCTACCTCAACGTCGCCGGCGGCATCAAAATATCCGAACCCGCCGCCGACCTTGCCGTGGCCGCCGCCCTTCTGAGTGCGCGCGAGGATAGCAGCCTGCCCGCCGAAACCGTCGTTTTCGGGGAAATCAGCCTTTCTGGCGCGCTTCGCCCGGTCGGTCAGACCGAAAACAGGTTGAAAGAAGCGCAAAAACTTGGTTTCACATCGGCAATCGTGCCAGCGGGCGGAAAACCCGGCGGCAAATCGGGCCTCACCTTGACCCAACTGGGCGATCTGACGGCATTCGTAGGTGACATTTTCGGCGCAGGGTAAGGCGCCGCACGGAACAGGGACAGAACCATGGAAGGTTTCACCATCATCGACGGCGTTGTCGCGCTGGTCATCGTCTTGTCGGCCCTGCTGGCCTATTCGCGCGGTTTCGTGCGCGAGGCTCTGGCGATTGCCGGCTGGATCGTGGCAGGCGTTCTGGCCTTCATCTTCGCCCCACAGGTGGAACCTTTGGTCAAAGAGGTGCCCGTGGTCGGCGACTTCATCGCTGACAGTTGCGAGTTGAGCATGATCGCCGCCTTCACCGCCGTCTTTGCCGTGGCCCTGATCATCGCCTCCTTCATCACGCCGCTGTTTTCCTCGCTCGTCCAACGCTCGGCGCTTGGCGGCCTCGACCAAGGGGTCGGTTTCATCTTCGGCGTGGCACGCGGCATCCTTCTGGTGGCGATCGCCTATTTCGTCTACGAAACCGTGATCACCAGCCAGAACATCCAGGTCATCGACGACAGCCGCTCAGCCCGCGTCTTCAGCCGCCTGACCGGCAAGGTCGAGGACGGCAACCCCGAACAGGCGCTTGGCTGGATCACCCAACAGTACGAGCAACTGGTTGGCGCCTGCGACGCCCCCGAGTAAGCCTACGGGACGCATGGCATGACAAACACCCCCCTTCTGGCCTTGCTGCTTGTCGCCGCTTCGGGGGTAGCGATTGCCCTGCAATCCCCCCTCAATGCCGCGCTTGGCCGGTATATCGGCAGCAGCCTCGGCGCGGCCACGATCTCGTTCGGGGTAGGGTTCGTCCTGCTGTTGGTGGTCACCATCGCCTATGGCGACGGCGGGCGCCTGCTTGACGCGGCCCATGCGCCGCGCATCTTGCTGACGGGCGGCCTCCTGGGGGCATTCCTGGTCTGGGCCACACTTTACAGCGTGTCCGTTCTGGGCGTCCTGACCATGGCGGCGGTGCTGATCCTCGGGCAGATCCTCGCGGCACTTGCCATCGACCACGTCGGCCTCTTCGGGATCGAAGCGCGCCCTGTCTCGATCAACCGCCTGCTGGCCGCCGGTCTGGTCGCTGCGGGCGTGGTCCTCTCGCGATACTGACCCTGCCCACCTGCCCGTCGGTTCACGCGCTACCGTGTATCGAAAGGAATCGGTCTACCGCCGATAGCATGTCCTGCCAGCCCTTATCCTGCGGCAAGGCGATGTGATTGGGGCTGTCGAAGGCAAAGAATTGTGCACTCGGCACCCCTCGCGCCAACTTTTGCCCCTGATCGAAGGGCTGTACGGCATCCCGGTGCCCATGCCCCACCAGAACCGGGCAACGCACCTTGTCCAACTCCCCTGACACATCGAACATGCCGATCGCCTGACGCAGTTCAACCGCCCGCCCCGGCGTGGCCGATTGCAGTTGCATCTCGATGAAACTGTCCGTCTGCGCAGGTGTACCCTCGGGCATGAACAGGCTGGAAAACGCGGTCATGAAGGCGCTGTCGGGTTGGCCCCATCCACTTTCGATCAGGCTCAGGAAGGTATCGGTCATCGACTCGCTGCGCGCTTCGTCGCGCAGCAAACTTCCCTGGACAAAGCCCGATACCAGCACCAGTGCGCGCACCCGCTCGGGATGTCGGGCCGCGAAGGCCAGGGCCACCGGCACACTTTGCGACACCGCGAAAATCACGGCGCTTTCAACCTTTGCCGCCTCCAGAACCGCGGCCATGTCCTCCACGAAGGTCTCCAGGGTCAGCGCGCCACAGTCGCGCTCCGACAGGCCGGTGCCACGCTGGTCATACTGGATCAACCTGCGCCCCTGCCCCAGCCGGTGAATCAGCGGTCGCCAGACCGGGCTTTTCCAGTCCAGTTCCAGGTGCGACAGCCAATGCCCCGCCCGCAAAAGCGGCGGACCGTCGCCCGACACCTGCCAGGCGATCCCGCTGCCATCCGCCGAGGTGGCCATGCGGATTTCGGGAATGTCCTGACCGGATGCGAATGACACGGGGCCGGGGACCTCCTCACCGTCCCCATTCACACAGTCCACCGGCACGGCCAGTTCCAGCCCCACACGGTTCACCGTCCGAATGACGGCCTGCCGCCGCCCGTCATCACCCACTGCGGCCCGTGCCGCACTGATGCGCGCACTGACCGTCGCCTCCGACACGATCCGCCCCTGCCAGACATGGGCGATAATCTGATCACGGGTCACGATCTCGTCCGCGTGCCGTGCCAAGAGTTCCAACAGCGCAAACACCTGTGGTTCGACATGAACGGCCTTTTGCGCCCGCGTCAGGCGGTGACGCCGCAGATCAAGCATGCAATCGGCAAAGCGATACTCCATGGGTGAATTTAACCATCAAAGCGCCCATTCCCGAACAGAAAAACCGGGGGCCAGCGGAAAATCAGGAAAATCCCAAGGGTTTGGCAAGCCTGTCTTCAAGCATCCAGCCAGACC